>NZ_JAAQTL010000002.1:300000-593347 GCF_011742875.1 Luteibacter yeojuensis
GGCGGCCCTGGTGATGGGCGACGCCCTCGCGGTGGCGCTGCTGGAGGCCCGTGGCTTCACCTCCGACGATTTCGCCCGTTCGCACCCGGCCGGCAGCCTCGGACGCCGCCTGCTCCTGCACATCTCCGACGTGATGCATGCGGGCGACGACGTGCCGCGCGTACGCCTGGAAGCCACGCTTAGCGAGGCCCTGGTGGAAATGTCGCGCAAGCGCCTGGGCATGACCGCCGTGGTCGACGGCGAGAACCACCTGCTGGGCGTGTTCACCGACGGCGACCTGCGCCGCGCGCTGGACGACGACGGCGTGGACCTGCGCAGCGCCTCGGTGGCGCAGCTCATGACCCGCGGCCCGAAGACCATCGGCTCGGACAAGCTCGCGGTGGAAGCCGCCCAGCTGATGGAGAAGCACCAGATCAACGCCCTCCTCGTGGTGGATGCGGACGGCTGCGTGGTCGGCGCGCTGAACATCCACGACCTGCTCAGGGCCCGCGTCGTCTGAACGGCCGCACCCCACCGCGTTCCCCCGCGCCGCTTCCGTCCCCATAGTGCGAACCATGGCCTACACCCACTACTCCGAGATTCCCGCCGACGTCGCCGAGCGCGCGGCCCGCGTACGCCTGGTCGTCTTCGACGTGGACGGCACGCTGACCGATGGCCGCCTCTGGTACGGCGAGGACGGCCGCGAGACCAAGGTCTTCCACGTGCACGACGGGCTCGGCCTCAAGGCATTGCAGCGGAACGGCGTGACGGTCGGGATCATCACCGCCCGGATCAGCCACCCCGTGGCATTGCGCGCCGAGGAACTCGGCATCGCCAACGTCTACCAGGGCCAGAAAGACAAGCGCGCCTGCCTCACGGGCCTGCTCGAGGCCCTCGGCCTCGCGCCGGAACAGGCGGCTTTCGTCGGCGACGACCTGCCCGACCTGCCCGCCATGGGCATCTGCGGGCTGGCCGTGGCGACGGCCAACGCCCATCCCTGGGTGGCCGAGCGCGCGCACTGGCGCACCCGCCTCATCGGCGGTTACGGCGCCGCGCGGGAAGTGGCGGACTTGATCCTCGCCGCGCAGGGCAAGGCCGAAGCCGAGAGGGACCGCTGGCTGTGAGCGTGTTCAACCTCTTCAAGGACCGCAGCGCGGCCAGCGTCGCCGGCATCCTCGCCGCCGTGCTCGGCGCCAGCGTGCTGCTGTACTACTGGACGGCTCCCGAGAAGAAGGTGCAGGACTTCGTCGGTCCGCCGCGCTCCGGTTACGTGCTGACCAACTTCGACCTCGACTCCTACAACGAGGAAGGCAAGCCCGCCTTCAAGCTGGTCGCCCCGCACCTCGAGCGCCGCGAGGGCGACGAGTCGCTGTACATCAACGCGCCGGATTTCGTGCTGCCCTCCACCAAGGAGACGAACGTGCCGCCGTGGACGGGACATTCCCAGTACGGCTGGGTGAACAAGGACGGCAGCATGCTCAAGCTGCAAGGGAAGGTCCACATGGACCGGATCGCCTTCCAGGCCAATCCGCCCGCCAGCATCGATACCTCGGAAGTCACCGCCTGGCCCAAGGAAAACCGCCTGGAAACCGCAGAGGCGGCGCGGATCGTGCAGGGAACCTCTACAATGCAGGGCGTTGGCATGCGCGCCAATCTCGACACCAAGCACCTGGAGCTCCTCGATGCAGTCCACACCGTCTACCAGCCGCGCAAGCGCTAAGGCCGTCATCGCGGTGCTCTGCGCGACGCTCCTGGCGAGCGCGTCCGTGTCGGCCAAGAAGGCCGATCGCAACCAACCGGCGGACGTCACGTCGAAATCGTTCGACGGCACGCAAGCCCCCCAGAACGGCCAGCCCGGCAAGGTGATCTGGACCACCAATGTCGTGCTCACCCAGGGCACGCTGAAGATCACGGGCAGCAAGGCCACCGGTTACCTCGACGCGGACAACACCCTCACCCGGGTCGTTGTGGACGGCAACCCCGCCACCATCCACCAGCTGGACGACCAGGACCAGCCGATGGACGGCCGCGCCCGCAATATCGATTACAAGATCGACCAGGATTACGCGGTGCTCACCGGCGACGCCAAGGTCAACCAGCCGGCAAAGGGCAGCGCCGAGGGCGACAAGCTCACCTACAACACCAAGGACAGCACGATGACGGGCGAGAGTTCCGGCAGCGCCCCCGTGCACATGACCTTCCAGCCGAAGAACAAGGCGCCTGCCGCCAACGCTCCCGCGAAGCCGGCATCCGACGACACGAAGAAGCCCTGACACGATGCTTTCAGCCCAAGGCCTGCAGAAGCGCTTCCGCGCGCGCCAGGTGGTCCGCGATTTCGGCTTCTCCATCCGCGAAGGCGAGGTGGTCGGCCTGCTCGGCCCCAACGGTGCCGGCAAGACCACCTGCTTCTACATGGTGGTGGGCCTGATCCAGGCCGACGCCGGCGCGATCAAGCTCGATCAGCAGGACATCACCGGCCTGCCGATGCACGCCCGCGCGAAGCTCGGCATCGGCTACCTTCCGCAGGAAGCGTCCGTATTCCGCCGGCTCAGCGTGGCCGACAACATCCTGGCCGTGCTCGAACTGCGCGAAGGCATGAGCCAGAAGCAGCGCGAGGACGAACTGGAAAGCCTGCTGGACGAACTCAAGATCGCGCACATCGCCGAACAGAAGGGCATCAGTCTTTCCGGCGGCGAGCGTCGCCGCGTGGAAATCGCCCGCGCGCTCGCCGCGCGTCCGCGGTACATGCTGCTCGACGAGCCGTTCGCCGGCGTCGACCCGATTTCCGTGGGCGAGATCCAGCGCATCGTCCGCCATCTCAAGGAACGCGGCATCGGCGTGCTGATCACCGACCACAACGTTCGCGAGACGCTCGGCATCTGCGACCGCGCGTACATCCTGAACGACGGCGAGGTGCTCGCGCGAGGCACGCCCCAGCACATCCTCGCGGACGAAAAGGTGCGCGAGGTGTACCTGGGTCGCGAATTCAGAATATGACAGACGGCCGGGCAGGCCTAGCCTGCCCGGCCGCTGGTTTGGGCCACTCGTAGGGGTTAGGATGGCTCGGGAACCCCAAGCGTCGAAGGCATGAAACCCGGACTCCAGTTTCGCCTCCACCAGCAGCTCACGCTGACGCCACAGCTGCAGCAGGCCATCCGCCTGCTGCAGTTGTCGCAGCTGGAGCTCGAGGCCGAACTCCGCCAGATCGCGGAAAGCAATCCGCTGCTCGAGTTCGCCGAAGATGCCGAATCCGAGGCCGAAAACGACGTAACGGAGGAAAACGGCTACGAAGCCGCCGAGTTCCCTTCGCGCGACGAGCCGCCCGCCAAGGCATCGAGGGAGGACGAGGAGTCCACCGCCGCCCCGTCCGAGGAACTCACCCCGGAATGGGAGGACGATCGCTTCCAGGGCGACCCCAGCGAATACACCGGCACGTCGTCGCGCGCCAACGGCGTGGACGAGGACGGTTTCGAGCCGCAGAACGCGGCGCCGGAAAATCTCCAGCAGCACCTGGAATGGCAACTCAACCTTTCCCAGTTCTCGCCACGCGAGCATGCGATCGCCACGGCGATCATCCACGCGCTGGACGAGGACGGTTACCTGCGCGACGGCGTGGAGGCGGTGCTCGCCGCCCTGCCCGCCGAACTGCAGGCGAACGCGGAGGAGGTCGAAGGCGTGCGCAAGCGCGTGCAGCGCTTCGATCCCACCGGCATCGCCAGTCTGGACCTGCGCGACTGCCTCTTCTGCCAGCTTTCCCAGTTCTCGATCGACACGCCGCATCGCGAACTCGCGATCCGCATCGTGAACGAGGACCTGGAATTGCTCGCGCGCAACGACATCGCCAAGATCGCCCGCCGGCTGAAGGCCCCCGAGGAGCAGGTGGCCACGGCGGCGGCGCTTATCCGCAGCCTCGACCCGCGCCCCGGCGCGGCGCTCGACGCCACCCCGGTCGAATACGTGGCACCCGACGTCTACGCCCGGCGCGAGAACGGACGCTGGCAGGTCAGTCTGAATCCGGACGCCCAGCCGCGGCTGGGTCTCAACCAGCATTACTGCAATTTAATAGCCCGTGCGCGCGGCGACGACGCCACCTGGATGAAGGGCCAGTTGCAGGAGGCCCGTTGGCTGCTGAAGAGCCTGCAGTCGCGCGCGGAAACGCTGCAGAAGGTCGCCGACGTCATCGTCCGCCGGCAGAGCGCCTTCCTCGATTACGGCCCCGAGGCCATGCATCCGTTGGTTTTGCGTGAAGTGGCCGAGGAGGTGGGCATGCATGAATCGACCATTTCGCGCGTGACCACGCGCAAGTACATGCATACGCCGCGCGGCACCTTCGAGCTCAAGCATTTCTTTTCCAGCGGCGTGGCCACGGAAGACGGGGGCAGCGCCTCGGCGACCGCCATCCAGGCCATGCTTCGCAAGCTCATCACGGCCGAGGACGCCCGGCGGCCGCTCTCCGACCAGGCCCTGGCCGAGGAGCTGCATCGACGCGGAATTCAGGTCGCCCGACGTACCGTTGCAAAGTACCGGGAGGCGATGCGCATCCCCAGCTCCAGCGAGCGCGTGCGCGCCAACTGACGACGCAGAGGAACCCCATCGAAGGTCCACGGTCCAAGCGATTAGAGCTAGAGGAGCGACCTTCCGTCGCTCCGGTCTCGCCGCCGCGAGGCGGCACCCTCAGCAAGAAGGAGGCGTCAATGCAAATCCAGATCAGCGGCCAGCACATCCAGATCACCCCCGCCCTGCGCGAGCGCGTGGAACAACAGATCGGTCGCTTCGAACGCCTTTTCGACAACATCACGGCCCTCGACGTCGTCCTCTCCGTCGACAAGAACGAGCACAAGGCGGGAGGCACCCTGCACTGCTCGGGCACCCGTCTCCACGCGGAGGGAGTCGCCCGGCTGGACGACGACAACAAGAACGACACCCTTTACACGGCGATCGACGCCATGATCGCCAAACTGGCCGACCAGCTCAGAAAGCACAAGGAAAAGCTCAAGGACCACCACAACAGCGAGGTCCGGGAAGCGCGCGCCGCCAGCTGACCCGGGCAGCCCGCCCGCCCTTGATGGCACAATAGGCTCCAGGCCGGCGCGCCCCGCGCGCCGGCCTTTCCTTCCCAAGGGACCGAGAGCCTGTGGAACGGCTGACCGCCAGACAACTCTTCGACGGGGTACACGAGCGCATGGCGCTGCGCTGGGCCGCGGGCATGCGTGGCGAAGCCCGCGTGCTCGAACCCAACGCCAAGCAGAGCCGGCGCCCGTCGCTGGTCGGCTACCTCAACGTGATCTACCCCAACAAGGTGCAGATCATCGGCACGGAGGAGCTGAACTACCTCGACGGCCTGGATTCGCGCCAGCGCTGGGAGGCCATCCACAAGATCGCCGCGTACCAGCCGGCCGCGCTGATCGTCACGAAAGACCAGTCGATCCCGTCCGACCTGCGCGAAGTGGCCGAGGAAACCGACACGCCGCTGTGGCAGAGCACCAAGCGCGGCCACGAACTCCTCACCTACCTGCAATACCACCTGGCGCGCACGCTCGCGCCGCGGGTCACGTTGCACGGCGTGTTCCTCGAGGTGTTCTCCATCGGCGTGCTGATCACCGGCGAACCCGGCTCGGGCAAGAGCGAGCTGGCCCTGGAACTGATCAGCCGCGGCCATCGCCTCGTCGCCGACGACGCCACCGAATTCACCCTCATCGCACCCGACGTCATCGACGGCGCCTGCCCCGAACTGCTGCAGGACCTCCTCGAGGTGCGCGGCCTGGGCGTGCTCAACATCCGCGAGATGTTCGGCCATACCGCGGTGAAGCCTTCGAAGTACCTGCGCCTCGTGGTGCACCTGAAACCGCTCCAGGCCGGCGAGGAGCCCGACGCCATGACCCGCCTCACCGGCGATGTCAGCCGGCGCAACGTGCTCGACGTGGACGTGCCCAAGATCACGATCCCCGTCGCGCCCGGCCGCAACCTCGCCGTGCTGGTCGAGGCCGCCGTGCGCAACCACGTGCTGAAGAGCAAGGGCATCGATCCCGCGCAGACCTTCATCGACCGCCAGGCGCATCAGATGCGCCGTTTCTCTCCATGGTGAGCCCGTGATCGACGAAGTCGCCAGCCCCATCGTCGAGCCCGACGCGATCCACCTCGTGGTGCTCACCGGCATGTCCGGCGGCGGCAAGACCGTCGCCCTGCGCGCGCTGGAAGACCTCGAGTTCTACTGCGTGGACAACATGCCGGCGGAGCTGATCCCGCAGCTGGTCGCCGCCGTCAGCCAGGGCGAGCATGGGCCGCGCCGGCGCATCGCCGTGGGCGTGGACGTACGCAACCGGCGCATCGACCTCTCGCGCATGCCGCATGTGCTCTCCGAGCTGTCCACGGCGGGCGTGCACGTCCACCTGATCTTCCTGGACAGCCGGGACGACGTCCTCATCAAGCGCTATTCGGAAACCCGCCGGCGCCATCCGCTCGCGGCGGAAAGGCGGTCCCTGGCGGATTCCATCGCCGAGGAGCGGCGACTGCTGCGTCCCCTGGTGTCGATCGCCGAGAAGGTGATCGACACCAGCGACCTCAATGTGCACCAGCTACGCCGCCTGTTCGCCACCGGTTACGCCGCGGCCTCGGACGGCACCACCCTGCTGTTCGAATCCTTCGCCTATCGCCGCGGGCTGCCGTCCGACGCCGATTTCGTCTTCGACGCACGCTGCCTGCCCAATCCGCATTGGGACCCGCGCCTGCGGCCGTTCTCCGGCAAGGACCTGCCCGTCCGCGAGTTCCTCGACGCGAACCCGCTCGTGGGCGAGTACTATGCCGATGTGGCCCGCTGGCTGGACACCTGGCTGCCGCGCTTCGACGGCGAGGACCGCAGCTACGTCACGGTCTCGATCGGCTGCACGGGCGGACGTCACCGCTCGGTGTACCTCGTCGAGAAGCTGGCCCAGCATTTCCGCTCGGAACGCGGCAACGTACTGACCTTCCATCGCGAACTCGAGTGACCATGACACAGCTACCGCGAGAGTTCGGGCGATGACCGTCGGCGTCCTCCTCATGACCCACGAGGCCGTCGGCAAGGCGCTCATTTCCGCCGCGCGCCACGTGATGCCGAAGCTTCCGCTGGAGGTCGACGCCGTCGAGGTGCCGCCCAGCGCCGATCCCGACGTCATGCGCACGCTCACGGCCCGGCACGCCCGCGAACTCGACCATGGCGACGGTGTGCTGGTGCTGGCCGACCTCTACGGCGCCACGCCCTGCAACATCGGCCTCTCGCTGGGCGAGCTCGGCGTGCACCTTCGCTGCGTCTCGGGCCTCAACCTGCCCATGCTGCTGCGCGTCCTCAACTATTCCGAAAAATCGCTACCCGAATTGGCCGAGATCGCGGCCAGCGGCGGTCGCGGAGGGATCTTCATCGACCATGCTTGAACGTGACATCGTGGTATCGAACCGGCTCGGCCTGCACGCACGCGCATCGGCCAAGCTTGTCCAGCTGGTCGCAGGGTTCAAATCGACGGTCTGGCTCGTCAACAAGGGACGCGAAGTGAATGCGCAGAGCATCATGGGCGTGATGATGCTGGCCGCCGGCATGGGTACCTCCCTCACCGTTCGCGCGGACGGCGAGGACGAGGCCCAGGCCATCTCCGCGGTCGTGGACCTCTTCGACCGCAAGTTCGACGAAGGCGCCTGACCATGAGAGTCGTGCTGACAGGTACACCCGCCGCCCGGGGCATGGCCCTCGGTCGGGCGCGCCTGATCCAGCCGAGCATCCTCGCCGTGGACATGCGGATGCTCGAGGACACCGAGATCGGCGCCGAGATCGAACGCCTGCACAAGGCCATCGACACCGCCCGCACCGAACTGCACGAACTCCGCGGCAAGCTGCACGGCGCGCTCGCCCGCGAAGTAGGCGACTTCATCGACGCACACAGCCTCCTCCTCGACGACGAGGAACTGCTGCGCGGCCTCGACGACCTCGTCGCCGTCGGCCATTACACGGCAAGCGCCGCGCTGAAAATGCAGCGCGACCGCCTCGCCGCCGTGTTCGACGCGATGAACGATCCGTACCTGAAGAGCCGCGGCGAAGACATCGACCAGGTCATCGGCCGGGTCATGTCGGCGCTGAACCAGCAGTCCAGCCGCGAGGAACGCAAGCTCGCGTCGCGCGTGGGCGAGATCGTCGTGAGCGACACGATCGCCCCGGCCGACATGGCGGGCATGGCCGGCCAGGGCATGCTCGGTGTGATCGCGAGCGCGGGCAGCGTCTACTCGCATAGCGCGATCCTCGCGCGCAGCTTCAACATCCCGATGCTGGTGGGCACGCGCGACGCGCTCGCCACCGTCAACGACGACGACCTTGTGCTGATCGACGCGGAACACGGCGAGGTCATCGTCCATCCGACGGCTCAGGACCTCGCGCGCTACCGCCAGTGGCAGCGCCAGGCCGCGGCGGAAGGCCGCCGCCTCGCCGCCCTCGCCACGGCACCGACGCTCACGCGCGACGGCGCGCACGTCCGGCTTTTCGCGAACGCCGAGCTGGCGGGCGACGTGACCCTCGCCCGCGCACGCGGCGCCGACGGCATCGGCCTCTACCGGTCGGAATTCCTCTTCCTGCGCCAGCGCGGCCTGCCCTCCGAAGACGAGCAGTTCGCGGCGTACCGCGATGTCGTGCTCGGCATGGGCGGCCTGCCCGTCACCATCCGCACGCTCGACCTGGGCGCCGACAAGGCCGATGCGGCGGGGCTGGCGATCCGCGGCGAGGACAACCCGGCGCTCGGCGTACGCGGCATCCGCCTGTCGCTGCGCTACCCCGACATCTTCAGCGTGCAGTTGCGCGCGATCCTGCGCGCGGCCTGCTACGGCCCGGTGCGCATCCTCGTCCCGATGGTCACCCACATCGGCGAACTCGCGGCCGTGCGCACGCTGATCAAGAAGGCACGCGAAGACCTTTCGCGGCAGGGGCAGGAGCTTCCGGAGCGACTGGATATCGGTGCGATGATCGAAGTGCCCGCGGCGGCGATCGGCGTCGGCTCGATCCTGGCGAAGGCGGACTTCCTCGCCATCGGCACCAACGACCTCGCCCAATACGTGCTCGCGGCGGATCGCAACAACGACGCGCTGGAAGGCATCTACGATCCGCTGCAACCACCATTCCTGCGCCTGATCGCACATGTGATCGCAAGCGCGCGTCGGGCGAAGAAGCCGGTGAGCCTGTGCGGCGAAATCGCCGGCGACACGCAGTTCACCGCCCTGCTCCTGGCGATGGGCCTGGAGGAATTCAGCATGCATCCGGGCCAGTTGCTGCAGGTCCGCGACCGCCTGACCTCACTGGACTGCGGCGCGCTTCGCCGCGCGGCGCCACGACTGTTCCGCGCACATACGCGTGACGAAGTCGAAGAGCGCCTGGCGGAAGTCGTGGCAAGACAAGACGGCTGCCACTGACCTCGAGCCCTCGCCCGTCGTCCCTGCGCAGATAGGGACGACGGGCGATACGTCAGCGGCGCCGGTTATTTCTTGCGGGGACGCTTGCTCGTGTTCGCGGGGCGTTTTGCGGGGGCGGCCTTGCTGGCGGGGGCCGCTTTTCTGGCCGATGCCGCTTTCTTGACCGACGTGCCGCGCATCGCCTTCTTCGCCGCCGCGCGCTTTTTCGCGGCGCGGCGCTCGGGTGACTTTTCCGACGGCGACGCGTCCACCTTGGCGGACTTCGCCGTGCGACGCGTATTGAGTTCCGCCGCGGTATTAAGCGGGCGCCAGGAACGGCCGCCCAGCGCCAGCAGGGTATCGGCCGAGGCCGGTCCCGCGCTACCCGAGGCGTAGTTCGGGAAGTCGGCTGGCGTGCGCTGCGACCAGTCGTCCAGGATCGGCTGCACCGCGCGCCAGCAGGCTTCCACCATATCGGCGCGCTGGAACAGCGTGGCGTCGCCGGTCATGCAATCGTAGAGCAGCGTTTCGTAGCCGACGTTCGGCTCGGCGCGGAACCAGTCGGCGTACTTGAAGTCCATGCGCACCGGCGCGAGTTCCACGCGGGGGCCCGGACGCTTCACGTCGAACTGCAACGAGATGCCCTCGTCCGGCTGGATCTGCAACACCAGCCAATCGGGGCCGAACGCGTCCATGCCCGTGCCGCGGAATGGAGCGAACGGCGCGGACTTGAAGCGGATGGCGATCTCGGTCGTGCGGCGCCCCATATGCTTGCCGGTGCGCAGGTAGAACGGCACGCCCGACCAGCGCCAGGTGTCGATCGAGAGCTTCATGGCGACGAAGGTCTCCGTCACCGAGTCCGCCGCCACGTCGGGTTCGTCGCGATAGGAATTGGCCAGCTGGCCATTCACCGCACCGGGGCCGTACTGGCCGCGCACGGCGTCTTCGGGCTGTACCGGCCGGATCGCGTCGATGGTTTCGGCCTTGCGCGTACGCACCGCCTCGGCGTCGAAGGAACTCGGCGGCTCCATCGCCACCATGGCCAGCAGCTGGAACAGGTGGTTGGGCACCATGTCGCGCAGTGCGCCGGTCTGCTCGTAGAACGACCCGCGGCGTTCGACGCCGACGGTTTCCGCCACGGTGATCTGCACGTGGTCGATGCGGTCGCGGTTCCAGATCGGCTCGAACAGACCGTTGGCGAAGCGGAACGCCATGATGTTCTGCACCGTCTCTTTCCCGAGGAAGTGGTCGATGCGGTAGATCTGGTCTTCGCGGAGGACCTTTAGGATGCGCTCGTTGAGCGCGCGAGCCGAGGCGAGGTCGTGGCCGAACGGCTTCTCGATGATCACGCGGCGCCAGAAGTCGCCGTTCGAACCGCCGTCGTCGACGAGCCCGGCATCGCGGAGCTTCTCGATCACGTCGCCGAAGAAGCGCTCCGGCGTGGCGAGGTAGAACAACACGTTGCCCTTCGTGCCGCGCTTCTTCTCCACTTCGCGCAGACGGACGGCGAGGCTGTGGAACGCGGAGAGATCGTCGAAATCGCCGGCGTGATAGCTCATCTGCCCGCTCAGCCAGCCCCACGCATCCTCGTCGAGCTTGCCGCCGGAATTGCCGACGAAGCGCTCCAGCGCCATCCGCAGGTTCTTCTTCCACGCGTTGTCGGTCATCTTGCCGTGGTTGAAGCCGATGACGGAGAAGTTATCGGACAGCAGGCCCGTACGACGCATGTTGTACAGCGAGGGCACGACGAGCCGGCTGGTGAGATCGCCGGCGGCGCCGAAGATCACGACGGTACAGGGATCGGCCGGATGAGCACGCGAGGTGGCGCGCTTCGGTTGGGCTGGACTCATGCACGGGCTCCTTGGGTATCGAGTGCTTCGTCGGGTGTGGCATGGACGTCGGCCGTCGCGCTGTAACCTTTCGCGAGGCTGAAGGCGGCATTGATCAAGGCGACGTGCGAAAAGGCCTGGGGGAAATTGCCCAGCAGTCGCTTCGACCGTGGATCGTACTCCTCCGAGAGCAGTCCGAGGTCGTTCGTGAGGCCGATCAGGCTGACGAACAGCTCCCGCGCATCGTCGAGACGGCCCAGCAGCACGTAGTTTTCCACCAGCCAGAAGCTGCACGGCAGGAACTGGCCCTCGCCCGGCGGCAGGCCGTCGACGCCGGTGCTCGTGTGATAGCGCAGCACGAAGCCTTCGACCAGCAGGTCCTCCTCGATCGCCCTCACCGTCGCCGTCACGCGCGGGTCGTCCGGCGGCAGGAAGTCGGTGAGCGTGATCAGCAGCAGGCTTGCGTCCAGTTCCTTGGAACCGTAGGACTGGGTGAAGCAGCCGCGCTCGGGATCCACGCCCTTGGCGAGGATGTCCGCCTTGATCTCCTCGGCGACGGTGCGCCACCGCTGGTTGAGCTCGGCATCGTGCCCTTCGCGCTGTTGCTCGGAGGCGCGCTGGAAGGCCAGCCAGGCCATCACCTTCGAATGGACGAAATGACGCGGCTCGCCGCGGATTTCCCAGATCCCGTTGTCGGGCTTGCGCCAGATACTGGCGAGGTGTTCCAGGAACACCGTCTGTACGCTGTCCGCGGTGGGTTGCCAGACCACGCCGTGCCGGATGGCGTGCGCGAATGCGCCGACGAGTTCGCCGTAGATGTCCAGTTGGAACTGCGTGGAGGCCGCATTGCCGATACGCACGGGCTGCGCCCCTTCATAGCCCCGCAGCCAGGGCACCTCGAACTCCTCCAGCCGGCGCTCGCCCGCCAGGCCATAGAGCACCTGCAACTGTTCCGGCGATCCGGCCACGGCGCGGCGCACCCAGTCGCGCCATGCACTGGCTTCGTCGTGGTACCCGGCGTTGACGAGGGCGGACAGCACGAAGGTGGCATCGCGCGCCCAGCAGAAGCGGTAATCCCAGTTGCGCTCGCCACCGAACTGCTCGGGCAGGGACGTGGTCGGCGCGGCGACGATGCCGCCGGTGGGAAGGTAGCTGAGCCCCTTCAGCACGACCAGCGAACGGCGGACGATGTCGGACCACTCCCCCGCACCGTTGCAGCGGTTCGACCAGCCTTCCCAGAAAGCGAGCGAAGCGGCCAGCGCGTCGTATGGGTCGAGGACGTCGGGCGGCGGGAGGTGCGAAGGTCCCCAGGTCATGACGAAGGGAACGGAATCGCCCTTGCCTACCTTGAAACGCGCGATGCTGTGCAGGCCTTCGCCTTCCACGGCGACGGGACTGCGCACGACCAGCAGGTCCGGACCGGCCACCGCGGTCATCGTCGTCTCGTCGACGCGCGTCACCCAGGGAACCGCGTTGCCGTAGTCGAAACGGATGGTGAGCACGGCTTCGAAGTCGACGCGCCCTTCCAATCCCTCGACGATGCGCGTGACGCCGACCTGCTCATCGGCGAACGGCATGAAATCGATCACCCGCGCCCGGCCGGTGGCCGTTCGCCATTCGGTTTCGAGGACGAGGCTGCCGTCGATGTAGGCGCGGCGGCTGACCGCATCGGGATCGGCGGGTGCGATGCGCCAGCGGCCGTTGTCCTCGGAACCGACCAGGGCCGCGAAGCACGAGGCGGAATCGAACCGGGGAAGGCACAACCAGTCGATGGAGCCGTCCTTGGCCACCAGCGCCGCGCTTCGGCAGTTGCCGAGCATCGCGTAGTCCTCGATCCGGGATGCCATGCTGTCCTCGTCGATCCGCTGTGAATTCGTTACGGTAACGACCGGATTGTTATCGCCGCGTGTCCGGAAATCTTGCACAAGCACACTGCGGGAGCCGCCATGGCGGCGAGGGGACATGCGCTGCGGCCGCGACGTTCCGTCGGCTTTCCGCCGCTATGGCGGCTCCTGCCGTTCGTCCGGCTCAATGGGTGGATTCGCGCTTCGGCTGGGCCGCCGCGAACATGCTCCGGGCCACTTCCTGTTCTCCGTAGACGACTTCGCTGGCACCGAGGCCGCCCAGGTGGCCCACGCATTCGGGCGAGTGCGCGCGCGCCACGATCGGCAGGTCCGGCCGCAGGGCGCGTGCGGCGCGGACGATCTGGCCGCCTTCGAAGGGATCGGACACGGCGACGATCAATGCGCGGGCCTCGGCAAGGTTCGCCTCCGCAAGGACAGGCGCCGCGGCGGCATTGCCGACCACCACCTCCACGTCGCCGCGCGCGCGGAGTTCGCGTACGGCGTCCTCGTCCGATTCGATCAGCAGCGTGCGCGCGCCGACCGCCTGGAGTTCGGCGAGTACGCGACGGCCCACGCGGCCGTGGCCCACCAGGACGGTGTGTCCGGCCATGTCCGGGTGGTCGTCCGGCGTGTCGGCGTCGTGCCGCGCGATCCAGCGGTCGAGTGCCACGAACAGCAGCGGATTGATCAGGATGGAAACGATCGCGGCGGCGAGCAGGATGTCGCGCGCCTGGGAGCTCAACAGACCCAGCGAGACGCCCAGGCCCGCGAGAATGAAGGAGAACTCGCCGATCTGCGCGAGGCTGGTGGCGATGGTGAGTGCGGTCTTGGGCGGGCGTCCGAACGCGCGCACGATGACGAACGCGGCGAGCGACTTGCCCACGACGATGATGAGGCATGCGGCGAGGACGACCCACGGCTGTTCGACGAGGATGCGCGGATTGAACAGCATGCCGATGGAGACGAAGAAAAGCACGGCGAAGGCGTCGCGCAGCGGCAGCGTTTCCTCCGCCGCACGCTGCGAGAGTTTCGACTCACCCATCATCATGCCGGCGAAGAAGGCGCCAAGCTCGAACGACACGTCGAACAGATGGGCGGCGCCGAACGCGACGCCCAGCGCGATGGCCAGCACGGCCAGGCGGAACAGTTCGCGCGAGCCGCTGGCGGAGACGGTCTGGAGCACCCAGGGAATGGCGCGCTTGCCGACGATCAGCATCAGCGCGACGAACACGACCACCTTGCCGATCGTCCAGGCCACGGTTTCGATCAACGCGCCGACCGTCGGCGCGGGACCGTCGTGCCCGGCACCAAGGAAACCGCCGATGGCCGGCAGCAGCACGAGCGCCAGCACCATCGCGAGGTCTTCGACGATCAGCCAGCCCACCGCGATGCGGCCGCGGTCGGTGTCGAGGAGACGACGTTCCTCCATCGCGCGAAGCAGCACCACGGTGCTGGCCACCGACAACGCGAGGCCGAAGACGAAGCCCTGCGCCGGCGGCCAGCCCAGCCACCAGCCCAGCAGCATGCCCAGGCCGGTGGCGACGCCCATCTGCGCGGCGGCCCCGGGGATGGAGATGGCCTTGACCGCCAGCAGGTCCTTCAGCGAAAAGTGCAGGCCCACGCCGAACATGAGCAGGATGACGCCGAGATCGGCGAGTTCCTGGGCGATGTGCGCGTCGGCGACATAGCCTGGCGTGAATGGCCCGGCGACGACGCCGGCGACCAGATAGCCTGCCAGTACCGGCAGGCGCAGCCGGAGCGCCAGCGCGCCGAAGACAAAGGCGAGGACAAGGCCGCCGACGAGGGTGGCGATGAGCGGCGTGGCGTCGTGCACGGAAACTCCTGGTCGTTGCCGCAGGCCGCCCGCGGCATCGGGCTAGGCTATCACCCCGCCGCGGTCAGGACCGCGAGGAAATCTTTTCCGTAGCGTTTGAGCTTGTTCTCTCCCACGCCACTGATCGAGGCCAGCTCTTCTTCGTTGCCCGGCAGGGCGCGGAGCATGGCCAGCAGGGTGGCGTCGTGGAAGATGACGTAGGCCGGCACGCCGTGCTGCCTGGCCAGTTCGGCCCGCACGCGGCGCAGTTCGTTCCAGAGCGGCTGCTCGATCTCCTCGATGCCGAGCGAGGCGCCCGCGGCGGCGGGCGTGGACCGCGTCGTGCGACGCCCCTTCGCAGGGCGCGCGTCCTCGCGCAGCCACACCTTGCGCTCGCCCTTCAACACAGGCCCGCTGGTGGCGGAGAGCCGCAGCGTGCCATAGCCCTCGGGATCGGCCTCGACGAGCCCCGCCGCCAGCAACTGACGGAATACCGAACGCCACTGCGTGGCGTCCATGTCGGCACCGACGCCGAACACCGTGAGGCTGTCGTGGCCGAGGTCGCGCACGCGTTCGGACGCCTCGCCGCGCAGGATGTCGATGAGGTGGCCGGCACCGAAGCGCTGCCCGCTGCGATAGATGCACGACATGGCCTTCTGCGAGGCGACGGTGGCGTCCCAGGTCTTGGGCGGCTGCAGGCAGTTGTCGCAGTTGCCGCAAGGTTCCGGGTAAATTTCCGCGAACGCCTCCAGCAGCAGCTGGCGCCGGCAGCGCGTGGCTTCGGCATAACCCAGCAGCGAATCGAGCTTCAGCCGTTCGATGCGCTTGCGCGCATCGCCCGCCTCGGACTGCGAGATCATCTGGCTCATGGTCACGACGTCGCCCAGGCCGTAGATCATCCATGCTTCCGCCGGCAGCCCGTCGCGGCCGGCGCGACCGGTTTCCTGGTAATACCCTTCCATGCTGCGCGGCAGGTCGAGGTGCGCGACGAAACGCACGTCGGGCTTGTCGATGCCCATGCCGAAGGCCACCGTGGCGACCATCACCACGCCCTCTTCGCGCAGGAAACGCTGCTGGTGTCGCGTGCGCGTGGCGGCGTCGAGGCCTGCGTGGTACGGCAACGAGTCGACGCCGGCTTCCGCGAGCCATGCGGCCGTTTCGTCGACCTTACGCCGGCTCAGGCAATAGACGATGCCCGCCTCGCCGCGATGGGCGTCGAGGAAGTCGAGCAGCTGGCGGCGCGCGTTCTGCCGCGGCGCCACGCGATAGCGGATATTGGGCCGGTCGAAGCTCGAAACAAAGCGGCGGGCCTCGTGCAGGTTCAGCCGCTCGACGATTTCCTCGCGCGTGCGTTCGTCGGCGGTGGCCGTGAGCGCGATGCGCGGCACCTCGGGGAAACGCTCGTGCAGGATGGCGAGCTCACGGTATTCCGGGCGGAAGTCGTGGCCCCATTGCGACACGCAATGCGCCTCGTCGATGGCGAAGAGCGCGATGGGAATGCGATCGAGCAAGCCGAGGAAGCGTCCGGTGAGCAGGCGCTCCGGCGCCACGTAGAGCATGTCCAGTTCGCCGGCGAGCAGCTGGTCTTCCACCTCGCGCTGGGTGACGGCGTCCAGGCTGGAGTTGAGGTAGCGCGCACGCACGCCGGCCTCGCCGAGCGCGTCGACCTGGTCCTGCATCAGGGCGATGAGCGGCGACACCACGATGCCGGTGCCCTCGCGCATGAGTGCGGGGATCTGGAAGCAGAGCGACTTGCCGCCGCCGGTGGGCATGAGCACGAGCGCGTCGCCGCCGGCGGCGACCGCTTCGACGATGGCTTGTTGCTGCCCGCGGAATCCGGGATAGCCGAAAACGGAATGAAGGAGATCGAGTGCGTGGGACTGCATGTGTCCATGCTAGCAAACCGCCGCCGCGGCGCCCCGCCGGACGACGCCCGTACGAACATTTGCTTACGCCGATTTGCGACGGGGGTCGTTTTCTTTCGACGCGCGATGACGGCTAATGGGACCGGGCACGACGCCCGCGATCCACTGCGACTTCATCCTTGAGGAGGATGTCATGCACAGAGCGTTCGTAACTGCCGCACTCGTCGCCGGAAGCCTTCTGGCCGGCATCCCTCCCGGCTTTGCCGCCGGCGGCCGCATCGCCTTCAGCGGTTATGTCCTGGAGCAACCCTGCCCGCTGCGCGAAGGACGATTGGACTGCCCCGAGGGGCGCCGGGTCGATGCCGTGGTCCGCGCCGTCGACATCCGCTCGATACCGGGCCCGGTCCACGACCGCCTGCTGGAGTACGCCGTACACCGCGATGCCTCGCGCCCCTGGAGGCTGACGGAGGTGACCTACCGCTGAGGGTCAGCCCGGCGGTCCCCAGATAGCCCTGTCCAGGTCGTGGTCGAGCCCGAAGGCCGTCATGGGCACGCGGCCGTCCTTCACGACGACGCCCTCGGCCTTGAGTCGCCTGCATTGCTCCCGGTAACCGCGCGTGCCCGCGGGTATGCCGATGCGCCCGTCGGCGCGCAGCACGCGATGCCAGGGCAGGTCCAGCCGGTTGGGGGCCTCCCCCAACACCTTGCCGATGAGGCGCGCGCGCCCCGGGTAGCCGGCGCGCGCCGCGATGGCGCCGTAACTGGCCACGCGCCCCCTCGGAATGGCCGCGACCGCCTCGATGATGCGGCGCGCCCGGGTCTCGCTGGCGGCGTCGGCGTCCCATTCATCGCTCATGGTCGTTTCCTGCATGTTCCGAAACGCCGATGAGGTTACCATCCGGAAACCCTCACGACGGATGTGTGGACGACGGCCATGCGACACTTCGAAGCGATTCGCTCCCATGTCGGCGGCATCCATAAGCTCCGCCAGAACGAGCCCTACGTCATCAGCTTCGACCTGGAGCTCCCCGACGGGCGCCATCAGGGCATCTACCTTGCGGAGCTGGAGGATGGCGAGGGCCAGCGCTTCCTGCGCCTGTCCACGCCGATCGGCCCACTGGCGGGGGTGGACGCCCGCCGCTGCCTCCGTTTCAACTGGGAACAGCGCACCGGGTACCTCGCCGAAGCGGACCTCGACGGCTCCCCGTACCTCCACCTGTGCGAGAACCGTCCGTACGACTACCTGGACGAACGCGAACTCGCGCGGTTGATCGGGGAACTGGGCGCCACGGGCGACCAGCTGGAACAGGTGGTCAACGGCGAAGCCGACGCCCTGTAATGCGGGCGCGGCCATGGCGGCGAGAAGCCAGGGAAGCGATGACGCCGCAGGGTCAGAAGAACCAGTTGCTCAGCTTCACCAGGCCGTAGCCGATACCCGCCGTGATCGGCAACGTCAGTATCCAGGCCCACACCATGCGCTCGACCACCGACCAGCGGATGGCGTTGAAGCGCTTCGCGGCACCCACGCCCATGATGGAAGCGGACACGTTGTGCGTGGTGGACACCGGCACGCCGAGGACCGATGCGGTGAGGATCACGGCGGCCGAGCTGCCTTCGGCGGCGAACCCGTTGATCGGGTGCAGCTTCACCATCTTGTGGCCGAGGGTCTTGATGATCCGCCAGCCGCCACCCGCGGTGCCGCCGGCCATCGTCAGCGCGCAGACCACCTTGACCCACACGGGAATGGGGAAGCCGCCGGCGGCCGCCGGATCGTGGGGAATGCGCAGGAAATGGAGGAACGCCGGCAGGTGGTCGAACTGGCCCGCGGCGGTGGCGCCGGCCAGGGCGAGCGCGATGATGCCCATGCTCTTCTGCGCGTCGTTCATGCCATGGGAGAGGCCCATGGCGCTCGCCGACACGATCTGCGCCTTGCCGAAAAAGCTGTTCACGAAGGGCGTGCGGCCGAAGCGGCGCAAGGGGCCGCGGCGGCTGGAGAAGAACCCCAGCAGCGCATAGAGGCCCCCCATGATGAGGAAGCCGATGACGAAACCGAGGAAGGGCGACACGATCATCGGCACGATCACCTTCGGGATCACGCCCTTGCCCAACCACCAGTGCGCCCCGTCCTGCCACCAGATGATCGAATGGAGGTTGTCCCCCGCCGCCGCCAGCGCGGCGCCGCACAGGCCGCCGACCAGCGCATGGCTGGAACTGGAAGGCAGGCCCAGCCACCAGGTGATGAGATTCCAGATGGTGGCGCCAAGCAGCGCGCTGATCAGCAGCTGCGAGCCGACCTCGACCACACCGGTGTCGATCAGACCCGAGGCGATCGTGGCGGCCACGGCGGTGCCCCAAAGGGCGCCGGCGAGGTTGGTGACCGCCGCCAGCAGCACGGCCTGCCCCGGCGTGAGCACCTTGGTCGCGACCACGGTCGCGATGGAATTCGCCGTGTCGTGGAAGCCGTTGATGTAGGTGAAAGCGAGAGCGATCAGGACGACCGCGATGACCATGCTCATGGGAATCCCGCCGTCAGGAGTTCTTGAGCACGATGGAGTAGACGACGTTGCCGACATCGCGGCATTTGTCGACCGCTTTCTCGACGAGCTCGAAGAGATCCTTCGCCAGGATGGCGCGCAGCGGGTCGGAGCCCTCCGCGTACAGCGTGCGGTACGGATCGAGGAGCAGGCGGTCGGCCTCCGACTCCAGCGCCTGGAGCTGGTCGCGCAGCTTCTTTACCGGGTCGATCTTCAGGCCGTGGCGCAGCTGGCCGATCATGGCCACCACGACCTCGGCGGAGCGTTCCAGCAGGGCGGCGCGCTGGCCGAAGTCGATGCCCTGGAGACGCTCGGCGACGATGACGTAGCGTTCGGCGAACTTCTCGATGGTCTTGGGAATCTTGTACAGCGCGGAGTTCAGCGCCTCGATGTCCTCGCGGTCCAGCGCGGTGACGAAGGTGTTCACCAGTTCCTCCCCGATCTGCCCGTGGAGCGCCTTCTCGCGGGCGCGGGCCGTGCTGAAGGCGGCCATCACCGGGGTGCGGTCGGTCTGGGTGACCAGTTCGTGCATGGCCCGGGCGCTCTCTCGGGCGGCCTCGGCGCTGGCCTCGAGCAGGCCGTAGAACTTGTCGCCCTTACCGAACATCGTCTGGAGTGAAAACATGGGGTTGCCTGGGAACCTGGGGGAATTTGTGACCAATATGTTACCGGACTGGGGAGGCGGACGCCTCCACGATCCGACGCGGCCATCTGCTATATAAGCGCCCGATGCTCACCGAAATCCTGCTGGTCCTCGTTCTCTCACTCGGCAACGGCTTCTTCGCCTTGTCGGAAATGTCCGTGGTCGCGTCGCGGAAGAGCCGCCTGAAGCAGATGGCCCGCGAGAGCCGCCGCGCCCGTGTGGCCCTGCAGCTGGCCGAGGCCCCCGAGCGCTTCCTCTCGACGGTCCAGGTGGGCATGACCCTGATCATCCTGGTCACCGGCGCCGTGGCCGGCGACAGGCTGGGCGAACACTTCACCGGGCTCATCCACGGCGGTGGCGCGGCCTGGCTGGAACCCTATGCCCGCATCCTCGGCTGGCTGCTCGGCTTCCTCCTGATGTCGCTGGTCCAGATCGTCGTCGGCGAACTGGTGCCCAAGCGCGCCGCCCTGTCCGCGCCGGAACGCATCGCGTGCCAGATCGCCGTGCCGATGCTGGTGGTCTCGCGCATCACCCTGCCGATGGTCTGGCTGCTCAACCACCTCTCCACGGGCATCCTCCGCGTGCTGCGCCTGCACCGCGTGGGCGCCAGCGCGGCCACCGAGGAGGAGATCCGCCTGCTGGTGGCCGAAAGCGCCGAGCAGGGCATCCTCGACAGCGACGAGCGCAACATGGTGAACCGGGTGCTGCGGCTGGGCGACCGCAGCGTGGGCTCGGTGATGACGCCGCGCATGAAGATCGCCTGGCTCGACGTCGCGGCGCCGCTGGAAGACAACCTGGCGGTCCTGCGCGAGACGCAATTCTCCCGCTACCCCGTCTACCGGCGCGACGAAAGCGAGGTCGTCGGCACGGTGGAAGTGAAGTCGCTGCTGGTATCGCTGGACGGCGGCCCGATGGACCTTTTCGCCCACGTGGCCCGCCCCCTCTTCGTGCCCGCCACGGCGCGCGCGCTCGACCTGCTGGAGGCGTTCCGCGACGCGGACACGCAACTGGCCCTGGCCGTGGACGAATACGGCGATATCGAAGGACTGGTCACGCTCAACGACCTGCTCACGGCCGTCGTGGGGGCCACCGCGCCGGCCGCGGACGACGACGGCCCGGAAGGCCCGATCGTGCGCCGCGAGGACGGCAGCTGGCTGGTCGACGGCTCCCTGCCGGCCGACGACCTGCGCGAACTGCTCCAGCTCGAACGCCTGCCGAACGAGGAAGAACACGATTTCCGTACCGTGGCCGGCATGATCACCACGCAGTTCGGCCACATCCCGCGCGCCGGTGAAGCCTTCACCTGGCAGGGCCATCGCTTCGAGGTCGTGGACATGGACGGCGCGCGCATCGACAAGGTGCTGGTGAGCACGGTGCGAACGGATGAAGTCGCCGCCGACGAATGAGCGCCGCGGTTCAATGCGGGTTCAAGCCGGGGCGGCGACAGTCGGCCCATGAGCCCGGACAAAGAGCCCCGCGAGGAAAAGACCGCCGCCCTGCTGAGGGCGGCGCTCATGTCCGCGCCCGATGAGCGGGTCACCATCGAGCAGCTGCTCGAACCCCTGCGCCGCCGCGCGTTCGGCTTCCTCCTGCTGTTGCTCGCGATCCCGAACTTCATCCCCGTGCCGGTCGGCATCGGCGGCATCATGGGCGTGCTCGTGGTCGCACTGGGCCTGGAAATGCTGATCGGCCTGGAGCACCCGTGGATTCCCGGGTTCCTGCGCCGGCGCACGATGTCGCGCGAGGGCCTGCTGCGTTTCCTCGACCGCATCGCGCCGATGACGGGACGCCTGGAACGCATCTGCAAGCCGCGCATGCAGCGGCTCACGCGCCATCCCTTCACCTTCGTGTCCGGCGCGATCATGATCCTCGTCGGCATCCTCCTCGCCCTGCCCATTCCGTTCACCAACTACGTCTTCGGCGGCATGCTCGTCGCTTTCGCCTTCGCTCTCGTGGAAAGGGACGGCGCGCTGGTGCTCCTGGTCTGGGCGACGACCATCGCGATGGTGGCCGCCTCGGCGACCTTCAGCCAGGCACTGGTCCGGCTGGTCCGCGATCTTTTCTAGCCCGCCGGGCTCGGCTTCGCCATCGCGTTCGACCTCGTACACCGTGGCGCTTGGCCGGAGGTGTCGGGCTGCGCCCCTCAGCGCTCAGACATGCGGTCGCAAGCGACCGAACTCGCTCTGAGGGGCGCAGCCCGACACCTCTCCGATCACTGAGATAGCTGGCTGGGCGAGCAAAAGCAAAACGCCGCAGTGTCGTGCAAGAAGCGTGCGCATCTCCCCCGAAACCGCACCACGCAGGCGTTTTCATACCGCCCCATACAACGTCGCTCCTGCGAAAGCAGGAGCCCAGCGACTCACGCCCATACGAGCCTCGGATGCGACATCTATCGGTGCCGCCTGAGGAAAATCCCAATCATTCGACGAAGTCACTGCCCCTTTTTGGGAGTGCCCACCACGGCGACGGGCGCTCGCTGCCAACCTGCCGTCCCCAGAATTGCTGGCTTAGCCGCCTTCCGCCTATCGATGAGCATTCTTCTCAAACACGCATAGGAAAAAACCAGCTACAACGCGGCACGCACGTGGCAGCCGTGCCGCCTCATTAAATCGTTTGCGGCCGAATCGGGCCAGAAGGAGTAACGCGTGTTGCATGGCATTTTCGAGTTGAAGCCCAAGACGGCGCTGTCCATCGGCGGCTTTTCGTTCCAGGCATTTTCCGGGAACGGAGAGTTCCGGAATCGACGCACGCACATGTGTGTACCTAACAAAGGCCCCATTCCCGCAGGCATGTATTACATCGTTGACAGACCGCAGAGGCAGTTCAACGTTTTCGATAACGCCGTGAAGGGAGACTGGTTCGCGCTATACGCAAAAGACCGGGTTATCGATGACGAGCGCTGGTGTGACGGGGTGCTTCGCGGGAACTTTCGGCTGCACCCAAAGGGTCCGCGCGGCATCAGCGAGGGCTGCATTACCCTCGAACGCACGTCTGATTTTTACATGCTCCACCGTTTGCTTCGAACCACGACAACGGAAGAGATTCCCGGCACGAAGATCATGTCCTACGGTACGGTGCAAGTATGGTAACCGGACTCAAGCATGTCATCGGGTGGGTGTCGTGGCTGATCGTAGCGACGCACATTTATGGCATCACATGGCTTGCCGTGGACGACTCATCGTACTTCTTCCTTCCTACGGCCGTGTACGACTGGCTCGATGATTTTTTCGGAGCAAATTCGCTTGAATCGACTTACAGCGTCGCCACCTGGTCGACGGCGATAGTCGGAACCTTGGCCGTGCATGCCATCGCGTGGTTAGTCATCCGCACCTCAGTGAGGGGTAGAGCCCTCGGCCGTCCTCCTCGGCGCGGGTAGCGGAGGTGAGGACGGTCGGCGGATAAGGCCCGAAGGGGGCCGGCCAGGATGGCCGGCCTTTTCCGCCGAGACAGGGATGTCGAGTCGGAAAACCCCGCCGACTGTCCGTGCGCGTCGGGGCGCAAGCCATAGGACACTGGCCGCGCAGCGGCCCTCCTTTCCCAAGCGACACCGCAGCGTAGCGCCGAGGGGGACGGCCGAGGGCTCCCGCCGCCTCGCTCAAGCGCTCAAGCTCCGCCGCGATGGCGAAGCCGAGCCGCCAGGAAGCGACCCCAGCTTGCACCGTCGGGGCGACACAAGCCATCCTGCACGCTTTCCCGTTACCGCCACCCCCATGGAAAATCCCGGCTACGCCCGACGCCTCACCCTCATGGACGCCGCGCTCATCGTCGTTGGCGGCATTATCGGCGGCGGCATCTTCCTCAATCCCGGCATCGCCGCGCAGCGCACCGACTCCGGGCTGGTGCTGCTGGCTCTCTGGGTGGGGGGTGGCCTGCTCACCCTGGTCGGCTGCCTCTGCTATGCCGAACTCGGCGCGCGGCGGCCCGAAGCCGGCGGCAGCTACGTCTACCTGCGCGAGGCGTTCGGCCGCCTCGCCGGCTTCCTGTTCGGCTGGACGATGCTGCTGGTGATCTACAGCGGCAGCAGCGCCGCGGTCGCGACGATCTTCGGCAGTTACGCGACCTCCGTCTTCGGCCTGTCGCCGACGCTGGTGAAGCCGCTGGCCGTGGGGGCGCTGGTCTTCGTCACCGGCCTCAATCTCTTCGGCATCCGCTTCGGCGCCCAGGTGCAGAACGTCTTCGCCATCCTCAAGCTCACCGCCATCGCGGTGCTGGTCGTCACCGGCCTCGCCTTCGCCGGTGCCGGCACCACCCAGGCGCTGGCACCGAGCGCCACCCACGTGACGGGCGGCCTCGCCGGCGCGCTGCTGCCGGTGCTGTTCGCGTTCTCCGGCTTCAGCTACCTCAACAACCTGGCGGGCGAGGTGCGCGATCCGCAGCGCACGCTGCCGCGCGCGCTCGTGCTTGGCATGCTCGTCGTGATCGCCGCCTACGTGCTCACCAACTATGCCTATCTCGCCGTGCTCGGCCACGACGGCCTGGCAGCGAGCCAGGCGCCCGCGGCCGACGTGATGAGCCGCGTGTTCGGCGACACCGGTGCGAAGATCATCGCGATCGGCATCGCGATCTCCACGCTCGGCTTCTGCAACATCACCCTCGTGGCCGGCGCGCGCGTGCTCCAGGTGATGGGGGAGGACGGCCTGTTCTTCGCCAGCGTGGCGAAGCTGCATCCGCGCTACCGGACGCCGAACATCGCCCTGATGGCATTGTCGCTCTGGGCCATCGTGCTGGTGCTGGCCGCCAATTACGGCCAGCTGCTCGATTTCGCCACCTTCGGCGACTGGGCGGCCTACGCCGTGACCATCGCCACGCTTTTCTGGTATCGGCGCCACACGGCGGGGCGCCCGGCCTTCGTGACGCCCGCCTATCCGCTCCTGCCGCTCGTCTTCCTGCTCACGGTCGTCGCCGTGGTCGTCGCCTATGCCTGGGACAAGCCGCTCAGCGCGGGCGTGGTCTGCCTCGTGGTGTTCGCGGGCCTGCCCGTCTATGCCGTATGGCGACGACTGCTCGGTAAAGCGGCGCCCGTTCAGTAAAGGCGCTCGCCGATCCCGGCCCCGGATGCCACAATGCCCGGGATTCCCCGAGGACAGCAGATGGCACAGCAAGGCCCGACGTCTCCCGTACCCGTTCCGCCCCGCCAGGAGGCCGGCCAGCCCGCGGTCGGCAAGCCGGTCCGCGAAGGCATCGACGTCATCGTCAACGGCAAACGCTATCGCCACACCGGCGACGAGACCATGCCGCTGCTGTGGTATCTGCGCGACGTGCTTCGCCTTACCGGCGCCAAGTACGGATGCGACCAGGGCGATTGCGGCTTCTGCACGGTGATCGTCGACGGCAAGGCCGTGGCCGCCTGCCAGACGAGGATGGAGAAGATGCGCGGCAAGCGCGTCACCACCGTCGAAGGCCTCGCCGGCGACGACGGCACGCTGCACCCGGTGCAGCAGGCCTGGATCGACGAGGACGCGATCATGTGCGGCTATTGCCAGCCCGGCCAGATCATGGCCGCGGTGGAACTGCTCTCGCGGCAGAAGAATCCCTCCGACGCGGACATCGACAAGATCGGCAACCTCTGCCGCTGCGGCAGCTACGGTCGCATCCGCAAGGCGATCAAGCGCGCCGCCGGTGCCATGAAGGACGGTAAGGCATGAGCGGCGAGGTTCGCCTTTCGCGCCGCCGCTTCCTGAAGTTCGCCGCCGGTACCGCGGGCGGACTGGTCATCGGCATCGGTGCCGTTGGCGCGGTCGACCGTCCGCCGCCGCTGGCCCTGCTCGGCGACGCCTGGGCGCAGGTCGGCCCTTACCTGCGGATCGCCGCGGACGGACGCATCTTCATCGGCGTGCGCGATCCGGACAACGGCGAAGGCACGTCCACGTCGCTGGCTCGCATCATCGCCGAGGAGATCGACGCCGATTGGACGCGGGTGATCGTCGAGCCCCTGGGCCTGGGCGTGACCGTGGGCAACGGCGAGCCGAAATTCATCTATGGCCGCCAACGCAGCGGCGACGCCACCAGCATTCCCGCCGCATGGGCCGACCTGCGCCAGGCCGGCGCGCTCGGCCGCTGGCTGATCCTGCAGGCGGCCGCGCGCCGCCTCGGCGTTCCCGCCGAACAACTGCGCGGCGAAAACGGCATGGTGATCGCCACGGACGGCCGGCGCCTTTCCTACGCCGACCTGGCCTCGGCCGCCGCGGGCATCGATGCCCCTGCGACACCGCCGCCGCTCAAGTCGCCCGACCGTTACCGCCTCATCGGCCAGCCGGCCGGCGACGTGGACGCCCGCGCCGTGGTCACCGGCACCTTGCGCTACGCCTTCGACGAGAGCATCGGCGATCCCGTGATCGCCGTGCTCGCGCGCTGCCCTTATCCGGGCGGCACGCTCGACAGCGCCGACCGCGAGGCCGCGAAAAAGGTCGAGGGCGTCTACGCCATCCTCGACATCGCGCCCGAGCCCAACCAGCCTCCCGGCATGACGGCACAGGCCCCGGCCCTTGCCGTGCTGGCGCGCGACACCTGGTCGGCCTTGCGCGGTCGCGAGGCGCTGAAGGCCCGGTGGAAGGCCGACGCGAATCCGGAACCGGCCGCTTCCGCGCTCGAGCAGCAGGCCGTGCAGGCGTTCGACGACGAAAGCGTCACGCCTTCGATCGTGCGCAACGACGGCGACGTCGCCACGGCGCGCAAGAAGGCCGCGCGCGCGCTCGAAGCCACGTATTTCCAGCCCTGGATAGCGCATGCCACGGCGGAAACGCCGAACTGCGTCGTCCGTCTCGATCCCGGCAACAGCGTCACGGTCATCGCCGCCACGCAGGTACCGCGCCAGGTTTACACGGTGGTGCAACGCATGACCGGCCTGCGCCCCGACCAGATCGACATCCAGGTGCCGCGCGGCGGCGGCGCCTTCGGTCGCCGGCTCGAACAGGACTATGTCGCGGAGGCCATGGCCGTCGCGCTGGCGAAGAAGCCGGACGAGATCCGCAACCGGCCGGTGAAGCTGCTCTGGACGCGCGACGACGACCTCGCCCGCGACTACTACCGGCCGCTGGCCGTGCATCGCTTCAACGCCTCGCTGGATCGCAAGAAGCAGATCGTGGGCTGGCACCAGCGCATGGCGAGCCCCTCCGCGGCCACCGGCCGTGGCGCCCCGGACAACCGGCTGTGGCAGTCCGAGGTGGTTCCCGATGCCCTGCCCGCCGGCCTCGTGCCCAACTTCCGCAGCGACTGGTATCCACTGTCGTCGCGGCTCGCCCGCGGCGAGTGGCGCGGCTCGCCGAACGTCACGCCCACCTTCGCCAGCGAGAGCTTCATCGACGAACTCGCGCACGCCACGAAGACGAATCCGCTCGACTTCCGCCTGGCCCTGCTGGGCGACCCCCGGCAGCTGCCGTACAACGGCCGCGGCGGCCCGATCGACACGGGCCGCCTGGCCAACGTGCTGAAGCTGGCCGCCGACAAGCTCGACTGGAGCCGCTGGCTGCGCAGCGAGAACGGCCTGGGTATCGCCTGCGCCTATGTATTCGGCGCCTATGTGGCGCATGCCATCGAAGTGGCGCCGACCGACGAGGGCATCGACATCCGCCGCGTGGTCTGCGTGGCCGACGTCGGCCGCGCCATCAATCCGCTTGGCCTCGAAGCGCAGTTGCAGGGCGCCACGGTGGATGCGCTTTCCACCGCCCTCAACCTCGCCATCACGGTGAAGGACGGTAAGGTGCAGCAGACAGGCTTCCGCGATTATCCGATCGCCGCCACCCAGCCCATGCCGTACGAGGTGGAGACGGTCGTCGTGCCGTCCACCGCCTCGCCCGCGGGGGCGAGCGTGGTCGCCGTGCCGTCGGCGGCACCGGCACTGGCGAATGCCGTCTTCCGCGCCACGGCGGTCCGCGTGCGGCGTTTGCCCCTGCTGCGCGAGCTGGCGCGGCTGCGCTAGTCCGACTCCCTATCTCCCGAGGTATCGCATGACCATCGCATCGTTCACCTCGGGCCCGTCGGCGCGACGGACCGACGCCGACCTGATCGGCAGCAACAAACGCTTCTACGACGCCCTGTGGTCGGAGGCGAAGCTGTTCGCGCCGGAACAGTTCAACACCTGGCCCCTCGTGGCCGAGCTGGCGGCCCAGACCGCGCGCCGGCTGGAGGTGGCTCCTGGCCTGCGCCCGCGGTTGCCGCTCGCGGACACCCAGTTCGTCGACCTCAGCCGCCCGGCCCTGGCGGAACTGGGCCGCCACGGTGCGCGCGTGGCCAACGCGATGATCGGCGCCCTGCCGTTCCGCGACGCCAGTTTCGACTTCGTCTGCGCGTTCGACATCCTCGAGCACGTGGTCGACGACGAGGGGGCCCTGGGCGAACTGGCCCGCGTGTCGGAACCCGGCGCGCGCCTGTTGATCTCGGTACCCCTCCATCCGGATGCCTGGACCGCCTTCGACGATTTCGTGGGCCATTACCGGCGCTACGAGCCGGAGGCCATCCGCGCGCTGCTCGCCCGCCACGGCTTCGCCATCGAGCGCAGCGCGGTGTACGGCATGCAGCCGAAGTCCTCGAAGCTGCTCGACCTGGGCCAGTGGTTCCTGACCCACCAGAGAGCCCGGGCGATGTGGTGGTACAACCGCGTCTTCATGCCGCTGGGCGTGCGCTTCCAGAAGCCGCTGGCCTTCACGCCGGGCTTCGAGCCGGCGCCGGGCGTGGACGAGGTTCTGCTGGTCTGCCGCAAAACCGGGATTTAAATCGAGCAAAAACAGCAGCTTCACACATGGCGCGGCGCAACTGGTTATGATGCGCGGCATTCCCAGGTCGCGGACTCAAGCTGCATGCTCTATCTCATGCACGAATGGCAACGCTCGATGCTCAGCCCACTTTCCTATTGGGCCGAGGCTGGCGCCAAGATGTTCGGCGACATCGCCAGCCCCTTCGCCCGCATGCCGGGTGCCGACCGGGCGGCGGCGGGCTGCGAGTTGATGTACCGCCTGGGCAAGGCCTACGAGAAGCCCGAGTTCGACATCCACAGCGTCCACGCCCATGGCCACGACGTGGCCATCGTGGAGCAGGTCTCGATGGCGAAGCCGTTCTGCACGCTGAAGCGCTTCAAGCGCTTCTCCGACGACCAGGCCACCGTGGACCGCATGAAGCACGACCCGGCCGTGCTGGTGGTCGCACCGCTGTCGGGCCATCACTCCACCCTTCTGCGCGACACCGTGCGCACGCTGCTGCGCGACCACAAGGTCTACATCACCGACTGGGTGGACGCGCGCATGATCCCGGTGGAGGAAGGCGCGTTCTCGCTGGCCGACTACGTGTCCTACATCGAGGAATTCATCCGTCACGTGGGCGTGCATCGCGCGCACGTCGTCTCCGTCTGCCAGCCGACCGTGCCGGTGCTTGCGGCGGTGTCGCTGATGGCGGCGCGCGGCGAACCCACCCCCGCCACGCTCACGCTGATGGGCGGCCCGATCGACACGCGGAAGAGCCCCACCAGCGTCGACAACCTCGCGACGACGCGGCCGCTGTCCTGGTTCCGCAACCAGCTCATCCACAAGGTGCCCTACCAGTACCCGGGCGCCGGGCGCGACGTGTATCCGGGCTTCCTGCAGCATGCCGGCTTCATCGCGATGAATCCCAGCCGCCACGTCATGTCGCACTGGGATTTCTACGAGAACCTGCGCAAGGGCGACCTCGACGACGCCGAAGCACATCGCAAGTTCTACGACGAGTACAACGCCGTGCTCGACATGCCCGCCGAGTATTACCTCGACACCATCGAGACCGTGTTCCAGGAGCACCGCCTGCCCAAGGGCACCTGGGAGGTACACGGCGAACCGGTGCGTCCGGCGAAGATCAAGGACACCGCCCTGCTCACCATCGAGGGCGAACTCGACGACATCTCCGGTCCGGGCCAGACCGAGGCCGCGCACGACCTGTGCAAGGGCATCGCGAAGAAGCGCCGCAAGCACGTCACCGTGGAGGGTGCCGGCCACTACGGCATCTTCAGCGGCCGCCGCTGGCGCGACGTCGTCTATCCCCAGGTACGCGATTTCATCAAGGCGTTCGACCGGGGCAACAGCAATACGGGCGCGCAAGGCACCCGCAAGGCCTGACCGACCCCTTGTAGGAGCCGCTATAGCGGCGAGAAGCCAACGAAGCGATGAAGCGCGAGGCAAGATTTTCTCGCCGCTATAGCGGCTCCTACAAGAGCAGCCACCCCAAACATCCAACCACCGCGAAGAACGGCAGCGACCAGCGGTGGAACGCGCCCCAGGCTCCGCGTTCGCCCAGCAGCCGCAGGGCGATGAGATTCGCCAGCGACCCCAGCACGAAACCGAACCCGCCCACGTTCACGCCGAACGCGATCGTGCGCCAGTCGTGCGAGTACTCCGCGAGGAGGATCGCCGCCGGCACGTTGCTCACCGCCTGCGAGGCCAGCGCCCCGGCGGCATAGAGGTGCGACGGCTGCTGCAGGCCGAGGCCCGCCACGAACGATGTCACCGTGTCCAGACCGGCAAGCAGACGCAGGTCGACGAACATCAGCACGAAGGTGAGCAGCAGCCCCCAGTCGATGCCCGACACGACACGCCGCCGCAAGGCGAGGAACACGATCGCCACGCCGAGCAGGCCCCATCCCGCGAACCCGAGGTCGGCGACGAGGATGAACGGCACGTAGAGCAGCGCGGCGACGACCAGCATCGTGCGGTCGACCTCCCCGTCGACGCGCTCGTGCACCTGCAGGGAGGTCGCGGGAAAGGCGAGCGCCGTCAGCCCGAGCAGAAGGACCAGCGCCGCGGCGGACAGCGGAAGCATGGTCCAGACGAAGCCGCCGAACCCATTGTTCCATTGCTGCCAGAGGAACAGGTTCTGCGGGTTGCCGATCGGCGTGAGCATCGACCCCGCGTTCACCGCCAATGCCTCGAACACGACGAGCCGGGTCGCCGGCATGCGCGCGATGCGGCACATGCGCAAGGTCAGCGGTACCGCGACGAAAAGCGCCACGTCGTTGGTCAGCAGCATCGAGAGCAGCGCCGTGGATGCGACCAGTCCCAGCGCGGCGACACGACGCGTCGAGGTGCGATCGATCAGCCAATGCCCCGCGACGTCGAGCGCGCCGCTGTATTCCACCGCCTTGGTGAGCAGGAGCAGGCCAGCCAGCGCAGCGATGGTGGGCCAGTCGACCAGGCCCGGCCACGCGGGGAGACGGGACGGCATGACGATCGCGAACAGGATCGCCACGGCGAGCAGCACGAGGAAGAAGACATCGCGGCGCAACTGGCGCAGCGATTCGGGCAGCCATGTCATGAAAAAATCCCGCCAGTGATGACGGGATCATAGCGGATGGTCCTGTGCTCCTGTAGGAGCCGCTATAGCGGCGAGAAGCCCACGAAGCGATGAAGCGGCGACGCGGGTTCCCCTCGCCGCCATAGCGGCTCCTACAAGGGTTTGCTCAGTCGTTATCGCGCGGGATGTCGACCTTGCCGGCGATGCCGTGGTGGTGGACATCGCCGCTGCCGACCGTGCGCACCGTCAGGTCGCCGCGCACGTCGTTCACGTCGAGGTCGCCCGAGCCGATCGTGCCGACCTGTACATTGCCCTGCACGTTCGCGACAGTGGCATCGCCCGAACCGACCGTGCCGATGCGCACCCTGGCGGCGCGCTTCGCGCCGAAGTCGCCGGAACCGACGGAGTCGATCTCCACCGCACCGGTGTCCTCGAGCTTGAAATCGCCGGAACCCACGGTACCGCGCACTTCGCCCTTGATGTCGTGCGCCTCGAGGTCGCCGGAGCCCACGGCGGCGTCGAGCGAGGCCACGTTGCGCACCTTCGCGTCGCCGGAACCGACATGGATCTTCACGGGAACGTCCGCGGGGATCGTGGCCTCCACCTTCAAGTCGGCATAGCGGTTGCCCCAGCCGCTGAACCAGCCGTGCTCGCGCTGGTCCTTCAGCTCCACGACGAGCGTGTCGCCGTCGCGCTGCTGGGTGACCACCAGGTTATCCACGGTCTCCTGGTCGGAGGCGCAGGCCTTGCCGCGCACCGTGCCCTTGCCGGCGGATGCGCCGCCGGAAACGAGCAGGTCGTAGGAGTTCGTGACGAAACGGACGGCATGGACGCCGCGGAGGTCGAGGTCGAGGTTGCGGTCCGCATGGAACTTGCACTGGGTATTGTCGGCCATCGCGGCCGCGGGCAACAGGAGCAGCGAGGCAAGGATCGTTTTACGCATGGAGTGTCCCCTTCGAATGGATACGTTGAACGAGTGATGGATGCCGGCCGAGCGCAAAGGGTTGCACTCGCGTCTTCACGCGAAGCTGACCGGACGGCAACGAGGCCGTCAACCGGCGCCGGGGCGGCACGTTTTCTCCTGTGCGACACCCAACCGGAGACCACCCTATGCAACGCAAGACCTTCCTCGCCAGTGCCGTTTCTCTCCTCCTCGCCGGCTCGGCCGCCTTCGCGTTTGCGCAGGACGCCTCGCCCAAGGCCCCCAGCGCCCCCTCGGCCCAGGCCGGCCAGGCCGATGGCCACCAGGGCATGAAGTGGGACCGTGGCGATCGCGACCATGGCCGTGGCCAGCATGGCGGCTGGGGCCGCCAGGGCCATCGCGGCATGCGCAACGCCGGCGTCATCGGCGACCTGCGCGCCCTCGAGCGCGTGTACGTGATGAGCGGCCGCGCCAAGGAACTGCCGGCGCTGTACAACGACGTGCTGGCCAGGTCGCAGAACCCGATGGTTCGCGACTATGCGTACCGCCACCTGGCCCGTGCGCAGATGCGGCCGCAGAATGTCGACGCCGCCATCGCCACGCTGCGCAAGAGCCTCGACGAGAGCCTCGCGCAGGACCAGAAGCGCCACGAGGAAATGCAGGCGTTCAAGCAGCGGATGCAGAAATAAGCACACGGCGGGGCCGCAAGGCCCCGCTTCCTTAATGTGGGAACCGCTATAGCGGCGAGAAGCCAACGAAGCGGCGATGCCACGCCCTCCGTGTAGGAGCCGCCATGGCGGCGAGGGCAATCTTGCGACCGCTTCGCGAGGTTTCCTCGCCGCTATAGCGGCTCCTACGGATATCGCGAGGTCGGATATCGCAGGTTTAGATGCCCTCGCGCTTCACGCGGGTCCACAACGCTTCCTGGTCTTCCAGCGAATACGAAGACAGCTCGCGTCCTTCCGATTCCGCGACCGCCTCCATCGCGCGGAAGCGCCGCTCGAACTTCGCGTTCGCGCCGCGCAACGCGCGCGACACGTCCACCTTCGCATGCCGTGCCAGGTTCGCGGCGACGAACAACACGTCGCCGATCTCGTCGGCCAGGCGTTCCTCATCGGCGCCGTTGTCGAATTCGTGCCGCACTTCGTCGAGTTCCTCGGCCAGCTTGTCCAGCACGGGCCGGTGATCCGGCCAGTCGAAGCCGACGTTCGCCGCGCGCTTCTGCAATTTCACCGCACGCTGCCATTCCGGCAGGCCGCGCGAAATGCCTGCCAGGGCGCTATCGTCCGCCGAGCCCTTCGCCGCGCGCTCCTCGGCCTTCAGCCGGTCCCAGTCGCGCGAGCGCTCCGCGTCGTCGGCATGCGTCACGTCGGCGAACACGTGCGGATGCCGGCGCAGCATCTTGTCGCAGATCGATGCCACGACGTCGCCGAACGCAAAGTGTCCTGCCTCTTCCGCCATGCGCGCATGGAACACCACCTGCAAGAGCAGGTCGCCCAACTCGTCGCGCAGGTCGTGCATGTCACCGCGGTCGATGGCATCGGCGACCTCGTAGGCTTCCTCGATCGTATATGGCGCGATGGTGGCGAAGCTCTGCCTCGCGTCCCAGGGGCATCCGTTTTCCGGGTCGCGCAGCCGCGCCATGATGGCGATGAGTTCCTCGACGTGCCGCGTCACGCGCCCTCCTCGGGATCGACGAGCCGTGCGGCCCAGTCGATGCTGGTGTCGCCGCAGGCGATGAATTCCGGATTGATGAGCGAATCGCGCGTGTTGTAGCGGAACGGGCGGCCGGCGAGGTCGAGCACGGCGCCGCCGGCTTCCTCGAGCACGCACTGCGCGGCTGCCGTGTCCCACTCCGAGGTGGCGCCCAGGCGCAGGTAGATGTCGGCGTCGCCGCGGGCGAGCACGCAGAACTTCAGCGACGAACCGAGCGAGAAGGTACGGTGCTCGCCGAGGCGGTCGAGCAAGGCCATCGTACGCCCGGTGCCATAGGAGCGGCTTCCCGTCACCATGAGCAGGCCGTCGGCGCGCCGCGTGCCGATCCGTTCGCGGTCGGCCTCGGGAGTTCGCTGGCGCCAGGCTCCCTCGCCCGCGGCGGCCGCGTACAGATCGCCGGTGACCGGCGCGAGGACCACGCCGAGCACGCTGCGATGGTCCTCCACCAGCGAGATGTTCACGGTGAACTCGCCGTTACGCTTCACGAACTCGCGTGTGCCGTCGAGCGGATCGACGAGCCAGTGACGCCGCCATGTGCGCCGCTCCGCCCAGGGCGCGGCGAGCGCTTCCTCCGAGATCACGGGAATGCCCGGGGCGAGCGCCTGCAGGCCTTCCTGGATCACCCGCTGCGCGGCAAGGTCCGCCGCGGTGACCGGAGAGTCGTCGTCCTTGCACACGACCTCGAAATCCTGCGCGTAGATCGCGAGGATGGCATCGGCCGCACGCCGCGCGATGGCGCAGACGGGGTCGAGCCACTGGCCGGCGGGCGCGGTCACGCGGGGTGGTATCGGCCGGCGAGGTACTCGCGGGCCATGAACAGCGCCGCGATGGAGCGGCCCTCGGTGACGTCGTCGCGGGCGAGCAACTCGTGCAGCCTGTCCATGCGCCACGGCACCACTTCCAGCTCTTCCGGTTCGTCGCCCGGCAAGCGCTCCGGGTAGAGGTCTTCGGCCAGCACGACGTGGGCGAGATGGGTCATGTACGACGGCGAGAGCGACAGCGTGCCGAGGATCTTCAGCTTGCGCGCGCCGTAACCCACTTCTTCCTTCAATTCGCGGTTCGCGCCCTGCTCGGTGGTCTCGTCGCGGTCGAGGCGGCCCTTGGGCACGCCGAGTTCGTAGCGGTCCACGCCCACGCCGTACTCGCGTACCAGCAGCACGGTGTGCGGATCGCGCATCGCGACGATCAGCACGGCGCCGAAACCGCTGCCCTTCAGGCGCTGGTAGGTGCGGCGCTCGCCATTGGAGAACTCCAGGTCCACCTCTTCCGCGCGGCGGAGGGGGCTGTCGGGCGCATCGCGCGTCGCGAGGATCGTGGGACGTTTGTTCATCGGCCGATTGTAGCGCCGCGAAGCCTGGCAAGCGCTTCGGCGTGAATGGCCGGCGTGCCGGCGAGCACGCTGCGCGTGGCGAGGTCCGGCGCCCGGCCGTCGAGGTCCGTGAACACGCCGCCCGCCTCGCGCACGATCACGGCAAGCGCGGCCACATCGAGGATGCTGACGTCGGACTCGACGACGAGGTCGAGACCGCCGCGCGCCAGGAGGTGGTAATGGCAGAAATCGCCGTAGCCGCGGATGCGGTTGCTGTCGCGGATCATCCCGCCCAGCGCATGCCAGCGCGCATCGAGCGTGAGGGTCTTCACGTTGCCCAGGGAGAGCGACGCGTCGCGCATCGCCGATGTCGGCGCCACGCGCACGGGCTCGCCGTCGAGGAAGGCGCCACGCCCGCGCACCGCCCACATGCGCTCGTCGTAGACCGGGGCCGAGGAGACACCCAACACCAGCTCGCCGCGATGCATCAAAGCGATCTGCGTGGAGAAGAACGGCGTGCGGCGAACGAAGCTCTTGGTGCCGTCGAGCGGATCCACCAGCCAGAGGTACTCGCGCGACGTGTCGTCGGCGCCGTACTCCTCGCCATAGATGCCGGCTTCCGGCAGCGCCTGCGCGAGGATGCCGCGGATCGCGAGTTCCGCCTCGCGGTCCGCGACGGTGACCGGCGTATCGTCGCCCTTCACGATCACGTCCACGCCGGCGCGCCAGTAATGCAGGATGATGTCCGCCGCCGCGCCCGCGGCGTCGCGCGCGGCGGCCAGGGCCTTGTCGAGGATATCGGTCATAGTGTCGCGATCCGGGGCGCCAGCCCCGCTTTGCGTTGCAGGTTGACGGAGCCGTCGCGACCCAGGGGGCCGAAACGCGCGATAAGGTGGGACAGCGCGCTGTCGGAGAGCCGCGGCGCCAGCTTGCCCTCGATCCGCCAGCCCAGCGGCGAGGCGGCGAGCACGGCGTTCACCGCGAGCGAACCTTCGCTGTTGTCGGCCAAGGTGGCGCGTAGAACGCCGCCGGTGCTCGCGGCCTTGAGCCCAAGGCTGCCGAGGCCGATGTACCCCTCGGGCGTCCGCAGGGCGGCCCTTCGCCACGCGATGTCGGCATCGAGGACCACCGGCCAGTTACCCTGCAGTTCCGCGCGCGGTATGCGGCCTTCCACCACGCCCGTGGGCACGAGGTCGGGGGGCAGGCCCATGCCCGCGAGCGCCGCGGCGTCGAGGCGGAAATCCACGCCGGACCAGGCCATGCGGTCGTCCACGGCGCGTTCGAGGTGTCCGTCGAAATGTCCCGCGCGGCCGTCGAGATGCAGGTCCAGGTGCGTGCGGCCGAGTATCGCGTCCCGGCCCAGCCGCCAGGTGGCGGCACCCAGCTCGCGCCCGTCGGCCAGCCCCACGCGCCCTGCGCGGCCGTTCCACAGCGTTCCCGAGAGGTCGTCGAGGACGAGGCCGTGCGCGCGCCGCGCTAGCAGGGGCACGGCCACGGAAGCCGGCAGGAACCAATAGAACAACCCCGCCGCGGCGACCAGCAGGGCCACGGCCAGGACGAGCCAACGGAACCACTTCAAACCATCACCTCGTTCCAAGGAATTATCATGGGCGGATGACCGATACCCTTTTTGGCTCCGTGCCCGTCGATACGCTGGTCGCCCGCGACCTCTCCGTCCTCTGGCACCCGTGCACGCAGATGCACGACCACGAAACCTTGCCCATGGTACCCGTCGTGCGCGGCGAAGGGGCGTGGCTGGTGGGGGCCGACGGCAAACGCTACCTCGACGCCGTCAGCTCCTGGTGGACAAACCTGTTCGGCCACGCCGAGCCGCGCATCGGCGCGGCGCTCAAGGACCAGCTGGACAGGCTGGAGCACGTCATCTTCGCCGGCTTCACCCATGAACCGGCGCTGGAACTGGCCGAAGAGCTCGTGCGGATCACGCCCCCGGGGCTCGAACGCGTGTTCCTGGCCGACAACGGGTCTGCCGCCATCGAAGTCGCGCTGAAGATGAGCTTCCACTACTGGCTGAACCGGGGCCACGGCGAAAAAACCCGCTTCATCGCGCTGACCGGCAGCTACCACGGCGAGACGCTCGGCGCGCTGTCCGTCAGTGACGTGGCGCTCTACCGCAAGACCTATGCGCCGCTGCTGCTCACGCCCGAACTCGCGCCCTCGCCCGACACGTACGAGGGCGAACCCGGCGAATCGCCGCGGGAGATCGCGGCGCGGCGACTCGGGGAGATGCGCGCGATCCTCGAACGTCACGCGCACGAGACCTGCGCCGTGATCGTCGAACCGCTGGTCCAGTGCGCCGGCGGCATGCGCATGTACGACCCGTCGTACCTCACCGGTCTCCGCGCGCTCTGCGACGAGTTCCAGGTGCACCTGATCGCGGACGAGATCGCCGTGGGCTTCGGCCGCACGGGCACGTTGTTCGCCTGCGAACAGGCCGGCATCGCGCCCGACTTCATGTGCCTGTCCAAGGGCCTCACCGGCGGATTCCTTCCGCTTTCCGCGGTACTCACGACGCAGGACGTATACGCGGCCTTCTATGCCGAATACGCCTCGGGCAAGGCTTTCCTGCATTCGCACAGCTACACCGGCAATCCGCTGGCGTGCCGCGCCGCGACGGCGACGCTGAAGATCTTCCGCGACGATCCCGTGCTCGAGCGCAATCGCGCGCTCGCGGCGCACATGGCCGCGCGCATCGCACCGATCGCCGAGCATCCGCATGTGGCCCACGTGCGCCAGACCGGCATGATCGCGGCCATCGAACTCGTCGCCGAAAAGGCGTCGCGCACGCCCTTCCCCGCCGCGGACCGGCGCGGACTGCGCGTCTACCGGCACGGATTGGCGAACGGCGCGCTGCTGCGGCCGCTCGGCAACATCGTGTACTTCATGCCGCCGTACGTGATCACGGAGGTGGAGATCGATTTCATGGTCGACACGGCCATGGCGGGCATCGCGAAAGCCGTCGCCTAGGGACACCCTAGATCCGCGAGAGGCCGACGGGCAGCGCGCCGAGCCGGGCCATCTCGCCCTCGGCGAACATGTCCGGGTGGGCGAGGTAATCCATGGCGAAGGCATGTGCGTCGGCGCCCCAGAACAACTCGTCGCCGATCGCCAGCGTCGGCACGCCGAAGACCCGCCGGCGCATGGCCTCCTCGAAATGCGCCTGCAGCTGCGCCTTTACCTCGGGCGCGGCCAGCGCGGCGCGGACATCGGCGATACCGAGCGACGCGGCCAGAGGCTCCAGCGCTTCCGCCGTGTCCGCGGCGCGACCGTGCGCCCAGATCCACTCGAAGATCGCCCCCACGGCGTCCACGGTGTTGCCCGCGGCGATGCACAGCCGCAGCGCGGGCAGCGGATTGAACGGATGGGTAGGCGGGAACCGCAGCGGGATACCCGCCTTGCGGGCGCGCCATTGGGCATAGCGATAGGTGAACTCGCGCTTGCGCTCGATCTCCGCGGGACCGCGCTGGTCCATCTGCTTCAGCAAGGCGCCGAACAGGAAGGGGCGCAGCGACACCTCCCGCCGGGTCGCCAGCTCGCGGATCGACTGCCATTGCAACCAGGAGAACATCGAGATGAAGTCGAAGTACCAGGTGACGGGCATGCGTAAGCTCCTGCGGTCGACCTCCGCGACGATAGCGGCCCCGGCGGCTCGCTACAATGCACTTTCCGTGACACAGAGCCCATTCATGCGCACCATTCGTATCCACGTCGATTCCCCTCTCGCCAGCGGCAGCGATGTCGTCCTCCCGGCGCAGGCCGGCGAGCACGTGGCCCGGGTGCTTAGACTGGAGGTGGGAGCGCCGGTGGTGTTGTTCTCCGGCGACGGCATGGAATACGAGGCCACGCTGGTCGGCGTGGGCAAGCGCGAAGTGGTGGCGTCGGTCGGTGCCGGACGTGCGCCCGGCAACGAATCGCCGCTGGCGCTGACCCTCGCGCAGGGCGTGGCGCGCGGCGAAAAGATGGACCTCATCGTGCAGAAGGCCACCGAACTGGGCATCGCACGCATCGTGCCGATCCTCACCGAACGCTCGGAAGTGAAGCTCGATCCGGCGCGCGCCGGGAAGCGGCTGGTGCACTGGCGCGCCGTGGCGGCCAGTGCGTGCGAGCAGTCAGGACGCGCACGCCTGCCGGTCATCGAGCCGGCGGTATCGCTTGCCGCATGGCTGGCGACCCTGGGCGACGGAGGCCCGATGCGCCTTGCCTTGCTTCCCGAAGGCACGAAGCGCCCGCGCGAACTCGCCCTCGCCGACGCGGCCATCCTCGCCATCGGCCCGGAAGGCGGCTTCGGCGAACGCGACCGCTCGGCGCTGGCGGGCAACGGCTTCATCGGGCTGAAGCTGGGACCGCGTATCCTCCGCACGGAAACCGCCGGCCTCGCCGCCATCGCGGCGCTTCAGGCCCTCTACGGCGACGTGTAACCAACCTTGTGGGAGCCAAAGCGACTATCAGCTAAGGACAGACGCGATGCGGCGCATCGTTTCGTCGTCCAGCAGCGGCACGGCGTCGAGCGCCTTCAGGTTTTCCTCCAGCTGCGAAACCTTGCTGGCGCCGAGGATCACCGTCGAGACGTTCGGATTCTTCAGGCACCACGCCAGGGCAAGCCGCGATAGCGGGATGTCCAGGTCCGCCGCGATCGGCGCCAGCGCCTGCACCGTCTTCAGGCGCGCACCGTCATTGTCCAGCAAGGCGTCGCGCAGCCATGCGAAGTCCGGGTGATTGAGACGCGAATCGTCCGGCACACCGTCGTTGTACTTGCCGGTGAGCAGGCCCGAGGCGAGCGGCGACCAGATCGTCGTGCCCATGCCGTAGCGGTCGTACAGGGGTGCGTATTCGCGCTCGACGCGTTCGCGATGCAGCATGTTGTACTGCGGCTGTTCCATCGAGGGCGCGACCAGATGGCGCTCGGCGGCGATGCGATGCGCCTCCTCGATGCGTTCGGCAGGCCATTCGCTGGTGCCCCAGTAGAGCACCTTGCCCTGGCGGACGAGCGTGTCCATCGCCAGCATCGTCTCTTCCAGCGGCACGTCGGGATCGGGGCGATGGCACAGGTACAGGTCGAGGTAATCCACGCGCAGGCGCCCGAGTGCCTGGTGGCAGGCATCGAGCACATGCTTGCGGGAAAGGCCGCGCTGCGTCGGGCGTGGATCCTTGACCGCGCCGAAGTACACCTTGCTCGATACGCAATAGCCGTCCCGCGGCAACCGCAGGTCGGCCATCACGTCGCCCATCAGACGCTCGGCGTCGCCGGCGTTGTAGGTCTCGGCGTTATCGAAGAAGTTGATGCCGCGATCGTAGGCGCACGCGATGAGGTCGCGCGCGGCGGAACGGCCCACCTGCCGCCCGAAGGTGACCCAGGCGCCGAAGGAAAACGCGGAAATCTTGAGACCGGTCGAGCCGAGGCTACGGTATTCCATACACTTGCACTCCTTTTCTTCAATCACGCTGCCCGCACGATCAACCATAACACCACGGCGGCGAAAATCCCGGCGACGACGTCGTCGACCATCACGCCGAGGCCGCCTTTCATGCGCCGGTCGAGCCAGCCGATCGGCCACGGCTTCCAGACGTCGAACAGGCGGAACAGCAGGAAGCCGCAAGGGACGGCCCACCACGGTGCCAGCAGCGCGGGGAGCAGGGCGATCCACTGGCCGACGAATTCGTCCCACACGATGCTGCGATGATCGGCGACACCGAGGATGCGGCCGGCGACCTCGCACGCCCACACGCCGATCGCGAAGGCGACGACGACGATGGCGAGCCACCCGGCCACGGGAAGATCGCGCAGCAGAAGCCACGGCAGCAGCGCCGCCAGCGAACCGAACGTGCCCTGCGCCTTCGGCGTCAGTCCGGAGCCGAAACCGCAGGCGAGCCATCCTGCGGGAGAGGCGAGCAGCCGGCGGCGGTCGGCGGGATCGAGGACGTATTTCGTGCTCATGCGGCGAAATGGTTCCAGCCGGCGCGCGCCGGTTCGTAGAGGTTGCCCCGTGCATCGAACACGCGCACGCCCGCGTCTTCGACGATGCGACCCACGCGCGCGGCGCCGCAGCCGAGACGGGCCAGCGTGGCACCGACCTCGCCCGCGCGATCGGCGGGTACGGTGAAGCAGAGTTCGTAGTCGTCGCCGCCGGCCAGCGCGAAGTCCAGCGCATCGGCATCGGCGAAATGGGTGAGCAACGCGGAAGACCGCGGCAGCATCTCCGCGTCGATATCGGCACCGACGCCGCTGGCCGCGCAGATATGGCCCAGGTCGGCGACGAGGCCGTCCGAGACGTCGATGCAAGCCGTGGCGATGCCGCGAAGCGCCTGCCCCGCCGACACGCGTGGCGTCGGCCGGTTCAACCGTTCGACCAGCGCGGCATAGGCGGAGGCATCCGGTTCGGCGAGGCAGCGCAGACCGGCGGCGGCATCGCCCAGGGTGCCGGTGACCATCACGACGTCGCCCACCCTCGCACCCGAGCGCAGCAGCGCCTCGCCGGGTGCGGTGAAACCGTGCACGGCCACCGTGACGGTCAACGGACCGCGCGTGGTGTCGCCGCCGACCAGCGCGAGCCGGTAGGGCGTGGCGAGTTCCGCGAAGCCGCGCGCGAGGCCGTCGAAGAAGGCTTCGTCGCCGTCCGGCGTGGTGAGCGCGAGGAGCGCCCACGCGGGCGTGGCGCCCATCGCGGCGAGGTCGGAGAGATTCACGGCCAGCGCTTTCCAGCCGATATCGGCCGGCGCGGTGCCCGCCGGAAAATGCACGCCCTCGACGAGCGTGTCCACCGCGATGGCGAGTTCGCGGCCGGACGGCACGGCGACGATGGCGGCATCGTCGCCGATGCCCTCGACGACGTCGTCGCGATTGACCTCGGTGTGCCGGCGGATCCGTTCGATCAGATCGAATTCCATGCGTTTCCCTTCAATGGAGAGAGAGCCATGGTCGTGGGACGCGCGCTGGCGCGCTCCCCACCGGGTATGTCCCTAGGATCGCTTTTCGGCCGTACGCCAATGCGTCGCGAGTTTGTCGAGCACGCCGTTCACATAGCTGTGGCCGTGGTCGGCACCGAAGCGCTTCGTGGCTTCCACCGCCTCGTTGATCACGACGCGGTATGGAACGTCCGGACGGTACTTCAGTTCGTATGCGCCCATGCGGAGCGCGGCGCGCTCGATGGGATCGATCTGCGCCACCTCGCGGTCGACGAAGGGCTTGATGCCGTCGTCGAGCTCCTTCACGTGCTGCTCCACGCCGCGGAGGATGTCCTCGAAGTACTCGAGGTCGGCCACTTCCATGTCCTGCTCGTGGCGGAACTGATCGATGACGCTGGCCATCTTGCTGCCGCCCACCTGCCACGCGTACAACGCCTGCAGCGCGCGGCGGCGGGCCCGCGAGCGCGCGGCGAGGTCGATGCCGTGCGGAGGCGTGTTCATCGATCGAGCTTCGCGTAGAGGTTGACCATCTCGATGGCGACGAGGGCCACATCGGCACCCTTGTTGCCGGCCTTGGTGCCCGAACGCTCGATGGCCTGCTCGATGCTGTCGGTAGTCAGCACACCGAAGGCCACCGGGATGCCGGAATCGTAGGCGGCCTGGCCGATGCCCTTGGCGGCTTCGCTCGCCACGAAATCGAAATGCGGCGTGGAGCCGCGGATCACGGCGCCAAGGCCGATCACGGCGACATAGTTGCCGGAACGGGCGATCTTGCTGGCAGCCTGGGGAATCTCGAAAGCGCCGGGGACGCGGACGAGATCGATCGCGTCGTCGGCCACGCCGTGACGACGCAGCTGGTCGCGTGCGCCCTCGACCAGCGAATCGACGACGAACGCGTTGAAACGGCCCGCGACGATGGCGAAGCGGCCCTTGGGAGTGGCGAAATCGCCTTCGATGATCTTCATTCTCGGAAAGTCCTGTGGCGGATCGGCCGCCGCGCGGCCGGACATTTTACGGGGTTTTCGGCCGGGGGTGGCCGCTGAAGCGAAGCTTGGCCTGCCCGCCTGCGACGGCAAGGTGGGCCGGGGCGCCGAACGGCAGGGTGAACTTGGCCGGTCCGTGGCCGAACGGCAGGCCGCGGATCACCGGGATGCCGGCGGCCGAAGCGATGCGGTCGAGGGCGATGTCCACCTCGTAGCCGTTGTCGTACGCCGAGATCCGATAACCGGTGAAGTCGCCCACGAGGAGCGCCTTCTGCGTGCCCAGCACACCGGCGTGGAGCAGGTGGTAGAGCATGCGCTCCACCCGGTAGGGCGGTTCCGCGATGTCCTCGACGAAGAGGAGCCCTCCCTCGATCCGCGGAAAATACGGCGAACCCACCAGGCCACCGAGCATGGCGAGGTTGCCGCCCCAGAGCGTGCCCTCCGCTTCGAGTTCCGGGGCGCCCGGAGCCGCCCATTCGGCCTGCCCTTCCCCGTTCGCCAGGGTGTGCCAGAAATGTTCCCAGGTAAGGGGATCCAGCTCGGCGGCGCCGAAGTCGGCGCCAAGCATCGGGCCGCCGTAGGTCACGACACCGCTCTTCGCGTACAGGGCGCACTGCAGGGCGGTGAAGTCGCTATGGCCCACCAGCGCGACGGGCGCCCCGCGCAGGCGCGCGCCCAGGCCCACGTAGTCGAGCAGCGGCAGGAGCGGATGCGCACCGTATCCGCCACGGATCGCCAGCGCGATATCCGGCAACGGGCGCGACGGGTCGGCGAGACCGTTGATATCGGCGCCACGCTCCGCATCCGTGCCGGCGAACCGCAGGTCGCGCCGCTCGAGGACGCCCTTCCCGTGCACCCGATGCCCCGCCGCCTCGAGCCGCGCGATGCCGCGCTGCATGGCCTCGGGGGTATGCGGATAACCGGAAGGAGCGATCAGGCGGATGTCGTAGCCGGGCGTCGTCATCCTGCCTGTTCCACTACCTCGAGGCCGAAGCCCGCGATGCCGACGAACTTGCGGGGCGTGCCGAGTACGCGCAGACGGGTCACGCCCAGGTCGGCGAGGATCTGCGCGCCGAGGCCGAGCTGGCGCCACTCCTGGTCGTCCTTCGGTGCCGGCATCGGCGCCGTATCGCGCTTGAGCCGGGCGAGCAGCGCATCGGGGGTGTCCTCGCCGGACAGCACCAGCAACACGCCGCGGTCCTCCGCATCGATCCGGCGCAGGGCGTCGGTCACGGTCTGGCCCAGGTCGTCGCGCTTCAGGTGGAGCACGTCGGACAACGTGTTGCGCACGTGCACGCGGGTCAGCACCGGCTGGCCGTCGTCGACGTTCCCGCGGACCAGCGCGATGTGCAGGCCGTTGCGGATCGCGTCGCGGAACGCGACCAGGTGGAAGCGCCCGAATTCGGTATCCACCGCTTCCTCGTGGACGCGCGTCACCGTCTTCTCCGTTTCCATGCGGTAACGGATGAGGTCGGCGATGGTGCCGATCTTCAGGCCATGCTTCGCGGCGAAGGCCTCCAGCTCGGGGCGGCGGGCCATGGAGCCGTCGTCGTGGAGGATCTCGATCAGTACCGAGGACGGTTCGAGCCCCGCGAGGGCGGCCAGGTCGCAGCCCGCTTCCGTGTGGCCGGCACGCGTGAGCACGCCGCCCGGTTGCGCCGTGAGCGGGAAGACGTGTCCCGGCATGGTGATGTCGCCGGGGCCGGCGTTCTTCGCCACGGCCACCTGGACGGTGCGCGCGCGGTCGTGCGCGGAGATACCCGTGGTGACGCCTTCGGCCGCCTCGATCGAGACGGTGAAGTTGGTATGGAACGGCGAATTGTTGTCGCTGACCATCGGCTTCAGGCCGAGCTGGCGCGTGCGCTGTTCGGTCAGCGTGAGGCACAGCAGTCCGCGCGCCTCGCGGACCATGAAGTTGACGTCCTCCGGCCGCACCTTTTCCGCGGCCATGACGATGTCGCCTTCGTTCTCGCGGTCTTCGTCGTCGAGGATCACGACCATGCGCCCGTTGCGCAGGTCCTCGAGGATCTCGGGAATGGTGTTGAACGACATGTTCCGGAGCTCCTCTCAGGCGAAACCGTGCTGCTTCAGGAACGCCTCGTCGAGGCGCGGACTGTCGCCGCTGGCCAGCAGGCGTTCAACGTAGCGGGCCACCACGTCCACCTCGATGTTCACGGCGTCGCCGGGGCGGCGCGCCGAGAATGCCGTATGTTCCACCGTATGCGGGATAAGGTTCACCCCGAAGCGGTGGCCGTCCACCTCGTTCACCGTGAGGCTGGTGCCATCGATGCAGACCGAGCCCTTGTGCGCGATATAGCGCGCCAGCCCGGCGGGCACTTCGAACGTCCAGCGCAGCGAGCGGCCATCCGGCACGATGGAGACCACTTTGCCGGTGCCGTCCACATGCCCGGAGACGAGGTGGCCACCCAGGCGGTCGGCGAGGCGCAGGGCCTTTTCGAGGTTCACCGGGTCGCCCGGCTTGTGCTTGCCGAGCGTGGTATGGGCGAGGGTTTCGTTGGAGACGTCGGCGGCGAAGCTGGCGCTGTCGACAGCGATCGCGGTGAGGCAGACGCCGGACACGGCGATGCTGTCGCCGAGGGCGACGTCGGCCATGTCGAGGCCCGCGGTGTCGACGGTGAGGCGGACGTCGCCGCCACGGGGTTCGAGCCGCGCGATGCGGCCGACGGACTGGATGATGCCGGTGAACATGTCAGTGGCCTCCCTGGGCGGACGCCGTCTGGTATGTGATTTTCATGGTCGTTTCCCGCAAGTGGTGAGCGAAAAACGCCCCAAGGCAAGGCCTCGCCTCGCTCCCGGGGAGGAGCGGACGAACGCCGTCTTCTTTCATCCGGACTGTGACCGTCGGCTCCGGCATCGGACCGGATCTGCTGACCCCCCGGCGTCGCCGGGAGCGCTCGCGGGCTCGCTCCCTCGCGGGAGCCTACCGCCGGTGGGGAGTTTCGCCCCGCCCTGAAGACGCTGTGGAAGACCTGCTCCCGGGGAGCAGGCTGGCGGAGGATACCACGCCACGAACGTTGCCTCCTTGCAGGAGCCGCTACCTACCTTGTAGGAGCCGCTATAGCGGCGAGGGAACGTGCCTCGCCGCTTCACCGCTTCGTCGGCTTCTCGCCGCTATAGCGGCTCCTGCAGAAGCGGGAAGGACAGCGGCGCCTGCAAGGAAGAGCGGCCGGTCCCGAGGACCCGATCCATCACCCAGCTCGTGCGCGCGCCGCTGCGGGCGCTGGAGGGGCAGGTCCCCTTCCCCGTCAGCTCGGCCACGATGGTCTCGATGAGGGGCTGCTGGATGTGTTCCGGGTTGGCGATGCGGATCTCCTCGCGGCGCCCGCCGGCCTCGAGGAGGATCGGGCCGTCGCCGAAGGTGGCGAACACCAGCCGGCCGCCGTCGCCGACGATCTCGACGCGATCCTCGCGACGGTCCGCGCCGAAGTTCCAGAGGCCAGTGCCGAGCACGCCGTTTTCGAAACGGAATGCCATGGCCACGGTGTCTTCCGCCGGATAGGCCCGCATCTGGTTCGCGGTCATTCCCCGCGCGTCGGCGATGGGGCCGAGCAGGAAGTCCAGGATGTCCAGGGTGTGGCAACCGATGTCGACGAAGATGCCGCCGCCGGACAGTTCCGGCCGCACCGTCCAGGGAAGGTTCGCCGGATCGGCGTAGCGGGCCTCGAACGGATGGTGGAGCAGCACGGAGGCAATGCGCGGCGTGCCGATGGCCCCTTCGGCGAGCAGCGCCGCGATGCGACGGAAGCGCGGCAGCATGCGCCGGTAGTACGCGACGAACACCGGCACACCGGCGGCTTCGCCGGCGGCGACGATGTCCTGGCATTCGCGATGGTCGATCGCCATCGGCTTCTCGACGTATACGGGCTTGCCGGCCGCGATGGCCATGAGGGCGTATTCGCGATGGCTGGACGGTGGCGTGGCGACGTACACCGCATCCACGTCGGGATCGGCGACCAGCGCCGCGGCATCGTCGTACCAGCGCGGCACGCCGTGGCGGCGCGCGTAGTCTCGCGCCTTTTCGCCGTCGCGGCGCATCACGGCCACGAGCGACGAGTCGGGCACCTTGGCAAACGCGGGACCGCTCTTGACCTCGGTGACATTGCCGCAGCCGACGATACCCCAGCGGACGTGGGCAAGGCGCCGCCGAGAGGGAGTCACTGGGCCCCTGCCTGCGCAGGGGCGACGGAGGTGGGGCGCAGTTGCAGGCGCATGTCGTCGCCCACCTGCCGGCGATCCACCGTCTGCAGTTTCCAGCGCGAAGCCATGTCGTCCAGCGGCGGCAGGTGCAGCATGGGGCGCGCGCGGTCGCCGAGCAGGATCGGCGCGATGTAGACGAGCAACTCGTCGGCGAGGCCGGCGGCAAGCAGCGCGCCGCACAACGCGGGACCGGCCTCGACGTGCACTTCGTTCACGTCCTGCAGCGCCAGCCAGTGCAACGCCGCATGCAGGTCGATGCCCCCATCCGCGCGGCGGACCGCCGTGCGCGGCATGTCGGCGAGATGGGCGGGAACCCGTGCGTCCGGCGCGTGCAGCAACACTGTGGGAGCGGTCCCGTCCAGCACCCTGGCACCGGCCGGCGTCCGCAGCGACGTGTCGACGATCGCGCGCAACGGCGGCACGAAGCGCTCGTCGCCGGGCAGGCGCACGGTAAGGTGCGGGTCGTCGGCCAGCACGGTGCCGCTGGCCGAGAGGATCGCCGAGGCACGTGCGCGCCAGCGCTGCACGTCGGCGCGCGCGCCTTCGCCCGTGATCCATTTCGACGAGCCGTCGGCGAGCGCGGTACGGCCGTCCAGGCTCATGGCGAGCTTCACCCGCACCCACGGACGGCCGCGCTGGATGCGGCTGAAGAACCCGATGTTGAGTTCGTGCGCGGCATCGCGCATCAACCCCACCTGCACGCCGATGCCGGCGGCGCGAAGCTTCTCGATGCCCGCGCCGGCGACCTTGTCGAAGGGGTCCTCGTGCGCGACGACCACGCGCCCCACCCCGGCGGCGATCAGCGCGTCCGCGCAGGGCGGCGTGCGGCCGTGGTGGGCACAGGGCTCCAGCGTGACGTACGCGGTGGCGCCACGAGCGGCCTCGCCGGCCTCGCGCAGCGCGAAGACTTCCGCGTGCGGCTCGCCGGCGCGCTGGTGCCAGCCGGTGCCGAGCACGGTGTCTCCGCGCGCGACGACGCACCCGACGCGGGGATTGGGTTGCGTGCCGTACAGGCCCTTTTCGGCGAGACGCAGCGCATGCGCCATATGGACGTGGTCCATGGCCGGAAAAAAGGGGCGCGACATCAGGGCTTGCGTCCGCGCCGCGCCGCTTCGAGCAAGGGCAGCTGGAGACCTTCCAGCGACGGCAGGTCGCGCTCCAGCTTCTCGATCTCCTCGCGGAACGCATGCACGTCCTCGAAGCGGCGGTACACGGACGCGAAACGCACGTAAGCCACCTGGTCGAGCTTCTTCAGCTCGCGCATCACCAGTTCGCCCACCTGGCGGGACGGTACTTCCCGCTCGCCGCTACGGCGCAGGTCGTTGATGACGGCGCGGACGGCGGCATCCACCGCGTCGCTCGCCACGGGGCGCTTCTGCAATGCGCGCTCGAAACTCACGCGCAGCTTGTGTTCGTCGAACGGCTCGCGACGATCGCCGGATTTCACGATCGTCGGAAGCTTGAGTTCGGCGGTTTCAAACGTGTTGAAGCGCTCGCCGCATTGCGGGCACTCGCGACGGCGACGCACCGTGCTCCCATCCTCCGTCAGGCGGGAGTCGATCACACGCGTGTCTTCGTGCTGGCAGAACGGACAATGCATCGATCAACCGTAAACCGGGAAGTTCGCGCACTGCGCCGTGACCTTCGCGCGCACCGCGGCGATCACCGCTTCGTCGGCGGGCGCGTCGAGCACGTCGCAGATCCACTGCGTCAGTTCCACCGTCGCCGCCTCGTCGTAACCGCGGGTGGTGATGGCCGGGGTGCCGACGCGCAGGCCCGAGGTGACGAAGGGCGAGCGGGGGTCGTTCGGCACGGCGTTCTTGTTCACCGTGATATGCGCCTTGCCGAGCGCGGCTTCCGCGTCCTTGCCGGTGACTTCGCGGCCGATCAGGTCGATCAGCATGAGGTGGTTTTCGGTACCGCCGGACACGATCTTGTAGCCGCGCTCGATGAAGGTCTTCGCCATCGCCTTGGCGTTCTTCACCACCTGCTGCTGGTACGCCGCGAACGACGGCTCCAGCGCTTCCTTGAAGGCGACCGCCTTCGCGGCGATGACGTGCATCAGCGGGCCGCCCTGGATGCCGGGGAACACGATGGACTGCAGCTTCTTCTCGAGTTCCTCGCCGAGCCCCTTGGCGACGATGATGCCGCCGCGCGGGCCGCGCAGGGTCTTGTGCGTGGTGGAGGTGACCACGTGGGCGTGTTCGATCGGGTTCGGGTAGACGCCCGCGGCGACGAGGCCCGCGACGTGGGCCATGTCGACGAAGAGGTACGCGCCCACCTTGTCGGCGATGGCGCGGAAGCGCGCCCAGTCGAGCACCTGCGAATACGCCGAGAAACCGGCCACGATCATCTTCGGCTTGTGCTCCAGCGCGAGCTTCTCGATCTCCTCGTAGTTCACGAGCCCGGTATCCGGATCGATCCCGTACTGCACCGCGTTGAAGATCTTGCCGGAGAGGTTCACCTTCGCGCCGTGCGTGAGGTGGCCGCCGTGGGCGAGGCTCATGCCGAGGATGGTGTCGCCCGGCTGCAGCAGGGCGAAGTACACCGCCTGGTTCGCCTGCGAGCCGGAATGCGGCTGCACGTTGGCGTAGTCGGCGCCGAACAGCTTCTTGAGGCGCGAGATGGCAAGCTTCTCGGCGATGTCCACGTACTCGCAGCCACCGTAGTAGCGCTTGCCGGGATACCCCTCGGCGTACTTGTTCGTGAGCGAAGAGCCCTGGGCTTCCATGACGCGCGGGCTGGCGTAGTTCTCGGAGGCGATCAGTTCGACGTGATCTTCCTGGCGACGGGACTCGTCGGCGATGGCCTTGGCGAGTTCGTCGTCGTAGCCGGCGATCGTTGCATCCTTCGGGAACATCTCGACCTCGTGGAAGTGGGCGGGGAAAGGCCGAAAGTGTAACGCCCGACGGGGGTTGCGGTCACTGGAGGCCCGGCAGGGCCGCTGGGCGCCGGGGCGGGCGATTCCGGAATCCCTGACCTCGGACTCGGAAAGGCCTGACAGCCCATACAGGCTCGCCGACGCTAGGCTTCCCCTCGGGCCATCCCCAGCCCTCCCCTACAAGCACCACGGAAAGGACTCTGCCGTGAAAGCAGCCCACCTGGCCATGCTCCTGGCATGGCTGATCGTCGCCAGCGCGCCGACCCACGCCCTCGACCGTCGCGTCGATATCTTCGATACCCATGCCGCGGGCGGCCTGCCCAGCCAATTCAACCTTCCCACCCCGGCGAACGACGGCACCCAGGCCATCCGGCTGATCGGCGAGCTTCGTGCCCACCTCGATACGGGCAGCGGCCTCGGCAGGATGTTCCTCGCCGAGATCGACGGACGGCCTGGGACGATCGTGCGCCTGGGCGACACCCTGGACATCGCCCTGGCCGAGGACGACAAGGATCCGCCGTCCGCGAGCGCCGGCGCCCCCATCGACCGCGAGTACCGCCGTGCCGGCATGCCGCCCCTCGCCTCGCGCGGCAAGGGCGCGACCCGCAAGGCTGCCTATACGCCCGCGCTCGATGTCTGGATCTTCCTGCATGAGACGGCAGGCGAGAACGATCACGCCAAGTTTCTCAATTGGTATGTTGGCTGGTGGATCAATGACTTGGAAGAAAATGTCAAGCTCGAAGTCCCGATCCGCGTGTCCCTGCGGGACAACGTGCCAGGCCTCACCGACATGGATTACGACGCGGGAACCGACGTGGAGCGCATCGGCGAGGTTGCCCGGCGCGGGGCCGAACACCTCCAGGCCTATGGCGTCGCCACCACGCCCCTGACCAAGTACGTCCTGTTCGTCGACCGCCCTCCGTCAAACTGGGCATCCGGCACGCTCGGCAGCGCTGTGCCGCCATACGGTGCCGCCATCGTCAGCAACCGGGGACACCGGCACATCTTCGCCCACGAAGTGGGCCACCTGCTCGATGCGACCCATGAGCTTGCCGAGCGCCAATTCTTCTGCATCACCAACATGATGGACAACCTCATCGGCGCCTTCTCCTGCAAGTACTACTCGGAGGCGAACAACGAGCGCATCCGCCGGTACGTGCACGACCGGTCCGGCCGGTGACGCGGCGCCCGGCGGCCGTGGCCGCCGGGCGCCCAACCGGGGGCGGTGCCTGCAACGGGAACCCGCTATAATTGGCGTTTGCCCACCCGGCGCGCGTCCGCCCGGGGGCGCGGCATCGCCTGACGGAGCCTCCATGCAATACATCTACACCATGAACGGGGTGAGCAAGATCGTTCCCCCGAAGCGCCAGATCATCAAGGACATCTCGCTCTCGTTCTTCCCCGGCGCCAAGATCGGCCTGCTCGGCCTGAACGGCGCGGGCAAGTCCACGGTGCTGCGGATCATGGCCGGCGTCGACAAGGACTTCCAGGGCGAGGCCCGCCCCCAGCCCGGCATCAAGGTCGGCTACCTCGCGCAGGAACCGGAACTCGATCCGGAGAAGACCGTCCGCGAGGCCGTCGAGGAAGGTGTGTCCGAAGTCCTCGAGGCGCAGAAAAAGCTCGAGGACGTCTATGCCGCCTACGCCGAGGAAGGCGCCGACTTCGACGCCCTCGCGAAGGAACAGGAGCGCCTCGAAGGCATCCTGGCCGCGAACGACGCCCATGCCCTGGAGCGCCAGCTGGAAGTGGCCGCCGATGCGCTGCGCCTGCCGCCCTGGGACGCGAAGATCGGACCGTTGTCGGGCGGCGAGAAGCGTCGCGTGGCGCTCTGCCGCCTGCTCCTGTCCAAGCCCGACATGCTGCTCCTCGACGAGCCTACCAACCATCTCGATGCCGAATCGGTCGACTGGCTGGAAACCTTCCTCCACGACTATCCCGGCACCGTCGTCGCGGTCACCCATGACCGCTACTTCCTCGACAACGCCGCCGAGTGGATCCTCGAGCTCGACCGCGGCCGCGGCATTCCCTGGAAGGGCAATTACACCGAGTGGCTGGTGCAGAAGGACGAGCGCCTGAAGCAGGAAGCGCAGCAGGAGAAGTCCCGCCAGAAGGCCATCCAGAAGGAACTGGAATGGGTGCGCTCCGCATCGAAGGGTCGCCAGTCCAAGGGCAAGGCCCGCCTCAACCGCTTCGAGGAGCTGAACTCGGTCGAGTACCAGCGCCGCAACGAAACCAACGAGATCTTCATCCCGCCGGGCGAGCGGCTGGGCCAGGAAGTGATCGAGTTCAAGAACGTCACCAAGTCGTTCGGCGACCGCGTGCTGATCGAGGACCTCTCGTTCAGGATCCCGGCCGGCGCCATCGTCGGTGTGATCGGCCCCAACGGCGCCGGCAAGTCCACGCTCATGAAGATGATCATGGGCAAGGAAACGCCGGACGACGGCGAGGTCAAGCTCGGCCACACGGTGAAGCTGGCTTACGTCGACCAGTCGCGCGACGCGCTCGATGCCAAGAACAACGTGTGGCAGGAAGTGTCCGGCGGTTCGGACATCCTCGCCATCGGCAACTTCGAGATCCAGTCGCGCGCCTACATCGGCCGCTTCAACTTCAAGGGCACCGACCAGCAGAAGATCGTCGGCCAGCTGTCCGGCGGCGAGCGTGGCCGCCTGCACATGGCGAAGACGCTGCTGCAGGGGGGCAACGTGCTCCTGCTCGACGAGCCGTCGAACGACCTCGACGTGGAAACGCTGCGCGCGCTCGAAGACGCCTTGCTGGAGTTCCCCGGCTGCGCGGTGGTCATCTCGCATGACCGCTGGTTCCTCGACCGCATCGCCACGCACATCATCGCGTTCGAAGGCGATTCGCACGTGGAGTTCTTCCCGGGCAACTACAACGAGTACGAGGCCGACAAGAAGCGCCGCCTCGGCGACGATGCCGGCCCGAAGCGCGTGAAATACAAGAAGCTGGTCTGACACCTTTACTGTGGGAGCCGCTATAGCGGCGAGAAGCCCACAGAGCGATGAAGCGGCGAGGATTATTCCCCTCGCCGCCATGGCGGCTCCTGCAAAAGGCGCCTTTTATCCCGGCCCCTAAGGGTCGCTCGGCAGAGGCATCACCACCATGACCTTCATGACCGCCCTCAAGGACGCCTGGCGCCGCAACGACTCGCTCGTATGCGTGGGCCTCGATCCCGAACCGGGCCGGTTGCCCGCGGGTCTCTCCGGCAACGAAGGCATCTTCGCCTTCTGCCGCGACATCGTGGACGCCACGGCCGGCCAGGTCTGCGCCTACAAGCCGCAGATCGCCCACTTCGCCGCGCAGCGCGCCGAAGGGGTCCTGGAACGGCTCATCGCCCATATCCACGACCGCCACCCCGGTATCCCGGTCATCCTCGACGCCAAGCGCGGCGACATCGGTTCGACCGCGAAGCATTACGCCTCGGAAGCCTTCGACCGCTACGCCGCCGACGCCGTCACCCTCAACCCGTACCTCGGCCGCGACTCCATCGAGCCCTTCCTCGAGCGCGCCGACAAGGGCGTGATCCTGCTCTGCCGGACATCCAATCCCGGCGGCAAGGATTTCCAAGCGTTGGACTGCGGCGGCGAGCCACTCTATCTGCGCGTGGCGGAAACCATCGCACGCGAGTGGAACGAAAACGGCAACTGCGCGCTGGTGACCGGCGCGACCTGGCCCGAAGAGCTTGGCAGGGTGCGTGCCGCCGTCGGCGACATGCCGCTTCTCGTGCCCGGCATCGGCGCCCAGGGCGGTGACGTGCAAGCGGTGATGAAGAACGGCCGCACGGCCGACGGCACCGGGCTCATGATTTCCTCCTCGCGGGCGATCCTTTACGCTGGCTCGGGCTCGGATTTTGCCGACCTAGCACATCGCGCGACGGAAGAAATGAGAAAATTGACCAACTCGTTCCGCCATTGAGACGGAAAGGCGAAAGCAGTCGCAAATTGGACGAGTTGGCAACAGCAAAAGCGTCACGCTCCCGCTCCGCGCTATCGAACAATACTCGACCAGTAGCGCTCAAGCGTTCCACCGGAGTTGTTATGCCCCCCACTAACCGAGGTTTTTCACAACGCCTGCATGTCGCGCTGGACATGGCCGGCGTCAAGAAAGGCCGCGGCCGAATCACCCAGCTGGCCGATCTTTTCGACGTCAGTCGGGAAACCGCGCGTAAATGGCTCAGCGATCTCGGCCTGCCCGAACTGGAACGCCAGATCGACATGGCCATCCGTTTCGGCGTCAATTTCGAATGGCTCGCCACCGGCCGGGGCTCCCCGAACGGCGCGACGGGTGTCCGCGAAAGCCCGGCCCTGTACCGGGCCGATTCCCGCGAACAGCTGCGCCTGGTCGGCCTCGTGAGCCGCATGCCGAAGGAACGCCGCAAGGCCCTGCTGGTCATCATCGAAGCGCTGGCGGACGCCGACTAAGCGCCGCCCTGTAGGCGCCGCTATAGCGGCGAGAAGCCAACAGAGCGGTGAAGCGGCGAGGCGAATCCCCCTCGCCGCCATAGCGGCTCCCACAAGTCAGTCGTCGCCGACGTCCATCCCCGGAAACAACACCTCGGTGAACCCGAAACGGGTGAAGTCGGTGATGCGCGAGGGATACAGTCGGCCGATCAGGTGGTCGCATTCGTGCTGCACCACGCGGGCATGGAAGCCTTCCGCGGTACGGTCGATCGGCTGTCCGGACGGATCGACGCCGCGATATCGGATCAGGGAATAGCGGTTAACCACGCCGCGCAAACCGGGCACCGACAGACAGCCCTCCCAGCCCTCTTCCATGTCCTGGGAGAGCGGCACGATCTCCGGGTTGAGCAGGATCGTTCGCGGCACCGGCGGCGCCTCGGGGTAACGCTCGCTGCTGTCGAAGCCGAAGATCACCAGTTGCAGGTCGACGCCGATCTGCGGCGCCGCCAGGCCCACACCGCCGGCATCTGCCATGGTGTCGAACATGTCCGCGATAAGCTCGTCGAGCTCGGCCGAGCCGAACATGGCGTCGGGCACGGGCGGAGCGATGCGCAAAAGGCGCTCGTCTCCCATCTTCAGGATCTCGCGGATCATGCGTTTTCCGGGGGTGTGGGGATGCTCTCAGCATGGCGCCGGAACGCCCCCGGCTCAAGCCTCCGAAGGGTTTCGCGCCTTCGGCCATTCGACCAATGGCTAATACCCGTAAGCCCCCGCGGTCATTGACCCCCAAGGCGGCCGGGACGACCCTTGGGCTATCCGCGAGGGAGTCCAACCATGCACAGCGCCATTCCCAAACCCAGCCCGGCCGGCAAGATCCTCTGGGCCGCCATCGCCATCGTCGGGGCCTGGTGCCTCGGCGTCATCGCGCTCCGGCGCGGCGAACCGATCAATGCCATCTGGCTGGTCACGGCCTCCATTGCGGTTTTCCTCATCGGCTATCGCTTCTACAGCCGCATGATCGCCAACCGGGTGCTCCAGCTCGACCCGTCGCGCGCCACGCCGTCGGTCCTGCGCAACGACGGCCTCGACTACGTGCCCACCGACCGCTGGGTGGTGTTCGGCCACCACTTCGCCGCCATCGCCGGTGCCGGTCCCCTGGTCGGTCCGGTACTCGCCGCGCAGATGGGTTACCTGCCCGGCACCCTCTGGATCCTGGTCGGCGTGGTCTTCGCCGGTGCGGTACAGGACTTCATGATCCTCGGTCTCTCCTTGCGGCGGGACGGCCGCTCCCTCGGGCACATGCTGCGCGAGGAGCTGGGAGAACTGCCCGGCGTCATCGCGATGGTCGGGGTACTGGTCCTCATGATGATCGTGCTGGCGGTGCTGGCGCTGGTCGTGGTGAAAGCCCTCACCCACAGCCCCTGGGGCACCTTCACCGTCGCCGCGACGATTCCCATCGCCCTCCTGATGGGCGTGTACCTGCGCTTCATCCGTCCCGGCCGCATCCTCGAGGTGTCGATCATCGGCCTGGTCCTGCTGCTCGCGTCGATCTGGTACGGCAAGACGGTGAACGACACGCCCGCCCTCGCCGCCCTCTTCGACTTCGACGCGAAGGCGCTGGCCTGGCTGCTGATCGGCTACGGCTTCTTCGCCTCGGTCCTGCCGGTATGGCTGCTGCTCGCCCCGCGCGACTACCTGTCCACCTTCCTCAAGATCGGCACCATCTTCCTGCTCGCGCTGGCGATCTTCCTCGCCGCGCCGACGCTGCAGATGCCCGCCGTCACGAAATTCATCGACGGTACCGGCCCGGTCTTCGCCGGCAACCTGTTCCCGTTCCTGTTCATCACCATCGCCTGCGGCGCCGTGTCCGGCTGGCATTCCATCATCGCCTCGGGCACCACGCCCAAATTGCTCGCCAACGAAGGCGAGGCACGGCTGATCGGCTACGGCGGCATGCTGATGGAGGCCTTCGTCGCGATCATGGCGCTCATCGCCGCCGCGTCGCTGCACCCGGGCGTGTACTTCGCCATGAACTCGCCCGGCGCGCTGGTGGGCACCACGGCGGAACAGGCCGCGCAGACGATCAGCACCTGGGGATTCCTCGTCACCCCCGCCGAGCTCACCGACACCGCGCGGAACATCGGCGAAGGCACTATCCTCGGCCGCGCCGGCGGCGCCCCCACCCTCGCGGTGGGCATGGCGCAGCTGCTCCACGGCATCATGCCCGGCGAAGGCATGATGGCGCTCTGGTACCACTACGCCATCCTGTTCGAAGCCCTGTTCATCCTGACCACCGTGGACGCCGGCACCCGCGTGGGCCGCTTCATGATCCAGGAACTGGCCGGGATGGCCTGGGCCCCGCTGAAGCATACGGAATCCTGGATCGGCAACATCGTGGCCACCGTGATCTGCGTGGGCCTGTGGGGCTACTTCCTGTACCAGGGCGCCGTCGACCCGCTCGGCGGCATCAACACCCTGTGGCCGCTGTTCGGCATCGCGAACCAGATGCTCGCGGCAATCGCGCTGATGCTCGCCACCGTGGTCACGGTGAAGCTCAAGCGCGAGCGCTACGTGCTCGTGCCCGCCGTTCCGGCGACGTGGCTGGTGGTCTGCACGCTGACGGCCGGCTGGCAGAAAATCTTCGACGACAAGATCAGCTTCACCGCCGCCGCACAAAAATACGCCGACGCGATGGCCTCGAACACGCTGCTCGCGCCCGCCAAGAACGTCGCGGAGATGCAGCGGATCGTTACCAACAACTACGTGGACATGGGGCTCACCGCGCTGTTCATGCTGTTGGTGCTGACGATGCTTTTCTTCTCGCTCCGCTCCATCGTCCGCGCCTGGCGCGTCAACCACCCGACCGCGCACGAAGAGCCGTACGTCGCGCTGTCGAGCGTGACGCAATAAGGAGGTCCCATGGAAACGAACGCATCGGCCGCACCGCGCTCGCTATGGCGATGGGCGGTACAGACCGCCCGCCTCTGCTGCGGCGTACCCGACTACGACGTCTACGTGAAGCACCTGCGCGAGCACCATCCCGAACGCCCCGTGCCGAGTTACGGGGAGTTCTTCCGCGAGCGCCAGGAGGCGAGGTATCGCGGCACAGGCGGCCGCTGCTGCTGACCCACCCCACCCCGTCGCCCCTGCCTACGCGTGGCCCCGTCGCCCCTGCGCAGGCAGGGACGACGGGCGATATGTCAGCGGCGGCGGGTTTTGCGCATGTTCGCGCGGGAATCCGCGATCATTGTGTGCATCGCTGCGGCGGCTTCGTTCGGACGGCGGCGGCGGATGGCTTCGTAAACCGCGCGGTGGTGCGGCAGGGAATACTTGAAGTTCTTCGCCGTGCGCGCGGACATCACGAAGAACGTGCCCAGCGCCGTCTCGATCACCGAGAACAACGAACTCAGTAGTTCGTTGTTCGTCGCCATGAGCACCGCCTCGTGGAAACGGAGATCGGCGGCGGCCCAATCGTCCAGCGTCTGCGCATCTTCCATCGCCTCGAGCGCCTCCCCGATGGCTTCCAGTTGCGCCTGGTCGCGACGGCGCGCCGCGGCCATCACCGCCGCGGGCTCCACGATCTCGCGCATCTCCACGAGCTTCTCGACGAAGTCGTCCGTCGGCATGGAGGCGCAGCGCCAGGATAGGACGTGGGCGTCGAGGTGGTTCCAGTAACGCGGGTCGCGCACCCGCATGCCCGTCTTCTGTCGCGTCTCGATGAGGCCCTTCGCCGCCAGTACCTTCAGCGCTTCTCGCAACACCGTCCGGCTGATCGCCATCTGCCCCGCCAGCTGGGCTTCGCCCGGCAGCGGATCGCCCGGCTGGAACAGGCCACCCACGATCGACTCGCCCAGATCCTCCACCACCTGCATGTGCAGGTTCCGGGCACCGCCCGTTTTCGACGCCATGGCACTCCTCCCAAGATTCCCGTGATCCATCCTAGCCGCAGCCCGGCCGCGGACATTGACGCGGCGCAGCTTGTCAATTGTCCAACAAATGTGATGTGGTCCCCCGATCCATCCGACCGGAGATACCGCAATGAAGATCGGCACGAGCCTGGCGGCCACGATCCTGCTGGCTGCCAGCGCGGGCGCCACCGCCGGCGAAGCATCGAAAACCTCTTTCGGCCAGACGCCCGACGGCAAGGAAGTCATCCTCGTGACCCTTACCAACGGCCACGGCATGACCGCGAAGATCCTCTCGCTCGGTGCGGCGCTCTATGCCCTGGACGTACCCGACCGGAACGGCAAGCCCGGCGATATCGTACTCGGCTACCCCGACCTCAAGGGCACCTTCGCCAAGCCCCAGTATTTCGGCGACACCGTCGGCCGCTACGCCAACCGCATCGCGAAGGGTAAGTTCACTCTCGACGGCAAGGCGTATACGGTGCCCGTGAACGACGGGCCGAATTCGCTCCATGGCGGAAAGACCGGCTTCGACAAGGTTGTCTGGACGGTCGACAAGGTGGTGTCCGGTGCCCGGCCCAGCGTCACCCTCACCTATGTCAGCCCCGACGGCGACCAGGGGTATCCCGGCAAGCTCACCGCCACGGCCACCTATGCGCTCGACGACAAGAACGAGCTGACGATCGAGTACACCGCGACGACCGACGCGCCGACGATCGTCAACATCACCAACCATACCTACTGGAACCTCGCCGGCGAAGGCTCGGGCAGCGTCATGGACCAGCGGCTGACGATCGCCGGCGATGCCTACCTGCCCACCGATGCCACGGCCATTCCCACGGGCGAGATCCGCAGCGTGGCCGGCACGGACTTCGATTTCCGCAAGGCCAAGCCGATCGGCCGCGACATTCGCGACGCGAAGGAGCAGCAGCTCGTCTTCGGCCGCGGCTACGATCACAACTGGGTCATTTCGCGAAAGGAAGCCACCCAGCCGCGCGAAGTGGCCAGGGTGAGCGATCCGAAGAGCGGACGCGTGCTCTCGCTGTGGTCGGCGCAACCGGGGTTGCAGTTCTATTCGGGCAACTTCCTCGACGGCACGACGTCGGGCAAGTCGGGGGGCATCTATCGCCAGGGCGATGCGTTCGCGCTGGAACCGCAGCTGTTTCCGGACACGCCCAACCAGCCGTCGTTCGGCTCGGCGCGCCTCGCTCCGGGGCAGACGTATCGGAACCTGATGGTCTACAAGTTCTCGGTCGCGCGATAGGACACGCCGGGGACAGCGGTTGGGGGCCCGCAGCAGGCCCTCACACCTCGTGGTGGAGCGCTTCCGCCGGTTTGCTTCGGCGGAAGCGTGGCGCGAGTTCGACCATGTACATCGCGGCGAGCACGAGCGCGCCGCCGCCGAGCATGCGGCCCGTGAGCGTATCCACGCCGAGGAGCACCGCGAAACCGGCGGCGAAGACCGGTTCGGTGGTCATGACAATGGCCGCGCGCGTGGCGGGCATGTGCGCCTGGGCCCAGGTCTGTATGAGCATCGCCAGCGCACCCGCCAGAAGCGCCATGTAAAGCACCGCTATCCATGCTTTCGCGTCCGGCGGAAGCACCGGGCCGCCATGCGGCAACGTGATCGCGACGCAGACGGCGGCGATGCCGAGCATCTGGATGGCCGACATGCCGAACGCGTCGCCAGGCTTCGACCAGTGCCCGAGTCCCACGATGTGTAGCGCGTACAACGCCGCCGAAGCGAGCGTCAACAGCACGCCGGCATCCACCGCGAAGCCGTTGAGCGCCAGCACCCCCAGGCCCAGCGTGGCGAGCAGGACGGCCAGCCAGGTCGTCCAGGGCATGCGCTGGCGGAACAGCAGCAGGGAGAGGATGGGCGTGATCACCACGTACATGCCGGTGACGAAACCGCTGACGCTCGGCGATGTACGCGCCAGGCCCTCGGTCTGCAACCATTGCGCCACGCCGTAAAGCACGCCGAGGGCGAGGCCGCGCAGCATCTGCGTGCGTCCCAGCCTCGCGAGCGGGAGGGCGAACAGGGCGAGCATCGCCGCCGCCGCGATGACGAAGCGCACCGCAAGGAAATCCGCGACCGGCATCCGGCCCACGACGTCCTTGATGAGCACGAAGGTGGAACCCCAGATGGCCGTGACCGCGAGCAGGCCGAGCGTGGCGAGCCCGCCCCCGCGCGTCGCGCGGCTCACCGGCGCTCCCGCAGGAGCTGGCCGGGGATCTTCAGCAGGAAATGCGCCCAGATGCCGAGCCACACCGCGGCACGAACCAACGGATGACGCGCGGCGGGGTCGTGCCGGCGGAACCACAGGTACATGCTGCGATGCTTGTGCCGGCTGACGAACACGGGCCGGTGGCGACTCGAGCCGCCCTTGCCGTGCAGGACGCGCACGTCGCCCGCGAGCAGCACCTTGTAGCCGGCGTCGCGCGCGCGGCGGCACAGGTCCATGTCTTCGCAGTGCAGGAAGAAGGTCTCGTCGAAACCGTGCAGGCGGTCGAAGGCGGTGCGCGGCATGAGTACGATGGCACCGGAAACGATCTCGACCTCTTCCGCGCCGTCGGGCAAGGGGCCGTGGATGTCGATGCCGGCGTCGCCGCCGCGTCCCAGCTTGGTGGCGAGGGAGCGGCGCAGCAGCGGGTCGCGCCGTCGCGATGCCGGGTCGGGACGGCCGCCCGCATCGCAGACCACCGCGCCGACGATGCCCGTGTGCGCATCGATATGCGCCGCCATGCGCCGAATCGTGTCCGCTTCGACGAGGCAGTCGGGATTGAGCACGAGCAGCCGCTCGCCGCGCGCCTGCGCGGCGCCGCGGTTCACGGCGGGACCGAACCCCAGGTTGGCCCGGTTGTAGACGACGCGCACGCGATCGTCATCCGCATGGGCGCGGTCGAGCGCCTCCGGCACGCCGTCGGTGGAACCGTTGTCGACGATGACGACCTCGACCGGCACGTCGCTCGCGAGCGCGTGCTCCACGCATTCGCGCGTGAAGGGACCGCTGTCCGCGAGGACGATGACGATACTGGTGAGGGGGACGGTATCCATCGCGGGACGACCGTGCTCAGCCTACCCACACGCGTGCATTGCGGAACATGCGCATCCACGGCGAATCCTCGCCCCACTGTTCCGGATGCCAGCTCAGCTGCGCGCTACGGAACACGCGTTCCGGGTGCGGCATCATGATCGTGACGCGGCCGTCCGCGGCGGTGAAGGCCGCCAGGCCGCCTGGGGAACCGTTGGGGTTGAGCGGATAGCTTTCGGTGGGCTTCCCGCGGTTGTCCACGAAGCGCGCCGCCGCATGGCTCTTCGACGGGCTGCACACCATCGGGAAGTGCACGCGGCCTTCGCCGTGCGCCACCGCCACCGGAATGCGCGAGCCGGCCATGCCGCGGAAGAAGATGCTGCCCGAGTCGAGGATCTCCAGCGTGGCGAGGCGCGCCTCGTACTGCTCCGACTGGTTGCGCAGGAACTGCGGCCAGTGCTTCGCGTCCGGGATGATGTCCTTGAGGCCCGACATCATCTGGCAGCCGTTGCACACGCCGAGGGCGAACCGGGTGCCGTCTTCGAAGAAGCGGGCGAACTGTTCGCGCAACGCGTCGTTGTAGAGGATCGAGGTCGCCCAGCCGCGGCCGGCACCGAGTACGTCGCCGTAGGAGAATCCGCCGCACGCCGCGAGGCCGATGAAGTCCTTCAGGTGATGGCGGCCCGTGGCGAGGTCGGTCATGTGCACGTCGACGGCATCGAAGCCGGCGCGGCCGAAGGCCGCCGCCATTTCCACCTGGCCGTTGACGCCCTGCTCGCGCAGGATGGCCACGCGCGGACGCGCGCCCTTGCCGATGTACGGTGCCGCGATGTCCTCGGCCGGATCGAAGACGAGCTTCGGCGAGATGCCGGGATCGGCATCGTCGAGTCGCCACTCGCTTTCCTGGTCGGCGCTCTGCGGGTTGTCGCGCAGGCGCTGCATCGCGTGGCTGGTCTCGTTCCACGCACGGAACAGTTCGGTCCAGTTCCACTTGAACGGGGTTTCGCCGCCGAGGTGGAGCTTGATGCCGAGCTTTTCCTTCGGACGGCCGACGTTGTGCGTCAATCCGGCGAGGTTGTACTTCACCAGCAGCTGTTCGAACGCTTCGCGGTTGGCGGAGGCCACCTGCACGACGGCGCCGAGCTCCTCGTTGAACAGGGCGCGCAGCGTCGCGTCGGCCCAGCCGTCGAGACGCAGCTCGAGGCCGCAACGGCCGGCAAAGGCCATTTCCAGCAGCGTGACGATGACGCCGCCGTCGGAGCGGTCGTGGTACGCGAGCAGCAGGCCGGCGCGGTTCGCCTCCTGGATCAGCTCGAACATCGCACGCAGGCGCTTCGGATCGTCGAGGTCCGGCGGCACGCCGCCGCCGCGGTTGAACACCTGGGTAAGCGCCGAGCCGCCGAGACGGTCACGGCCCGCGCCGAGGTCGATCAGCCACAGGTCGGTGTCGCCGCGGTCGAGTTTCAGCTGCGGCGTGAGCGTGCGGCGCACGTCGTCGACGCGCGCGAAGCCGGTGATGACGAGCGAGACCGGCGATATGGTCTTCTGCTTCCTGCCGTCGTCGTCGGTCCACACGGTCTGCATGGACAGCGAGTCCTTGCCGACGGGAATGGAGATGTCGAGCGCCGGGCACAGCTCCATGCCGACGGCCTTCACGGCGTCGAACAGCGCGGCGTCCTCGCCCGGATGGTTCACGGCGGCCATCCAGTTCGCCGACAAGCGCACCTCGTCGAGCTTCATCGGCGCCGCGGCGAGGTTGGTGAGCGCCTCGCCCACCGCCATGCGCGCGGCGTCGGCGCTGGAAAGCAGCGCCACCGGGGCGCGCTCGGCCATCGCCATGGCTTCCCCGGTGTAACCCTCGAAGTCGGTCATCGTGACCGCCACGTCGGCCACCGGCACCTGCCAGGGACCGACCATGGGATCGCGCGCGTTGAGGCCGCCGACCGTGCGGTCGCCGATGGTGATGAGGAAGTTCTTGCTGCCCACCGCGGGGAGGCGCAGGACGCGCATCAGCGCCTCGTCCATGCCGATGCCGGTGAGGTCGGCGACGAGGTCGACGCGCGGCTTCACGCGCTTCGCGTCGCGGTGCATGCGCGGCGGCTTGCCGAACAGCACGTCCATGCGCAGGTCGATGACGGTGGTGTCGCTGCGCGGATCGTGCACGACCAGGCGCGGCTCCTCGGTGGCCTCGCCGACGACGGCGAACGGACACCGCTCGCGGGCGCAGAAGGCCTCGAACAGCGCGAGGTCCTCGTTGCCGATGGCGAGCACGTAGCGCTCCTGCGATTCGTTGCTCCACAGCTGCATCGGCGAGAGGTTCGGGTCGTCGGTAGGCAGCCTGGAAAGATCGATGACGCCGCCGACGCCCGCATCGTTGAGGATCTCGGGAATGGCGTTGGACACGCCACCCGCGCCGACGTCGTGGATGCTCACGATGGGATTGGCGTCGCCGCGCGCCCAGCACGCGTCGATGACCTGCTGGCAGCGGCGCTCCATCTCGGGGTTGTCGCGCTGCACGGAGGCGAAGTCGAGCTCGGCGCTGGACGTGCCGGAAGCCACCGACGAGGCGGCACCGCCGCCGAGGCCGATGAGCATGGCGGGACCGCCGAGCACGATCACCTTGTCGCCGGCGCGGACCTTGCGCTTCTCCACGTGCCCCGGACGGATCGCGGCGAGGCCGCCGGCGATCATGATCGGCTTGTCGTAACCGCGGCGAATGCCCTTGTCGCCGGTCTCCTGCTCGAACGTGCGGAAATAGCCACCGAGGGCCGGGCGGCCGAATTCGTTGTTGAAGGCGGCGGCACCGAGCGGCCCGTCGCGCATGATCTCGAAGGCCGAGGCCATGCGTGGCGGCAGCGGACGCTCCTTCTCCCACGGACGCGGCAGGCCGGGAATGCGCAGGTGCGACACGGAGAAACCGGTGAGGCCGGCCTTCGGCTTGCCGCCGCGACCCGTCGCACCCTCGTCGCGGATTTCGCCGCCGGCACCGGTGGCCGCACCCGGCCATGGGGCGATGGCGGTGGGGTGATTATGCGTCTCGACCTTGATCGCGTACGGCGCCGCTTCCGCCACGGTACGGAACACGGCGTCCTCGGGGCTCACGAACAGGCGCTTGCCTTCGTAACCCTCGATCACCGCGGCGTTGTCGTGGTACGCGGAGAGCGTGTGCGCCGGCGACTTCTGGTGCGTGTTCTTGATCATGCCGAACAGCGACGAGTCCTGGCTCGCGCCGTCGAGCGTCCAGGTGGCGTTGAACACCTTGTGTCGGCAGTGCTCGGAATTCGCCTGCGCGAACATCATCAGTTCGGCATCGGTGGGCGCGCGGCCCATCTCGGCGTAACGCGCGGCGAGGTAGTCGATCTCGTCGTCGGCCAGCGCGAGGCCGAGTTCGACGTTCGCGGCGGACAGCGCGGCGCGCGGATCGTCGCCCAGCTCGATGCGGCCGAGCGGCCCCGGTTCGCCGGCGAGGAACAGTTCGCCCGCCTGTTCGAGCGCGTCCAGCGGCGACTGCACCATGGGATCGCAGAAGGCGGCCATCACGGCGGCATGCGACGGATGGTCCGCCGCCGGCATGCCGGTGACGCGCCACGCGGTGCCGCGCTCCACGCGGCGCACGTCGAACCCCGCGCCGTGGAGGATGTCGGTGGCCTTGCTCGACCAGGGCGAGATGGTGCCCAGGCGCGGCACGATCCAGAAGGTGGCTTCCTCGGGAGTACCACCCTTCGCTTCCAGCACGGCGAGCAGGCGCGCGCGCGCGTCGCCTTCCGGCGCCGTGTCGGCGTCGACGAAATAGGTGAACCATGCGGCCTGCACCCGCGTCCCGTGATGCAGGGCATCCAGGTGGGCGTTCAGCCGTTCGAGGCGAAAAGGCGAGAGGGCGCTCTGCCCGTCGAGTGCGATCATGCGGGGGAATAGGCGCAGAAGGAAAACGCCTATTCTACATGATGTTGCGAGGCAACATCTGTGGGGAGGGGGGCAGCCGCTTCAGCCGCCGCGGCCGACCGTGCCTGCCGGGGCCTCCAGGGCCTGGAGCAGCTGGGCCGGGGTGACGTAGCCGCCGACCACGTCGCCGTTCTCGGTGACGATGGTGGGGGTGCCATTCACGCCCAGGCGCTCGCCCAGCTCGAAATCGTCCTTCACCGGGTTGCTGCAGGTGGCCGCCTTGGGCGTCGCGCCCTTCATCGCCTCGTTGAAGGCGTTCTTGCGGTCGGCGCTGCACCAGACCGACACGGCCTTGGTGTACGACGGCGTGTCGTTGCCCGCCGTGGTCTTGATGCCTTCGCGCGGCCAGAACACGTATTCGACGGCGATGCCCTTCTTGTTGAACTCGTCGATGTGGGCGTGCAGCTGGCGGCAGAAGCCGCAGTCCACGTCGGTGAAGACGGTGACGGTGTGCTTCGGCTTGTCCGGGGCGTAGATCAGGCGTTGCGAGGCCGGCACCTTGGCCAGGGCCGCCTTGCGGGTGGCCGCCCAACTGGCCGCGCTGAGGTCGGTCTTCGCCTGGAGGTCGATGAGGTTGCCGTTGAGCATGTAATGGCCGTCGGCGCTCACGTAGACCATGCGGCCGGAGGCCACCACCTGGTAGAAGCCCGCCATCGGCGCCGGCGCGACGCTGTCGACCTTGATACCCGGGCCGAGGGATTCGACGGCATCGCGCACCGCTTTCTCGTTGTCGGCCGCCTGGGCCGTCATGGCGAATGCGCCGGCCAGGAGCGCCACTTCGAACAGCGCCACCGTGGACAGGATTTTCTTCAACATCGGTACCACTCCATCAGTCACCGGGGGAAAAGGCGGGGCCTCGATTGGAACACGGGGCGCGCCTTCGGTTCCCTCGATTGTGGCACGCCTCAGCCCCGCGGGTGGTGCTGGGCGTGAAGCCGCTTCAGCCCTTCCTTCGCCACCAGGGTGTAGATCTGCGTGGTGCTGAGGGCGCTGTGGCCCAGGAGCATCTGCAGGGCGCGCAGGTCGGCCCCGTGGTTGAGCAGGTGGGTGGCGAAGGAATGCCTCAAGACGTGGGGCGACACGCGGCTCGAGGGAATACCCACCTGCACCGCGTAGCGCTTCACCAGCGTCCAGAACATCTGCCGGGTCATCGCGGCGCCCCGGCGCGACAGGAACAGCGCCACCGGCTGCCCGTGTCCTTCGGCCAGCAGCGGCCGCGCCTCGCGCAGATAGGTTTCCACATGCGCGAGCGCCTCCTCGCCGACGGGCACGAGACGGTCCTTGCCGCCCTTGCCCGTGATGCGCAGCACGCCCTGGCGGGTGTTCAGGCCGGCCAGCGGAAGGTCCACGAGTTCCGAAACGCGCAGGCCGGACGAGTACATCAATTCGAGCATCGCGCGGTCGCGCATGCCCAGGGGCGTGGAGGTGTCGGGGGCGACGATCAGTGCCTCGACTTCGCGCTCGGCCAACGCCTTGGGCAGGCTGCGCGGCATCCGCGGCCGCTGCATCAGGAGGGTGGGATCCTCGCGTTTCCCTTCGTCGCGGGCCAGCTGCGCGTAGAAGCGCCGGAACGCCGACTGGCGCCGCGCCATGCTGCGTACCGAGACGGGCTGGCTGCCGTGGTACGCGGAAAGGTCGTCGCGCCGTGCGCTCCCGAGCGAGCGCCCGCGCGTGGCAAGCCAGCGCGCGAGCTGCTGCAAGTCGCGGCGATACGCTTCCAGCGTGCGGTCGGCCAGACCGTCTTCGGCCCATACGCGCTCGATGAAGCGCTCGATGAGGCGTGAATCGTCGGTGGAGGGTTCGGCGGGGAGGGCTTCGTTCACGGTCACATGGTCGCACGCTTGCCGGCGAGCTTGTGCACAATGGAAGGATGACGGAATCAGGGAACCCGATGACAACGACCATGCCTGCGCCCGCCTGGCGCCGTTTCGCCGCCATCGTCTACGACGCGCTGGCCGTGGTTGCCATCGTCATGGTCGTCGGCCTGCTCGCGCAGTTCGCGACGGGAGGCTCCCTCTTCGACGCGAAAGGGCATCTCCTGGCGTGGTGGTACCAGCCGTTGCAGGGACTCGTCGTCGGGACCTACTTCCTGGTTTCGTGGGTGCGCGGGGGACAAACCCTCGGCATGCGCCCGTGGCGCATCCGCGTCACCGACACGCAGGGCAGGCCCGCCACATGGCGGCGCGGCTTCGTGCGCCTGGCCGTGACCGCGCTGCCGCTGCTGCTCGTGACGCTCTATCCCCTGACGTCGTTGAAGATCGCCTTGTGGGCGCCCATCGCGGGCTGGGCGGCGCTGCTGCTTCCGGCCTTCGTCGACCGTCGCCGCCGCGCCGTCCACGACATGCTGGCCGGCACCGAGATCCGAAACCTTTCGTAGTCAACGGTACGAGCCGCCATAGCGGCGGGAGGTCCACGAAGCGATGAAGGGGCGAGGCGAGCCCCCTCGCCGCTATAGCGGCTCCTACAGGCCAGGCCTGGCGGCGTGGAAGGCCAGGCCTGACGTGGACGGCGGCAGGCGTCAGTGGGTGAACTGGTCGCTGGCGGGGACCCATGAGCCGGCGTTAGCGGACGGGACCGGCACGTTGATCTTGATCGAGCCCTCGCAACCCGCCGGCAGTGGGCCACCGGTGACGCGAGCCGTGGCGCAGAGCGCCGTGTTGTCCAGCGCCACCGGGGCGGCGGCCACCGTGGCGCTGTTCGCCGGCGGCAGGTTCTCCGCGAGCGGCTTCGCCGGCGCCATGGTCTGGACCTTCGCCAGCTCCTCCTGGCTCGCCGGCTGCGACTGGTCGCCGCCAGAGCAGCCGAAGGTGAAGAGGGACACGGCCTTCATCGCGCCGCCCTTGTCGCCGACGTTGCCGGGACCCGCGGTGCAGTTGAGCCGGATACCCCGCGGCAGCGATATCGTGGGATGCACCGTGGCCGCCTCGACGCCGTGGCGGATCGCGGTGTCCACCGACGATTCGCCCTTGGGCGTCCACGCACCTTCGAAACGCGTGGCCTTGTATTCGATGTGCACGCGCGAACCCGACTGCGACACCAGGTTGCCGCGCGGCTTCAACTCCACGTAGGCGCCGCCGACCTGGCCGGTCTTGTCGCCCTGCCCGCCCGCCACGCCGTCGGCGCGCTGCGAGCTGCCGTTCGCTCCCGTGAGGCGCTCGCCTTCCTCGACGCCCCTGGCCGCTCCCGGCTTGCCGGTTTCCGCGGCGGCCTCCGGGGTGTTCGAACCCGAGGCCTGCGCCGTGGTCTGGCCGGGAACGATGGGTTCGGCCGGCGGCCCCTGGGTCTCGCCGGTGGCGCGCTCGGCGTCGGCCTTGCCCTGCTCGGCGGCGTTCTGCGCCGTCGATTCGCCCGCGGCGATGTCGCCTGGCGCCTGCCCCGGCAATGCCGGTGCGGTATCCACGCCGGCCACGGGACGCTGCATGTCGCCCGGCGTCACCGCCGGCGCCTGCACGGTGGGACGCACGTCCGCGGCGGCAGGCGCGGACACGGTCGGCCGCGGCGTGGCGTCGGGCAACGGCACCGCCTCGAGTTCGGCCGTGGCGACGACGGCCGGCGCCTGTACGGGTTCCACCGAGACCTTCGGCGGGACCGGACGGGTATCGAGGGCGAGGTCCGGAGTCGGCGCCGTCGGCGCCGCCGCCACCTCGGGCAGGGGCGCCTCCTGCGGGGTAGCCGGCGCGGAGGATTCTTCCACTTCCGGGCGAGGCACCGGCGCGGGCGTGATCGCCGTCGTCGGCACGGGCGCGGTGCGCTCCGCGGTGATCGTAGGCGGCGTGGGCGTAACGGCCATCTGCGCTGCCGGAGTCTCCGGCAGCGCCAACGACGCCGGCGGCGGCATCGGCGCGGTGCCTTCGACCTGCGCCCTGCGCACGGGCTCCGGCTGGAAGCGCGGGGGAACGACCTCGGGCTTCGGCGTATCGACGGCGAGATCCGGTGGGGCCTGGGTCGGCACCGGCACCTTCTCCAGTTCCGGCTGCGAGGGCGGCGCCTTCGGCTGGGCGAGCGGACGCTCGGCCACGGCGACGATGCTCGGCGGCGGCGCGCTCAGCTTCACGTCGGGCTTCACCCGGGGCGGCTTCGCGGCGGGCACCGCGATCGCGGGAAGCGGCTTCGCGGCGGACGCCACCGCGGCGGCGCGCGATCCGCTGGCGGCCCGGCTCGCTTTGGACCGCGCGGTATTCCAGCGCGTTTTTGCCACGGGCGCCTTCGACGGCGTGCCGCGCACCGGCGGCACGGGCGGCGGAGGCTTGTCGATGAGCCGCACCAGCAGCGCGTTCTCGTCCGGCTTCTCGGGCGGCGGGGGCAGCACGTCGTACGCTGGCCCGAGGATCATCCCGAACAGGAAGACCAGGTGGACCACGATGGTGCCGACCCACCCCATGACGCGCAGCAGGCGATCGCGTGGCTTCTCGCGCAGGCGGCGCCGGTAGACCAACGCGCGCATCGCCGCCTCCCGCGGCGAAACGGGCAGCGAGTTCGCGGCGATCGGGCGATCGCTGTCCGGTTGGAACGTCTTCGGCATCGGACGCTAGTGTCCATGCTGCGGCAGCGCGGCACAATTACTTGCGCGTACGCCTTTCACGTTCGGCGTTCTCCTGGTCCATCGCCTTCAGCGGAATATCCGACGGGCAACCCGGCGGCAACCGGTCGTCGGCGCGGAACGCCGCGATGCATTGGGCCTCGGTCGGCGGCACGGGCTGACCGGGAAGGTCTTTGACGAGCGGGTTCGCCGGCGCCATGTTGAGGCGCGCGTCGCCGTCCTTCGTCGCGGCCTTCGACGGGTCTTCGCCCCCGCAACCCACGGGCAGCACGTAGAACACCGTGGCGCACTTGATCCTGACCCCGTGACCCAGGTCGACGGTCTTCTTCAGCGTCGTGGTCTCCATCGCGCGACGCAGGCCCTTGTTCAAGACATTTTCGTCACGCGGCGCCCAGGCTCCCTCGAAGCGCGTCTGTGTGTAAGTCACGGTGGTCTTGTGCGACATGATTCCGCTGTCGTCGGTAGGCTTGCGCGCGACGAAATCGGCCTGCGTCGTGCCGTCCCGCTTCTGCGTCGGCATGATGATGCTGCCGTCGGCACCGAAGATCGCGGGGCGCTGGGGCGGTGCCTCCGGCGCGGGCGCGGCGTCCTCGGCGGGAGGTTGGGACGGCTCCTTCGGCGGTGCCTTGGGGCGTGGCGGCTCAGGCCGTGTGGCCTCCGGCGAGCGAACCTTCGGCGGCGGCTCGGTCACGGGCGGGGGCAGCGCGGCGACCGGCGGGGCGGGCTGCGCCGGTTCGATGAAACGTACCTCGAGCACGTCCTCGCGATCCACCGGCGGCACATGGCCGACCGGCAGCCGCGGCGCCATTTCGTAGCGGACGAACAGCACCAGGAGGATGTGCAGGACGATGGCGGCGACCATCGCGAGGATGCGCAGCACGCGCTCGCGCGGCGGCGGACGACGGCCTATGGCGTACAGCGCGACCAGCGTGGCGGCGTCGATGGGTGCCAGCCCGCGCGAACGCGGCGAGTCCTCCGGCTCCAGCCGGTGGGGCTCGACGAACGGCGGTGGCGCCTTGCCGGGGTATTGCACGCTGCGAGGATCCTGTAGGCCGCTTGGGGAAAGTCGGACAGCTTAGCGGCGATCCGCTAAACCCAGCGTAAGCCCCCGCCTGTGACCGTGCCGACGGCAGAAGATTCCCAAGACCCTTGATTCTGACGGCCGGAAGGAGAAGGCTTGGGGCCGGGCCCCGCCCGAAACCACCGCCATGACCGTCCGGAATCCGGACGACCGTGACGGCCCGCCATCGTCACGCCGGGGAGGTGTGCGAGAAGGCGACGCCGATCATGACGCCGCGTTCCTCCACGCCGCCCCCTCATAAGGAGGGTCGCATCGTGTCGCCATCCACGGAACGCATCCGCAGCCTGGCTCTCGCCGGCCACGCCGGAGCCGGCAAGACCACCCTGTTCGAAGCCATGCTCCACGCCGGCGGCGCGCTGACCAGCACGGGCAGCGTCGAACGCGGCAGTACCGTTTCAGATACCGATCCCATGGAAAAGGCGCGCGGTCATTCGATCGACGCCTCCATCGCCTCCATCGAGCGCAACGGCTATCGCATCCACCTGCTCGACACGCCCGGCTATGCCGACTTCCGCGGCCCCGCGCTCGCCGCCCTTGCCGCCGCCGACACGGTCGCGATCGTGGTCAACGCCGCCAACGGCATCGAGCACGGCACGCGCAGCATGATGGCGTACGCGAAGGAACGCGGCCTCGCCCGCATCATCATCGTCAATCGCATCGACGCGGACGGCGTGGACCTGCCCGCACTCGTGGATGAGTTGCGCGAGGAATTCGGCAACGAATGCCTCCCGCTCAACCTGCCCGCCTCGAAAGGACATTCGGTACGCGATGCCTTTTTCCAGACGGCGGGCGACACCGACTTCTCCTCGCCGGGCGAAGCGCACCAGCGGATCATCGACCAGGTGGTCGAGATCGACGACGAGGTGATGGAGCACTACCTCGAAGCGGGCGAATCGTCCCTCACCCCCACCGAGATCCGCGACGCGCTGGAGCATTGCCTGCGCGACGGTCACCTCGTGCCGATCGTCTTCACCGGCGCGCGCGAAGGCGTCGGCGTGAACGAGCTGCTGGAACTGGTGGAGCGCATCCTGCCCTGCCCGCGCGAGACCAATCCACCGCCGTTCCGCGATGCCGACGGCACGCCTTTCGCCGTGGCCGCCGACGCGGACAAGCATGTGGTCGCCGACGTGTTCAAGATCGTCAACGATCCCTTCGTGGGCAAGCTCGGCATCTTCCGCGTCTGGCAGGGCACCGTGCGCAAGGATTCGCAACTGCTCGTCGACGACGGGCGCAAGCCGTTCAAGGTGGCGCACCTGTTCCGCCTGAAAGGGCGCGAGCATGTGGAAGTGGACGAGGCGCTGCCGGGCGACATCGCCGCGGTGGCGAAGATCGACGACATCCACTTCGACGCCGTGCTGCACGATGCCGCTGACGAGGGCCGCATCCATCTGGAACCATCGGCCTTTCCGGCCCCGATGTACGGCCTCGCGGTGGAACCCGCGCACAAGGGCCAGGAGCAGAAGCTCTCGCAGGCGCTGTCCAAGCTGGCCGAGGAAGATCCCTGCTTCCGCGTGGAGCACCACAAGGAACTCAACGAGACGGTGGTGCGCGGACTGTCCGACCTGCACCTGAAACTCATGCTCGAGCGGATGAAGTCGCGCTACGACGTGGACGTGATCACGCATCCGCCGCGCATCGCCTACCGCGAAACGATCGGCGCCGGCGCCGAAGGACACCATCGGCACAAGAAGCAGACCGGTGGTGCGGGCCAGTTCGGCGAAGTGTTCCTGCGCGTGGAGCCGCTGGAACGCGGCGCGGGCTTCGTCTTCGACGACGAAACCAAGGGCGGCGTGATCCCGGGGCAGTTCATGCCCGCCATCGAGAAGGGGGTACGCCAGGCACTCGACACGGGGGCGATCGCCGGCTATCCGATCCAGGACGTGCGCGTGGTCGTCTACGACGGCAAGCACCATGCCGTGGACTCGAAGGAGGTCGCCTTCATCAGCGCGGGACGCAAGGCCTTCCTCGACGCGGTGTCGCGCGCGCGTCCGCTGGTGCTGGAACCGGTGGTGGACCTCGAGGTGTCGATCCCGAACCACTACGTGGGCGACGTTACCGGCGGCCTCGCCTCGAAGCGTGCGCAGATCATGGGCACCGATTCGCTACGTGGCGGCGAAACGCTCATCAAGGCGCGCGTGCCGCTGGCGGAGCTGATCGACTATCCCACGCAACTCAAGGCGACGACCGGCGGGCTGGGACGGTACGCGATGGCGTTCAGCCATTACGACACGGTGCCGCCGGGGGTGCAGAAGAAGCTTTCCGAAGCGTGGAAGCCGAAGGCCGAGGAGGACTGACTGTCCTTGTAGGAGCCGCTATAGCGGCGAGGAAACCTTGCGGTATGCGCAAGATTGCCCTCGCCGCTATAGCGGCTCCTACAGGTAAGACGCCGACGAGGGATCAGCCAGCCGACTTGCGCTTCGGCTTCAGCATCGTCCCGATGCACTTCGGCGAGCCGCAGCGGCAGGCCCAGATCTTCTTCAGGCGGGCCGTGTGCGGCATGTCGAGCGTGATGCCGTAGTCGTAGACGAGCTCCTCGCCCGGGGCGATGTCGCGGATCGCCTCGATCAGCACGCGGTCGTGCTTCGACGGCTTGCCTTCCACCGCTTCCTCGATCAGCGCCTGGCAGTTCGGGTCGCAGCCGTGGTTGATCCAGCGGGCGACATTGCCATGGCTGTTGCCGTCGACGATGTAGCGATCGTTGAGCGTGAAGAGGAACGTGTGGCCCGTCTCGCCGCCGTCGCCGTATCGCGTGTCCGCCTGCTTGTGGGTGATGCGGTCGCCCTTGTATTCGACGACTTCGTCGCCGGCCTTGATCGGTGCGGTGGCGAAAACGCCATTTCCATGGATGGGCGAACGTCTTGCGGCGATGCGTCGGGTCATTGGGAAGTCTGATGCAGGGGAATAATCCGCGATGATGCCTGCTGGATCGTCGCTTGGGAACCGCGTTTGAAACGGGCGGCTCGCGCACGGGGCGTCGCGGGCGCTACCATCGAACGACTGTTCGACCCTTGCAGGAAGCCATGGAAATGACTTCGATCGTCCGCCACCCGCTCATCCGTGCCGTGCTGCTCGCCGGCCTCGCCCTTCTCGTCGCCTGCGGCCCCGCGAAGAAAAGCGTCTTCCCACCCACGGTGACCCTGCAGGAGGTGGCGGCGAAACCCGGCGGCCCCTGGCACGTGACCCTGCGGATCCGTAACAACAGTTACGGCGGCATGTCCTTCGAGACATTCCAGGGCACGCTGCGGGTGGGCGACCTGGGTGGCGTGCTGCTCGACGCCAAGGTCGACCAGGACATCCCCTCCTTCGCCGCCGACGTCGCCTCCATCGACCTGCTGCCGACGGCCGAGATGTCGAAGGCGCTCGCCGAACTTGCCGCCAAGGGCAGTTCGGGCGCCCTCGCGTACAGCATCGACGGCCGGATCACGGCCACGCCGGAGAAGGAAAAGGAATCCCACTCGTATCCCGTGCGCGGCAAGAGCTGGCTCTCGCCCGTGCCCGGCATTCCCGATACCTACCGCTCGCCCTGAGCCCACAGGACTCTCCATGACGCTCTATAAAGCTCCACTCGACGACATGCGCTTCGCGCTCTACGACGTCCTCGGCGCCGAAGCCGTGCTCGGCCGGCTCCAAGGCGGCGAAGCGCATACGCGCGACCTCCTCGACGCCGTGCTGGACGAAGCCGCCCGCTTCAACGAACAGGTGCTGGCGCCATTGAACGCCTCCGGCGACGCCGAGGGCTGCCACTACGACAAGGCCACCGCCACGGTCGCCACGCCCGCCGGCTTCAAGGAAGCGTACCGCCAGTACGCGGAGGGCGGATGGGCCGGGCTCACGGCGCGCGAGACCTTCGGCGGCCAGGGCCTTCCCGCGGTGCTGGGCGCGCTGACGAAGGAAATGATCGACTCGGCCAACCTCGCCTGGGGCATCTATCCGCTGCTTTCCCATGGCGCCACCGACGCGTTGGAACACCACGGCGACGACTGGCAGAAGGACGTCTTCCTGAGGCCGCTCGTGGAAGGACGCTGGACCGGCACGATGTGCCTGACCGAACCGCAGGCCGGCTCCGACCTCGGCCTCCTGAAGACGCGCGCCGAACCGAATCCCGATGGCAGCTACCGCGTCACCGGCACCAAGATCTTCATCAGCGCGGGCGAACACGATTTCGCCGAGAACATCGTGCATCTCGTGCTCGCGCGCCTTCCCGACGCGCCCGCCGGCAGCCGCGGCATCTCGATGCTGGTGGTACCCAAGTTCCGCGTGGGCAAGGACGGCACCATGGGCGAACGCAACCACGTCGCCGCCGGTGCCATCGAGCACAAGATGGGCATCAAGGGCTCGGCCACCTGCGTCATGAATTTCGACGAGGCGGAAGGCTGGTTGATCGGCCCGCCCCACAAAGGCCTGATGGCGATGTTCACCATGATGAACGCGGCGCGCCTCGCCGTGGGCATCCAGGGCCTCGCCGTGTCCGAGCGGGCGCTGCAGAACAGCCTCAACTACGCCCGCGAGCGCCTGCAGATGCGCGCGCTGTCGGGCCCGAGGCTACCGGATAAACCGGCCGACCCGCTCACCGCGCACCCGGACGTGCGCCGCATGCTGCTGACCCAGCGCGCCTTCGTGGAAGGCGGCCGGGTGCTCGCGGCCTATGCCGCGTTGCAGGCCGACATCGAGGCCCGCGCCGGCGACGCGCAGGAACGCAAGACGGCCGGCGAGCTGCTCTCCTTCCTCATTCCCATCGCCAAGGGCCTGCTCACCGAGGCCGCGCAGGAGTGCACGAAGGAAGCCCTGCAGATCTTCGGCGGCCATGGCTACATCGCCGAGCACGGCATGGAGCAGTTCGTGCGCGACGCCCGCATCATCACGCTGTACGAGGGCACCACGCAGATCCAGGCCCTCGACCTGCTCGGCCGCAAGATCATGCAGCTGCAAGGCGCCGGGTTGAAACACTTCCTCGGCGAGATATCGGCCTTCTGCCAGGCCAACCAGGGCAACGATGCGGTGAAGGCCTTCGTCGGCCCCCTGGCCGTGGCGGCGAAGACCTGGGGCGACCTGACCCAGGCCGTCGCGCAGTCCGCGCAGGCCAACCCGGAGGAACTGGGCGCCGCCGCCGTGGATTACCTGTACTTTTCCGGCTATGTGACCCTCGCCTATTTCTGGGCCCGGAGCGTCCTCGCCGCCGAAGGCTCCCACCTCTCCACGGAGCGCCGCCAGGCCAAGCGGGATACCGCCGGTTTCTACTTCGCCCGCATCCTGCCGCGCATCCACGTGCACAAGGCCGCGATCGAGGCGGGCGTGGCCACGCTGCCCGAATTGCTCTGATCCGGCTCCGTGCGACTTTCTGTAGGAGCCGCCATGGCGGCGGGGGGCTTACCTTGCCGCTTCGTCGCTCCGTTGGCTTCTCGCCGCTATAGCGGCTCCTACAAGGAAAGCCCTACCTTTCGGGAGGGGCTTTCCCCGGCCCGCGTGAAGGTGTAGAAAAAAGGTTCTGCCCGGACCTTCCACCGAGACGGTGCCCGATACGATGAGTGACTCCCCGTTCCTGATCCGACTCGCCGAGAGCGACGACGACGAATTCATCCTCGGCCTGCTCCACCGTTTCGTCGACTTTCCGCTTCCGAACGGGCGCACGCGCACCGACTGCCTGAAGGGCATCGAGGCCGACCTCGTGAAGCACCTCGACGAGCAGCCCTCGAACAGCTACATCTTCGTGGCGGAGAACGAGGACGGCGATCCCGTGGGCTTCGTGCACCTGCAGAAGACGAAAGACTTCTTCACCCATCGCGACAACTGCCACATCTCGGACATCGCGGTGGCGGAGGAATACGAAGGCGCCGGCGCCGGCAAGTTCCTTCTCGACCACGCGTACACATGGGCCAAGGAACACCGCTGCCAGTTCGTCACGCTGGCGGTGTTCCCCGGCAACGAACGGGCGCGCGACATGTACGTGAAGCACGGTTTCGACACCGACCTCATGCGCCTGGCCAAACCGGTTCGGTAGAACTTCCCTGTGGGAGCCGCTATAGCGGCGAGAAGCCGACGGAGCGGAAGCCGCCAGGCAAGGTTCCCTCGCCGCTATAGCGGCTCCTACAAGACGGCGCAAAAAAGCCGCCCAAGGGCGGCTTTTCTGTTACGAAGCCTGGGAAACTCAGGACTTCTTCGCGGAGTCTTCCTGCTGCTCGCGCTTGTCCAGGCGCGCCGCCATGCGGTCGATGTTGGCCAGCGACACGAGGTGGGCGTAGATCCAGCCGAGGGCGCCTTCGCGCAGGAATTCCTGGGCGGTCTTCTCGTCGAGGGCGCGCAGCTTCTCTTCGTTGATGACGAAGAGGCCGTTGAGGTTGATGCCCTTGCCTTCCTTCTGCAGGGTGATGGTGCGCGGCTCGAGCAGGTCGTGCTCGCGCAGCTTGCCCATGAACCACTGCGTGCGTGCGACGTGGTCCTGGAATTCACCGAGGAAGTTCACGGCGTTGGTCAGCGCCGGCGCGTCGGTGCCGTCGTCGTTGAACAGGCGTTCGCCTTCTTCGTTGTTGAAGCCTTCATAGGCCTCGTCGAGGAAGACGGTGAAGTCGTCGCCTTCGGTGCCGGCCGGCTTCTCGGCCAGCACGAACGGATAGCGCCGGACGAAGGCCGGGATGTAGAGGCCCTGCTCCCAGAAACCGTTGTCGCCGACCAGCAGGTTCTCGCCCTGGCGGAGGCCGAGGAGGGCCATCGGGCCCGCTTCCTCGATCGTGTTGCCAGCGAAGAGGATCGGGAAGTCGCGCGCGGCCGGCGCGAATTCCACGCCGGTCAGCGGCACGGAGTGCGCGGTGGCGGCGAAACGGATGTTGTTCACGGCCTTGAGACGCAGGTCGCGATGGGCGGTGCGGTTCAGGGGAACCGGACGCTCGTAGAAAAGCACTTCTGCCACTGTGTAACCCTCATGGACCCACCGGACCTGGGAAGCCACCCCGGCCCCCCTTCCAAACCCGCCGGGTTTCGAATGCGAACCCCCACTATAGCAGTAGAAAATGACAGGGGAGCCCCCGCAAGAAGCGTACCGACCGAATGTTTTTCCTTCACGATTATCGGCTATGCTCGGGTGGAAGCCCCTCGCGGGGCGAGGGGTCGGATTTTCCGATCCGCACGGAGTTCGGCTTGCTGGAACGCTCTTTCGCTTATGTGAAGGACGAGACCCGATGACGATGGAAGTGCTCCAAGACGACCTGCCGAGGGTGGCCGCGTTGCATGCGACGCGGGTGCTGTCCCTCGATGCGGCAGGCCGCATCCTGGACTGGATCAGTTGGCAGGACGCCGTCTGCCTCTATGTGCGCGGCGTGGTCGCCTGGACCCTGGGCGACCCCTGCGTGACCGTCCGCGGCGGCATCAGCCGGGCCAGCGGCCTGCGCAGCAGCCTCGAGCTGCACCCCATCGTGGCGAGCACCGGGCATTGCCGCGAGCATGCCATCGACCCGGCTCCGGCCCTCACCAATACCGCCCTGTTCGCCCGCGACCGGCACGTCTGCCTGTATTGCGGCCACCAGTACACCCGCCACGAGCTCACCCGCGACCACGTGGTGCCCCTCTCCCGGAAGGGCGCCGACGAATGGGAGAACGTGGTCAGCGCCTGCCTGGCCTGCAACCTGCGCAAGAGCAACCGCACCCCCCAGCAGGCCAACATGCCGCTCCTGGCCGTCCCCTACCGGCCCAGCTGGGTCGAGCACCTGATCCTCTCCAACCGCAACATCCTGGCCGACCAGATGGAATTCCTGGTCAGCCACCTGCCGCGGGACCGGCGGCCGGCCTAGCGGCCGGGCCAGGCTACCCGCCACCGCGACCACGGTCGGTGCCGCTTCTCCGCCTTGTCGGCTTCTCGCCGCCATAGCGGCTCCCACAGCCCTGCACTGGTTGGCGTTTTTGGCGGCCCGCCCCTTGCCATTCATCGATTGTCCCTTGCCCTGCCTCCTTTGGAGGCGAACAATACGGGAATGAACGACCTCTCCCATTACCCCTATCTGGCGCAGATCGAATCGCCGGAGGATCTCCGGCGCTTTCCGACGGAAGAGCTGCCGGCCATCGCCGACGAACTGCGCCGTTACCTGATCGAGGCCGTGGCCTCGTCCGGCGGTCATTTCGGCGCGGGCCTGGGCGTAGTGGAACTCACCGTCGCCCTCCACCACGTGTTCGAAACCCCGCACGACCGCCTGGTCTGGGACGTCGGCCACCAGTGCTATCCGCACAAGATCCTCACCGGGCGGCGCGACAGGATCACGACGATCAAGAAGAAGGACGGCCTCGCCCCCTTCCCGCGTCGCGAGGAGAGCGAGTACGACACCTTCGGCGTCGGCCACTCGTCCACCTCGATTTCCGCCGCCCTCGGCATGGCCGTGGCACTGCAGCGCCGCGGCGACCCGCGCAAGGTGGTGGCGGTGATCGGCGATGGCGCGATGACGGCCGGCATGGCCTTCGAGGCGCTGAACCACGGCGGCGACATCGAGCCGAACATGCTGGTGATCCTCAACGACAACGGCATGTCGATCAGCGAAAACGTCGGCGCGATGACCAAGATGATGGCCCGCGCGATGTCCAGCCGCACGCTCAACGCCTGGCGCGAACGCGCGAAGAAGGCGATGCCGCGCGAATCCTTCTTCGGCCGTTTCTTCAAGCGCTGGGAGGAACACGCCAAGGGCATGTTCGTGCCGTCCACGTTGTTCGAGGAACTCGGTTTCCATTACACCGGTCCGATCGACGGCCACAACATGGCCCAGCTGGTGAACGCGCTGGAAACGGTGAAGGCGCTCCCCGGCCCACAGCTTCTCCATGTGATGACCACCAAGGGCAAGGGCTACGAACCGGCCGAAAAGGCGCAGATCGAATACCACGCCGTGGGTCCGTTCGACCCCGTGGCCGGCGTCGTCAAGAAGGGCGCTCCGGCCAAGCCCACCTACACCGACGTCTTCAGCGACTGGCTCTGCGACATGGCCGCCGTGGACGAGCGCCTGCTCGGCATCACGCCGGCCATGCGCGAGGGCTCGGGGCTGGTCCGTTTCTCGAAGGAATACCCGCGGCGCTACTTCGACGTGGCGATCGCCGAGCAACACGCGGTGACGCTCGCGGCCGGCATGGCCGTCGAAGGCGCGAAGCCGGTGGTGGCGATCTACTCCACCTTCCTGCAGCGCGCCTACGACCAGGCCATCCATGACGTGGCCCTGCAAAACCTCGACGTCACCTTCGCCATCGATCGCGCGGGCGTGGTCGGTCCGGACGGTGCCACGCATTCGGGAAGCTTCGATCTCTCGTTCATGCGCTGCCTGCCGAACATGGTGATCATGGCGCCGGCCGACGAGAACGAATGCCGCACCATGCTCAGCACGGGCTTCCGCTACGACGGCCCCGCGGCCGTGCGCTATCCGCGCGGAACCGGCCCGGGCACGCCGCTGGCGGCCACGCTGGACACCTACGCCATCGGCAAGGCCGAGGTGCGCCGCCGCGGCCACCATGGCCTGGCGATCCTCTCCTTCGGCACGATGCTGGCGCCTGCCGCGGTCATCGCCGCCGAGGTGGACGCCACGCTCGTGAACATGCGCTTCGTGAAGCCGCTCGACGAGGCGCTCATCCTCGAACTGGCGCGTTCGCACAAGGCGTTCGTCACCATCGAAGACAACGCCATCGCGGGCGGCGCCGGCGCGGGCGTGGCCGAGTGCCTCGCCGCGCATGGCGTCACGCTGCCCATCCAGCACCTCGGCCTGCCCGACGCGTACCTGGAACACGGCAGCCGCGAGGAAGTGCTCACGATGGCGGGGCTCGACCTGCCGCAGATCCGTCACGCGGTGCGTAATCGCTTCCCGCAGTTCTGCGCTTCGCCGGTGGCCAGCGCGGGCTAGTTCCTCAGTCGGCCTGCGCGCCGGTGACGCGGTCGCGGGCCTCGAGGTCCTGCGCCGTGAAGGCATGGGAGAGACCCGATTGCCTGAACAGGGCGCGCACCGCATCGCCCTGGTTCCACCCGTGTTCGACAAGCAGCCATCCGTCCTTGCGCAGATGCCGCCGCGCACCGTCCGCGATGCGCCGCATGTCGTCCAGGCCGTCGATACCGGAGGCAAGCGCGGACGCCGGTTCGTAACGCAGGTCGCCCTGCCGCAAGTGCGGATCGCCCGCCTCCACGTATGGAGGATTGCTCACGATCACGTCGAAGCGGCGATCGTCCAGCGACGCATACCAGTCGCTCTCCCGCATCGCGACGCGCGCCAACCCGAGGCGCTCCGCGTTACGGCGGGCGACGGCGAGCGCCGCGGCGCTCGCGTCGACGGCTACGACCTCGATGTCGGGACGCTCGTTCGCCAGGGCCAGCGCGATGGCGCCGCTGCCGGTGCCCAGGTCGAGCACGCTTCCACCCCGGGGCAAACGCTCGAGGGCCAGCTCGACCAGCAGTTCCGTTTCGGGACGCGGTATCAGCGTCGCCGGCGTCACCTCCAGCGGAAGCGACCAGAAGTCGCGGCGACCGAGGATGTAAGCCACCGGTTCGCCGGCCACGCGACGTGCCACCAGGGTCTCGAATCGCTCGACGGCGGCGGCGTCCGGCCGGTCCTCCGCATGCGCGAAAAACCACGCGCGATCCACGCCCAGCGCGTGCGCCAGCAACAGCTCGGCTTCGAGGCGATCGCCCAGGCGAACGCCGGCATCGCGCAAGATCGTACGGATATCGGTCATGCCGCCATTCTAGTAGCCCGCACGCCTACAATGCCGCGATGCGCGCATCGGTCCTCGTCCTCGCCACCCTGCTGCTCGCCGGTTGCCATGCCACGTTCTTCGGCGCGGTGAACCTGGTGCAGCCCATCGCGGACGTCGTCGCGCGCCCGGACAATGTCTTCGATCCGGCGCACGGGCTCGCGCTGGACGTCTATGCGCCGCCGCACGCCGTCCACGCTCCCGTCGTCGTCTACTTCTACGGCGGCGACTGGACGACGGGAAAGCGGCAGTGGTATCGCTGGATAGGCGAGGCACTGGCGGCGCAGGGTATCGTCGCGATGATTCCGGACTACCGGCATTGGCCCGCCGTGCGCATGGACGGCTTCCTTCGCGACGGTGCGGAAGCCGTGCGATGGGCGCGCGACCATGCGGCCGAGTTCGGCGGCGACCCGTCGCGCCTGTTCGTCATGGGTCACTCGGCGGGCGGACATATCGCCGCGATGCTGGCTACGGACAAGCAATGGCTGGCCACCGTCGGCATGAAGCCGCGCGACCTTTCCGGCTTCGTCGGGGTCGCGGGGGCCTATGCGTTCCTTCCCCTGGACGAGCCCCGTTACGTGGCGATGTTCGGCAACTCCCCCGAGGAGCAGGCACGCTCGCAACCGATCGACTTCGTCGACGGCGACGAGCCTCCCGCGCTTCTTTTGCAAGGCGAGGAAGACACCGAGGTGTTTCCCTCGGAAGCCATATCCATGGAAGGCCGGTTCCGCCAGATGGGCGAACCGGTGGAACTGAAACTGTATCCCCGCCTGGGACACGAAGGCCTCGTCTTCGCCTTGGGGCCGCTGCATCGCACCGCGCCGGTGCTCCGCGATGTAGCGAATTTCGTTCGTGCTTTGTGTGGGAGCCGCTTCAGCGGCGATGGGTACTCGCGACAAGATTGCCCGCTGCCGCGGGATCGCCGCTGAAGCGGCTCCCACAAAAGACTCCCGTAAAAAAAAACCGGGCGATTTCTCGCCCGGCTTTTCTTTACTCGAGAACGCCGACGCTTAGCGCAGGATCGCCTTCGGGTCCTGCTTGGCCTTCTGTGCGGAGCACAGCAGGATTTCCTCGCTGGTCTGGGCAAGACCGCGCTCGGCGCCGCTCACCTGGCTCATGCGCGGCTTGAAGAACGCGCTCAGGCGATCGGCTTCGGCCTTGGAGCAGCCACCGCCGCCGCCGAGGGCCGGGAGCCTGCCGCCCGCGAAGCTGCCCGTGCGACCCACGATCTTGTCGTAGTTCGCGGTGAACCACTTCCACATCTGCGCACGCGAGGCTTCCGTGTCGCGGCCGCCGCGCAGCACCATCGCCATCTCGCCGACCTTCACGTCCTTGCCCAGCGCGAAGTCGCGGGCCTTGTTCGCCAGCGCCGGATCCTTGATCTCGGCCAGCGCCGAGAGCATCGCGTTGCGCTTGGCCGGATCGGAGGTCTTCGGGATCTCCGCGATGATCGCGTCGACGGCCGGAGCGCCGCGTTCCTGCACCGCCACGCCCAGCGCGGTGCCGAGGAGGTCGGGATCGGCGGCCTCGAGGTCGAGGTGGCCGTCCTTCGTCTTCAGCGCGGCGTCGCCCTGCTTCAGCAGTTCGGCACGCACTTCGGGGACGCCGATGTCCTTGTCGCCCAGGACGCCCGCGAGCACGGTGCGGGTCAGCGTGTCGTTGTCGGGCTCACCGGCCTTCTTACGGTAGCCGAGTGCCTGGAGCTTCGGCAGGTAGGCGTCGGCGGCCCACTTGCGCAGGTGTTCGCGCTGCGCGTCCGTCTGGGCCTCGTTGGCGAGGATCCAATGGAACGTGCCGAGCGGCGCGGTGAAGACCTCGCGGGTCTTCGATGCGGTGAGCGGCTTGTAGGCGGCCAGGACGTCGCCGGCATCGAGTTCGCCGTGCTGGAAGCCGGCCCGGACGGCGTCGGCATAGGCCAGCTGTTCCGCGTCGGTCAACGTACCGACCACCTTCGTCAGCGCGGCGAGATCGGCCTTGCTCTGCGCGAAGCGGTAGTAACCGCGGCCGTCGGCGTTCGGCAGCACCCAGCTGTTTTTCGCGGCGCCGTCGAGCACCATCGTGCCCGTGGCCTTGTCGAACAGCTCGCACTTCACCTTGTTGCCGCCGCCTTCGGTACCGTAACGCACGCACATCGGCACGCCCCACACCCGCTTGGCGTCGCCCGTGCTGCCCAGCGGCAGGTAGCGGCTCTGCGAGAGGTGCAGCACCGTCTTGCCGCCTTCGTTCTTCACCTCGGTGGCCACGTACGGCACGCCGGACTGGTCGAGGAAGCTGCGGAAAGCGCTCTTGAACGCATCGCCCTGGCCGGCGGCCTCGGCGATGGCATCGATGAGGTCGTCCGCCGTGGCGTTGGCGAACTTGTGCTTCTGGATGTACGCGCGCATGCCCTTCTGGAACACCGGCTCGGTGACATAGCCCTCGAACATGCCGAGCACCGCGGCGCCCTTCTGGTAGGTGATGCCGTCGAACGCGGTTTCGATGTCGCCATTGCCCGTGATCGGCTGGCGGATCTTGCGCGCGCTGACCAGGCTGTCGTTGTTCATCGCGCCCTGCGCGCCGCGGACGCGGTCGAGGTCGGCGCGGTATTCCGGGTGCACCTTGATGGTGACCTTCTGCTGCATCCAGGTGGCGAAGGCTTCGTTGAGCCAGATGTCGTCCCACCACTTCATGGTCACCGTATCGCCGGTCCACTGGTGGGCCAGCTCGTGGGCATTGACGTTGAACGAGCCGCGCACGTACTGAGCCGCCGAATCCGGGTCGATCAGCAGCAGCCAGTCACGGAAGGTCACGAGGCCGGCGTTCTCCATGGCGCCCGCGCTGAAGTCGGGTGCGGCCAGCAGGTCGAGCTTGTCGTACGGGTAGCCGAAGCCGTAGTAGTCCTCGAGCGTGTGAATGATCGAGCTGGTCTCGCCCAGCACGTGCTGCATGCGGTGGCCTTCGCCCTTGGCGGCGATGCCGCGCAGCGGCGTGGCGGTGCTGCGGTACTGGGTCGGGGCGATGTCCGGGCCCTTCACGACGTCCCACGGGCCCACGGCGAAGGCGACCAGGTAGGTCGGCAGCGGCTTCGTGGTCGAGAATGTCAGCGTCTTCCAGCCCGGGCCGGCCTTCTCTTCCTTGATCTGGGCGGTATTGGCCACGCCCTGGTCGTCCGAGGGGATGGTAAGGCTGATGTCGAACGGCACCTTGAACGACGGCTCGTCGAAGCCCGGGAACGCGTAGCGCGCCGACACCGGCTCCATCTGCGTCATCGCATAGGGCACGCCCTCGTGCGAAACCTTGTACAGGCCCTGCAGCTGCTTGTTCAGCGGCGCGGTGAATGCCATCGCGAGGGTGATCTCGCCTTCGAGCTTCGCGCCCAGCTCGACCTTGGCGACGCCTTCCTTCTCGGCGGCCACAACGTACTTGCCCGGATAGGTCTTCCCGGCGGCGTCGGTCACGGTGACCTTGGAGACCTTCAGGTCCTTGCCGTGCAGCCAGACGAAGTCGGTCGGCTGGGTGAGCTTGATGCGGATCGTCGAGGAACCCGAGTAGTTCTCCTGCTTGGGGTCCACCTTGAACGAGAGCTTGTAGGACTCCGGCTGGGCCCAGGTGGGCAGGTGGCCGAGCGGCGGCGCGGCGTCCGAGCCGGCGGCAAGCGCGGCGCCACAGCAGGCAGCGAGCGCGGTAAGGACGAGAGGACGGACGAAACGACGCATGACGGGTGGGACTCCCTGGGGGTAATCCCTGCATCCTGCGAACAGGGGTGACCTTCGACACAGTGCCAGAAGGCACCCCCCAAGGGGGACTCTGAGCGAGTTTCGTCAGAATCCCCTTGCCGCGGTGCGTCAAAGCCTACTCAAAATTCCACGATGGGCTTGAAGCCGCCGAAGAACATCCGCTTGCCGTCGAAGGGCAGCGCCTTGGGCTCCGCGTATTCCGCAAGTCGCGGATCCGACATGACTTTTTGCATGATGCGGTCGCGGTCGCGGCGGTTCTTGTAGACGATCCAGGAGAACACCACCACCTCGCCCGGTTTCAGTTTCACCGACTGCGGGAACGAGGTGACCTTGCCTGGCTTCACATCGTCGGCCACGCATTCGGAATAGGCGAGCGCGCCGTATTCCATCCAGATCTTGCCAGCCTTGCGAGCCATCTTCTTGTAATCGGCCAGCCGGTCCATGGGAACCGGGGCGACGAAACCGTCGACGTAACTCATGGGGAGCCTCCGCGCGTGGATGTCGCGGGAGCGTCGCTCATGAATGAGAAAGGCCGCGTTAAGACGCGGCCTCGCATATCGCATGCAGGAGTCGCTATAGCGGCGAGGAAATCTCCCGACGAAGCCGCAAGATCGCTCTCGCCGCTATAGCGGCTCCTACAGGGTAGCGTTTCAGCCGGCCGCGTCGGCCTGCTCCAGCACCACCGCCACCGCGTGAATCACCGACGCGATGCGCACCGCGCTCTGGATCGCCTGCACGCCGATGCCGCCTTCGCGCAGCACACGATCGTGCGAGTCGATGCACAAACCGCAGCCGTTCACGGCGGACACCGCCAGCGAGACGAGTTCGAAATCGTTCTTCGCGTCGCCCTTGTACCCGGCGATGACATTCATGCGCAGCTTGGCCGGGATGGTCTCGTATTCCGGGTGGCTGACGAGGTGCTGGAAGCGATAGTAGATGTTGTTCATGCCCATGATCGCGGCCGAACCCTTGGCGGCGGTCAACTGCTCGGGCGTGGCGTGTTCGGCGGCGAAGGCGGCGATCGCCTCGGTCAGCGGCTTGAAGCGGGAGGCGTACGCCGAGCCCAGCGCGACCATCGCGATCTGCGCCATGTTGAGGCCCGGGGCGCCCGGCTCGCTCAGTACGGCATCGAGATTGAGCTTGAGGTCTTTCGCGTATTCGGGAAGCTTGCTGCGCAGATCGGCGACGCTCATGGATGTACCTTCATCTTTGTGGCTTAAGGGGAAAGAGGCACGGAATGTCTCGGCACCTGCGGGCACCGGTTCACGTGGGAACGCGAAGGGAAAGAAGGGAGGGTGCCCCGCCGCGCGAGGGAGGGAGGGAACGCGGCGGGGACTTGGTGAAGCCTGTTGCTTAGGCGACCTTCAGGGTCTCGTCGCCGGCCTTCCAGTTGCAGGCGCACAGCTCGTCGGTCTGCAGGGCGTCGAGGACGCGCAGCACTTCGTCCGGGTTGCGGCCGACCGAACCGGCAGTCACGTAGGCGAACTGGATCTCGCCGTTCGGATCGACGAGGAAGGTGGCACGCTGGGCAACGCCTTCATCGGTCAGGATGCCGAGAGCCGCGGACAGCTCCTTCTTGATGTCTGCCAGCATCGGGAAGGTCAGGTCCTTCAGGTCGGCGTGGTCCATGCGCCAGGCGCGGTGGACGAACTCGGAGTCGGTCGACGCGGCCAGGATCTGGCAGTCGCGATCGGCGAACTTCTCGTTCAGGTCGCTGAAGCCCTTGATCTCGGTCGGGCAGACGAAGGTGAAGTCCTTCGGATAGAAGAAGACAAGCTTCCACTTACCCTCATAGGACTTGTCCGTCACGTCGACGAAGGCGTCCTCGATCTTGGTAGCCAGCGGGCCGCCGGCCACGGCCTTGAGGTTGAACTGGGGGAACTTGTCGCCAATGCTCAGCATGTAAGACTCTCCGTTGAGGGTTGGGTAAAAGGGGGTTGGGTCGGACTTGACCAACAAAGCTTACCGGCCTGGTACATATATTCCAAATCGATTGTAGGCATGAATGTGATAGGCTGCATCTATCAGAAGCCCCTTCGAGGCAGCCGCCATGAATCTGCGTGACCTGTCCTACCTCGTCGCCCTGGCGGAGTACCGTCATTTCGGCCGGGCCGCCGAAGCCAGCTTCGTCAGCCAGCCCACGCTCTCCACCCAGATCCGCAAGCTCGAGGACGAACTGGGGGTGGCGTTGGTGGAACGTACCCCGCGAAAGGTCCTCCTCACGGAAACGGGGCGTGAAATCGCCCGCCGCGCCCGGGCCGTGCTCTCCCAGGTGGACGAGATCAAGTCGATCGCCCAGCGCACGCGCGATCCCGAATCCGGCACGATCCGCCTGGGCATCTTCCCCACCCTCGGCCCCTACCTCCTGCCCCATGTGATCCCGCGCCTCCGCGAACGGTTTCCGCGGCTGGAACTGCTGCTGCGCGAAGAGAAGACCGAACAGGTGCTGCACATGCTGCGCGAGGGCACCCTCGATGCGGGCATCCTCGCGCTGCCGGTGCACGACGATTCCCTGCACACGGAGTTTCTATTCGAGGAACCGTTCCTGCTGGCCGTGCCGGGTGGGCACCCGCTCGCCTCGCGGCGGAAGTTGCGCATGGAAGACCTCTCGGAGCAGAACCTGCTCCTGCTCGAGGACGGCCACTGCCTGCGCGACCAGGCGCTCGAGGTCTGCCACATGGCCGGCGCGGGCGAGAAATCCGGCTTCCGCGCCACCAGCCTCGAGACGCTGCGGCAGATGGTGTCGGCGAACGTCGGCATCACCCTCCTGCCCGCGCTGGCCGTCAAGCCGCCCATCGCGCAGTCGGCCAATGTCCAGCTCGTGGAATTCGACGCCCCGGCACCGAGCCGGCGCATCGCCATGCTGTGGCGGAAGAGTTCGGCCATGACGCCGTTCTTCGAGGCGCTGGCGGCGGTGATCCGCGACGTCCCCGCCCATCTGCTCAGTGCCAATGGCTGCGCCACGGGTCAACCGGATGCCACGCCGCACGTTGCCCCTCCATCGTCTTAACGGTTCGCTCCATGCGTCTCTGGCTCGTCGTCCTGCTCCTGCTCTGTGGCTGGGGCGCGCACTCCTGGTGGAAGCACCGGCCCTTCCACAACACACCCGGCATCCTCGCGGCGGACCAGCCGGCACAGGAGACCTTCGACGCGGGCGCGACGCTCCGTCGCGGGCACTTCACGCTCAGCACGCGCGCCACCTTCGCCATGACCGGCCGCGTACTGTCGCGCGAGGACTACCAGCTGGACGACCTCGCACCCATCGCGCCGACCGACCTCGCCATGGGCTGGGGACGCATGTCGGACAGCGCGGTACTGGACCGCATCCGCATCTCGCAGTCCAACCGCTTCTACTACTGGTACACGGACCGGTTCCCCATCCCGCGCCATGAAATCGAAGACTCCAGCGCGAACATGCACATGATTCCCGCGAACGACACGGCCGCCCGCGCCTTGCGCGACGTGCGCCCCGGGCAGGTCATCCACTTCGAGGGCTTCCTCGTCGACGTGAAGCGCGACGACGGCTGGCACTGGAACACGTCGCTGACGCGCGACGATACCGGCGCGGGCGGCTGCGAGATCGTGCTGGTGGAGCGCCTGAGGGGAGACGAGGCCACCGCCGAGTGACCGGCCGCCTCAGTACCCGATGAGGGCGTGCAGCGGCAGGTCGCCCGACCAGCGTGCACGGCCGTTGAGCCCCGCGAGTTCGATCACGACGCTCGCACCGACGACCTCGGCGCCCAACCGTTCCACCAGCCGGCGCCCGGCCTCCAGCGTGCCGCCCGTCGCGAGCACGTCGTCGACCACGACCACCTTTTCGCCCGGGGCGAGGGCATGCGTCCCGATCTCCAGGCGGTCGAGGCCGTACTCCAGGCCGTAGTCGACGCCGATCACCGGCGGCGGCAGCTTGCCGGCCTTGCGCAGGGGCACGAAGCCGGCCCCCAGTGCCCGCGCCATCGCGGCACCGAAGATGAATCCCCGCGATTCGATGCCGCAGACGGCGCCAACGCCCTGCTCGCGCCAGGGCTCGCACAGGGCGTCGATGCAACCGCCGAATGCCGCCGCATCGGCGAGCAGGGGCGTGATGTCCTTGAACATGATGCCGGGACGCGGAAAGTCCGGCACGTCGCGGACGAGGTCGAGAATGGCCTGCATGGGGATCCTGGAAGGTGGAGCGGGCGATCAGGCCGGGATGGTAACCGCGCCGAAGTCGTCGTCGGACGCCGCGGCCTTGCGGGCCGCGGCCAGCTGGGCATCGATCCGGCGGACGATGCCCTCCGCCGCTTCGGCGGCACCGTCCGGGACCATCACCGCCAGGAAGTCGCGGGCGGGCAGCTGGCCCACCGCGCCGGTGAGGAATTCGCCGGCGATGAACGCCGGAATCTCCGCACGCTCCAACGCATCCTTTACAAGATGGGCGTCGATCAGTGATTCGGCGTGGTAGGCGATGCGCATGGCTGCAAGCTACCCCGCCGTCAGCCCATTCGGCAAGCGCCGCGCGTTGGAAGACGACGCCGCTGCCCGGCGATGCCCTCGGTGGGTCCGGCTCGCTTCGCCATCGCGTTTTGTTCGCGCCCCTGGGTGGCGGAGTGGAGCCGTCGGGCGCCGTTGTTGTCGCTAAGTCCTCGTCCGGCCATCGCCTCCCTGCGGAATCGCTCCAACAACGACACCCGACGACTCCTCCGGACGTGACACAAGCTTGCAGGCGAGCCCGGCACACCCAACGGTGCGACTGTCATCTGGGCCGTGCTCGTACAGGAGCGACAGTTCGTCCGCTCTCTCCTTACCCTGAAAATCGCCCAAAGCACTTTCCGTCCTTCCATCACCCTTGACATCGTCTTGTCCCTCCAAGGAATCGATCCAAACCATGCGAGCCACACCTTGTAGGAGCCGCTATAGCGGCGAGGAAAACCCGCCTCACGGCGTCACCGTGTCATAGGCTTCTCGCCGCTATAGCGGCTCCTACAAAAAAGCTCGGTCATCAACATGAGAAGCGGCGCCGTTCGCCCTATCGCCAGCCGCGCTGCCTGCGAATCCCCGATAGCAGCCATCGGGGCCGGGTGACCGCTTTTCGCTCGCCCATCCCGTTATCCCAGTGATCCGAGAGGTGTCGGGCCAAGCCCCTCTGAGCGAGTTCGGTCGCTTGCGACCGCATGTTTGAGCGCAGAGGGGCTTGGCCCGGCGCCTCCTGCCGGGCACCACGGTGTGCCAGCCCCCACGATGGCGAGAGCCGAGCCGGAGCCCCCCATCGGCCCCAAATGCCGACGAGCCTTTCCAGCGAGGCGACGGAAACCGCAAGAGGCCTCCAAGAGAGGTAAACTCGGAGGTTTACCGCGCCCCACCTCCGAGCCCCTTCGCGATGTCGACCGAAACGCCCGTCCTGCAGCAGCACTTCATCCGCCAGATCGTCCGTGAAGACGTAACCTCCGGAAAGCATGCGCAGATCCGTACCCGCTTCCCGCCGGAGCCGAACGGCTACCTGCACCTGGGCCATGCCAAGTCGATCTGCCTCAATTACGGTCTCGCCGTCGAATTCGGCGGCATCTGCAACCTGCGTTTCGACGACACCAACCCCTCGAAGGAAGACCTCGAGTTCGTCGAGGCCATCCAGCGGGACGTGAACTGGCTGGGTTTCGAGTGGGCCGAGCTGCGCCATGCCTCGGACTACTTCGAGGTGTTCTACCGGTCGGCGCTGAAGCTCATCCGTCTCGGCCTCGCCTATGTGGACGACCTCAGCGCGGACGAGGTGCGCGAGTACCGCGGCACGCTGACCGAGCCGGGCCGCAACTCGCCGTACCGCGAGCGTTCGGTCGAGGAGAACCTCGACCTGTTCCGGCGCATGCGCGCCGGCGAGTTCGCGGACGGCAGCAAGACGCTGCGCGCGAAGATCGACATGGCGTCGGGCAACATCAACCTGCGCGATCCCGCGCTGTACCGCGTGCGCAAGGTTCACCACCAGAATACCGGCGACGCGTGGCCGATCTATCCGATGTACGACTTCGCGCACTCCCTTTCCGACGCGCTGGAAGGCATCACGCATTCGCTGTGCACGCTGGAATTCGAAGACCACCGGCCGCTGTACGACTGGTGCGTCGACAAGGTGGACCTCGCGCACGATCCGGAGCTGTGGGAACCACTGCTCGCCGCGGGTCTGCCCACGGTACCGAGCAAGCCACGCCAGATCGAATTCTCGCGCGGCAACCTCAACTACACCGTGATGAGCAAGCGCAAGCTGATCACCCTGGTCTCCGAAAACCTCGTGGACGGCTGGGACGATCCGCGCATGCCCACGCTCGCCGGCATCCGCCGCCGCGGCTTCACGCCCGCGAGCATCCGCCTGTTCTGGGAGCGCATCGGCGTCAGCAAGCAGAACAGCACGATCGACATGAGCGTGCTCGAGGGCGCCGTGCGCGACGACCTCGACGGCACCGCGCCTCGCCGCCTCGCGGTCATCGATCCGCTGAAGCTGGTCATCACCAACCTCGACGAGGCGCATGCCGAGTCGCTGACCTTCCCCAACCATCCGAAGGACGAGTCGTTCGGCACACGCAGCGTGCCCTTCTCGCGCGAACTGTGGATCGAACGCGACGACTTCGCCGAAGTGCCGCCGAAGGGCTTCCATCGCCTGAAGCCGGAAGGCGAAGTGCGCCTGCGCGGCGTCGGCATCGTGCGTTGCGACGAGGTCGTGAAGAACGCCGATGGCGACGTGGTGGAACTGCGCTGCACGCTCGACCTCGCGTCGCGCACCGGCATGCCGGGCGCGGACCGCAAGGTGAAGGGCACCATCCACTGGGTGAGCGCACGCGATGCGGTGCCGGCCGTGATTCGTCTCTACGATCGCCTGTTCGACCTGGCCGATCCAGACGACGACAGCGACGGCAAGACCTATAAGGACCACATCAATCCGCACTCGCGGCACATCGCGCACGGCTACGTGGAACCGGCCGCCGCGGGCGCCGCGCGCGAGGACCGCGTGCAGTTCGAGCGTCTCGGCTACTTCGTCGCCGACATGCACGACCATACGCACGCCGCGCCGGTATTCAACCGGGTGGTGACCCTGCGCGACTCCTGGGCGAAGCAGGCCTGATGCTGTACGCGCAGGTCCATCTCACCCTTCCGCCCTGGGTGCACGAGACGGTGAACACCTCGGCGGACTACGCCGGCGACGAGGCCAAGGTGGGCCTTGCCATCGAACTGTCGGCACTCAACGTCGACCTGGGCACGGGCGGTCCGTTCGGCGCGGTGGTGTTCGACGGCAACGACCGCATCGTCGCCGTCGGCGTGAACCGCGTCGTGCCGCTCAACACTTCCGTGGCGCACGCCGAGATGATGGCATACATGACGGCGCAGCTACGCCTGCAACGCTTCCGCCTCAACGAGGACGGTGGCCGCTTCGTCCTCGCGACCAGTGCGCAACCTTGCTGCCAGTGCTTTGGCGCAACGGTATGGGCCGGCATCGACGAACTGCTGATCGGCGCGCGGGCCGAAGACGTCGAGGAACTCACGACCTTCGACGAGGGCCCGCTCCCGCCGGACTGGATCGGCGAACTCGAGCGCCGCGGCATCGCCGTGCGCCGGGACATCCGCCGTGAGGAGGCATGCGCCGTGCTGCGCCGCTACGGCGAATCGGGCCCGGCGTATTGAGCCGGTGCGCGCCAGGGACACCCTGAGGTGACCGGCCGCTGGCGCGCCCTGCTGCCATTGCTCCTTCTCCTCGCCGGAGGCGCCGCGCTGTTCGCCAGCGGCGCGCTCGACCGTTTCGAACCGCACCGTCTGCTTGCCGAGGAGGGTCACCTCCGTGCGGGAATCGCCGCAAACCCCGTGACCTCGCGGCTCGCCTTCGCCGGCCTGCTGGCGCTGGCGATCGCCACCGGCGTGCCCGGTACCATCCTGCTCGTGCTGGGCGGTGGCCTGTTGTTCGGGGCCGTGGAGGGCACCGCCCTTTCGTCGGTGGCGCTCGTGCTCGGCTCGCTGGCGTTGTACCTCGCCAGCCGTTATGCCTTCGGCGCCGGCCGGAAGGACCCACCGCTGCTCGCCCAGCGCCTGCGCAAGGGCTTCGCCGCGCATCCCGTGACCTACACGCTGGCCCTCCGGTTCGTGCCCGTCGTCCCGCTCGGCGCCATGACGGTGGCCCTGGCCTGGCTGCGCTGCCCGCTGTGGCTCTTCATCGGCGCCACCTGGCTCGGCGGCACGGTGTCGCTGTTCGTGGAGAGTTCCGTGGGGGCGGGGCTCGGCGAGACGCTGGGGGACGGCAAGGCGGTGAGCGCCGCCAACCTGCTGGACGGCCGTATCCTCGTGCCGCTGGCCGCCTTCGCGATCCTCACGATCCTTCCCCTGGCCGCGCGCACCCTGGTCACGCGTCTGCGCCGTCCGCGCTGACGCCGCCTCTACTCCGTTCTGCGTTAGGCTTACGCCCTCGCGTGGCCTTTGGACGGGTAGCGCCAGGGGAACAATGAACGCATGCGTGACCTATCCGCTCCATGGCTGGAAAAAGTCTGGCGACGCACGTCGCTCGTGCAGCGCCTGACCTGCGTGGCGCTCGTACCGACGGCAATCAGCGCGATCCTGCTGGTCACGCTCCTCACCCGCCACCAGATGGACACCCTGCACGAAATGGGGCGGTCCACCGCGGACGCGATCGCGCAACAGGCCGCCACAGTGTCGGGCGACGCCCTGCGCACCGGCGAACGGCGCGAACTGGGCCGGATCGCGCAGTCCATCGTGCAGCTGCCGCAGGTGTCGCGCGTGCGCATCAGCGACCGCGACGGCGAGATCCTGGCCGATCGCGTGAACGGGTCCATCGCCGCCGCCGGCGACGACGACGACAACGGTCTCACCGTATCCCGCGAGATCCTCGATCCGCTGTCCCGCCGCGCGGTCGGCTCGGTCACCGTGGACGTCAGCGTGGAAGACGCTGTCGCGGCGCAGCGAGCCAGCTTGCACAACGCGCTGGTCTGGCTGGCCCTCAGCCTGCTCATCGCCGTGATGATCGGCTGGTCCACGGCGCGTTGGCTGAGCGCGCCCCTGCGCAACCTCGCCATCGCCGTGCGCCAGCTGGGCCTCGGCGACCGCACGGTGGTGGTCCCGGTCACCGACGACACGGAGATCGGCGACCTGCAGCGCGGCTTCAACGGCGCGGCCTCCAAACTGCTGCACGCGCAGATCGGCATGGAGCGCGAGATCGCCACCGCGACCGACGAGCTGGCCCGCAAGAACGCCGCCCTGGAGGCGGCCAGCGTGGCCAAGGCACGCTTTCTCGCCGCCGCGTCCCACGACCTGCGCCAGCCCCTCTACGCGCTCACGCTGTTCTCCTCCGGGCTGGCGGTGGACGAGTACGACCCGGTGCGCCTCAACCGCATCGCGCACATCCAGGAATGCGTCGAGTCGCTCGACCACCTGTTCGGCGAGCTGCTCGACCTCTCGCGCCTCGAGACCGGCGCGATGCCCGCGGTGATCCGCGACGTGCCCCTGGACGAAGTCTTCGAGGAAGTCAGCGTGAACTTCCGCATGGTGGCCGAGCAGCACGACCTCCGTCTCGTGGTGCGCACGACCCGCCTCTGGGTGCGCTCCGACCGCACCATGCTCGCGCGCATCCTGAACAACCTCGTGAGCAACGCGCTGCGCTACACGCGCACCGGCGGCGTGCTCGTGGGCGCGCGGCGGCGGCAGGACGGCAGCGTTCGCGTGGATGTCTGGGACACCGGCCTGGGCATCGCCAAGGAACACCTGCAGCACATCTTCGACGAGTTCTACCGGGTGGAGGGCGGCCCGGAGACCGGGCGGCCGGAAGGCACGCGGCGCGGCCTGGGGCTCGGCCTGTCGACGGTACAGAAGCTGGCCGGCCTGCTCGGCACCCGCGCGACCGTCCGTTCCCGGCCGGGCAAGGGCACCCTCTTCTCGATCGTCCTGCCCGAGGCGCAACCCGGGATGATGGATGCCGCGCCCGCGCCGGCCGTCGACCCGGGCATGCCACGCGACATCGTGGGCATGCGCGTGCTCGTGATCGACGACGAACCGACCATCCTTGCCGGAATAAGCTACCTCCTGGGCAGTTGGGGGTGCGAGGTGATGACCGCCGAGGACGCCCAGCAGGCGATGGAGGCCGTCCACCAGTGGATGCAGCCGCCGGACATCGTCATCTCGGACCTGCGCCTGCGCGAGGGCACGGGCATGGAGGTGATCGACCTGCTCGACCGTTACTACCGCCGCCGGCCCGGCGATCCGCCGCCGTTCGCCCGCGTGCTGATCACGGGCGAGACCCGAGGCGAGTTCCTGCATCACATAGACCAGACGGCCACCCAGGTGCTGTTCAAGCCAGTATCCCCGGAGCGTCTGCACGAGGTAATGGTTTCGGCATGGACTGTCCATCGGGCAGCCGTCTGAGCCGGATGGCCTGCTTGCCGACCGGGGCCCGTAGGGCTATGGTCCCCTCAACGGGGTGGCTCGCAAGCCTGGCGGGCGGAGGAAAGGCATGCGTGTTCTGATCGCGGACGATCATCGGCTCATCATCGAGGGCGTGAAGCTCAAGCTTCGCGAACTGGGCGACGATGTCGATTTCGTCGAAGCCGAAAGCGTCAGGGAACTCGAGCAACGGCTCAAGGAGTTGCCTGCGCCGGACGTGGCCCTCATCGACATGGCGATGCCGGGCGCGGAAGGTGTCGACCATATCAAGGCCGCCGTGGCCGCCCTGCGCGATCCCGGCGACGACACCGGGTCGCGCGGCCGTCCCGTGATCGTGCTGTCCGGCACCGAGGATCCTTCGGCGATCCGCCACGTCCTCGATCTCGGCGTGCAGGGATACATCCCGAAGTCGTCGCCGCCCGACGTCATCCTCAATGCCGTGCGCCTCGTGGTGGGCGGCGGCATCTACGTTCCGCCCGAGGCGATGAAATCGGCCGCCGCGACCGTGGCGCCCACCTTCGCGCTGTCCAACGGCAACGACGGGCTGACCACGAAGGAACGGCTGGCGACGGTCCTCACCGATCGCCAGATCGACGTCCTGAAGCTCCTCGCGAAGGGCCGTCCGAACAAGCTGATCGCGCGCGAGCTGCAGATCAGCGAGGGCACGGTGAAGATCCACCTGGCTGCGATCTTCCGCGCGTTGCATGTGCGCAACCGGCTCGAGGCCCTCGTCGCCGCGCAACACCTCGGCGACTGATCGTGCGAGGCTGGCTGGCCGCATGGCTGGTCTGCCTGCTCGCCGCCCTGCCGGCCGGCGCCGCGACGCCCGGCGACGTGGATCCCCAGGCGCCACTGACCTTCGGCATCCTTCCCATCGGCGGCCCCGCGGAATCGCTCGAAGCCTGGCGGCCCATGCTGGACGACCTGCAGAAGGCGCTCGGCCGCCAGGTGCGCCCCGTCTCGGTCACCACCTACGAAGGCATCGCGCAAGCGATCAGCGAGCAGCGCGTCGACATCGCCTTCCTCTCCGGGCGGCTGGCGCTGGATGCCGTCACCCGGCAGAACATGCAGGTAATCGGGCAGCTCACGCGCGGCGACGGATCGCGCGGCTATTACGCCGTGCTGGTCGTGGCCGCGGATTCGCGCCTGCGCACCCTCGCCCAGCTCTTCGCGCACCCCGGAAAGTGGCGCTTCGCGCGCGGCGAGGCCTTGTCGGTATCCGGTTACCTGGTTCCCGAAACGCAGCTGTTCGCGAACCGCGGCGTGGATTCGGACACCTTCTTCGCCAGCGTGCATGTCGACAACCACCAGAACAACGCGCTGGCGGTATCGAACGGCGAGGTGGACGTGGCGACCAACAACACGGCCGACCTGGAGCGCTTCCAGCAGCACTTCCCCGAGCAGTACGCGCGCCTGCGCATCCTGTGGAAGTCCTCGCTGATCCCGCACGCGGTGATCGTGATCCGCAACGACCTGCCCGCCACCTTGCGGGCCCAGGTCGCGGCCTTCATCACGGGCTACGGCAAGGGCAAGGACGGCCCGCGCGAGGAAGCCAATCTCAAGCGGATCCACGACATCAGCGGCTTCGCCCCCGCGGGAAACGCCGAGCTCGTTCCCTTCGCCGACATCGAATACACGCTGGAGCAGCGCCGCGCCAGCAGCGCGCAATGGGTGAGCGAGGGCGCGCGCGATGCCCGCTTCCACAAGATCCGCAGCGATCACGACGGCCTCGTCGCGCGCCTGCGAGGGAAGTGATAGGCCGGACGATATAGGCCGCGGGATTAGCTCCCCTTGTCTATCGCGAAACCTCCCCGCGTTTCATAGATTCGTCATGAGACTCCGCGCCCTAAGGCCCCTCATGACCGTGTCGCCGCGATCGCCAGGAAGGCCTGCGTCACTGCGAAGGCAGCTGATCGTCAAAGGTTTGCTGCCGATGACCGTCGTTGCCTTGCTCCTGGCGGCCATGCTCGGCGCCCTGCACATGCGCGCCGCGACTGCGGAAGCCCACGCTGTCGCGAGCATCCAGGCGATACGCATCGCGGCATCGATCGCCGAAACCTCGAACGACGACGCCACGCGCGACGCGCTCGCCCGCGCCCTGTTGCGCAGCGCACCCACCCAGGAAGCCATCCTTCACAGGGACAACGCGAGCGACCTCGTCGTGGACAGCGGTCGACGGCTCGCACCCGGCCGCCACCTGCACGTCTGGACGAACACCGACGCGGGCGAGCTCGAGACCGTCACGGACGCGACGGCGCTGCACGAACGCCATGTGGCGGGATTGCTCATGACGATGCTTCTGTGCACTGGCGTGGTGTGGCTCTTCGCGCTCGCGCGGCGCGGCCTCGAGCGCGACATGCTGGCCCCCGTCGAACGGATGCGTGCGCGCATCGATCGCATCCTCCATCCGCGTACCGCGCTGGAGCGCGGCGGCGACGACGAACTGCATGCGATCGACCGGCTGCTCGACGAGCTGGTGGACCTGCGCGCACGACATGACGCGGCGATGGCGGAAGCGTTGCGGCAGCGCCTGCAGGACATCGCCCGGCATACCCGCTTCGTCGAACAGGTGGGCGATCACTTCCGCCAGCCCTTGCAGGCACTCGCGCTCTTCGTCGCGGGCATGCAACCCGGCGAGGATCTTCGCCAGCGTGCCGTGCTCGGTCAGATGCGCAGCAGCCTCACCCGGCTGGGCGAGCTGCTCGACGGCCTTCTCGACATGGCTCGTTTCGACGCCGGCGCGGTGGAGCCCGCGGCGGTGGACCTCATCGCCGCCGACCTCTTCGTGCGCGGTCGCTCGGCGATCGAGGCGGATGCCGCGCGGCTCGGCGTCGACGTGCGCTGGCGCGGCGGGCGCGTGCCGCTGCACACCGATCCCGCGCTGTTCGGCGAACTGCTGCACCGGCTGGTGTCCAACGCCGTGCTCAGCACCCCGCACGGACGCGTGCTGGTCGCGATCCGCCGCCGCGGAAACGCCATCCGGCTGGAGGTGCGCGACAACGGCATGGGTCTCGAGCCGGGAATGCAGGCACGCGTCTTCGAGGAGTTCACGCGCCTGCCGGGCCACCCGGGTTATGGACTCGCCCTTGCCGTGGCCCGTCGCATCGCGGACACACTTGGCGGCCGGATCGGCGTGCGCTCCAGCCCGGGCCGCGGAAGCCTCTTCTGGGCGGAATTCGAAGGCACGGCCATCGGCCCGGCCGCGCGTCACGCCGCCGCCCTCCAATGGCATTCCGCCTGGTAGGAAGGGTTCCCCTCTGTCGCGCGTCCGGCGACCGGCGTATCGTTGCGGGGAGCAAGGAAACCCCCTTTCGAGGAACACGGGCGTGGCGAGCATCAACTGGTCGGACACGGCGCCCATCGTGGCGTTCGTCGGCGTGTTCGCCGGTGCCATCGGGCTGCCCGTTCCGGCGATGCCCACCCTCATCGTTCTCGGCAGCACGCTGGTCGCGGCACGCGACCCGTTGCTGATCATCGGCACCTTCTTCGCCGCGCTCGCCGGCGCCTTCCTCGGCGACGCCGCCTGGTTCCTCACCGGCCGCCGCTTCGGCTATCGCGTACTGGACGGACTCTGCCGCATCTCGCTGTCGCCGGACACCTGCGTGCGCCGCGCGAGCGGTTTCTTCGAGAAGCGTGGCGTGAAGTTGTTGCTGGTATCCCGCTTCATTCCCGGGTTGTCGCTGGTGGCGATTCCCATCGCCGGCGCGGGCGATACCCGCTTCTCGCGCTTCACCGTGTACGACCTGGTCGGCGCCGCGCTGTGGGTGGTGGTGGGACTGTCGGCCGGCATGTTGTTCTACCGGCAGATCGATGCCGTGCTGGCGCTGCTTCGCGAGTTCGGCATCGGTATGGCCGCCGTCGCGGCGATCGGCCTGGCGCTGTGGATCGCCTTCCGCTACGTGCGCCGCACGCTGCTCCTGGCGCGGCTGCGCAAGAGCCGGATTTCCGTCGACGAGCTGTCGCTGCTGCTGGCTAACGAGCCCGGCGCGCTGATCGTCGACGTGCGCTCGGCCATAAGCCGCCGTGACGACCCGTACGTGATCCCCGGCTCGCGCCTGTTCGACCTCGCCACCGCCGACCAGGAACTGGCCACCCTGCCCCGGCACAGTGCCCTGGTCATTTATTGCTCGTGCCCCAACGAGGTATCCGCCGCGAAGGTCGCGGAGCGCCTGAGCAAACTCGGCTTCTCCAACGTCCGCCCACTCACCGGCGGCCTGGGCGCCTGGCGCGAGGCAGGTGGCGATGTCGAGGCCATCGTGCTCAGCACCTGAACCGGAATGGTTGTGCGGGCCGCCTTCGCCTCGTAAACTTACCGGTTCTCGCGTGTGGGTCGTTAGCTCAGTCGGTAGAGCAGCGGACTTTTAATCCGTAGGTCGACGGTTCGAATCCGTCACGACCCACCATTCGCTCCCGCCATCGTCTGGATCAGGCGTAGCGCGTCGGGTCGATCACTCCAGCCTTCGCAAAACCTTCCGCGCGCAGGCGGCACGCATCGCAGTGGCCGCAGGCGCGCCCGTCGGCGTCGGCCTTGTAGCAGCTGACCGTCGCCGCGAAATCCACGCCGAGGCGCATGCCTTCCCGCACGATGTCGCCCTTGCCCATCTGCATCAGCGGCGCATGGATGCGGATGCCCGCACCTTCCACGCCCGCCTTCGTCGCCACGTTCGCCAGCGCCTGGAAGGCCTCGATGAAAGCGGGGCGGCAATCCGGATAGCCGGAATAGTCGACGGCGTTCACGCCGCAGAAGATGTCGTTGGAACCCAGCACCTCGGCCCAGCCCAGCGCGATCGACAGCATGATCGTGTTGCGCGCCGGCACATAGGTCACGGGAATGCCCTCCCCACCCTCCTCCGGCACGTCGATGTCGGCGGTGAGCGCCGAACCGCCGATGCTGCGCAGGTCGACGTGAACGGTCTTGTGCCTGACGGCGCCCAGCATGTTCGCGACGCGCTCGGAGGCCTCCAGTTCGGAGTTATGGCGCTGGCCGTAGGCGACGCTGAGCGCGTAGACCTCGAAGCCCTGCTCGCGCGCCATGGCGATCGTGACGGCGGAGTCCATGCCACCGGAGACGAGGATGACGGCCCTGCGGGGAGTGTTCGGAGCGTTCATGCGGTTACCCTGGAATCAGTGGCCCGCGGCGTCGTTCCAGAGCAGCTTGTGCAGTTGCAGCTGGAAGCGCACGGGGAGGCGTTCGGCGAGTATCCACTCGGCCAGTTCGCGCGGCTCGACCTTCGACCACACGGGGGAGAAGAGGACCATGGCCTTGCGATCGAGCGCATGCTCGCGCACGACGTCGCGCGACCACTCGAAATCGGCCCGGCTGGCGATCACGAACTTGACCTGGTCGTGCGGCAGCAGGTGGTCGAGGTTGGACCACAGGTTGCGCGCGCTCTCGCCGGAGTCCGGCGCCTTCAGGTCCATGACCTTGCGGACGCGCGGGTCCACGGACGACACGTCGAGCGCACCGGAGGTTTCCACCGACACCTCGTAGCCGGCGTCGCAGAGCTTGCGCAGCAGGATCAGGCAGCGCTTCTGCGCCAGCGGCTCGCCGCCGGTCACGCAGACGTGGCGCGCGCCATGCCGGGCGACCTCCGCGAGAATCGCGTCGATGTCGTGCCACTGGCCGCCGTGGAAGGAGTATTCGGTATCGCACCACACGCAACGCAGCGGGCAACCGGTAAGGCGCACGAACACGGTGGGCCAGCCGATGGCGTCCGCCTCGCCCTGCACGGAATGGAAGATCTCGGTGATGCGCAGCCGCTCCCGGACGGGCGCGGCCGGCGAAACATCCGCCGGCGTTGCGGTGCTGCCGTTCATCGGATCAGTTGGCCGTCTGGCGCTGCAGGCGGCGCAGGCGTTCCTGTGCGAGGCCGGCGGCCTTCGTGCCCGGATACTTGGCGGAAACCTGCTTCAGCGTGGCGATGGCGGCATCCTGCTGCTTCAGTTCGATCTGGCAGTAGCCGACCTTGAGCAGCCCGTCGGAAACCTTGTCGCTCTGCGGGTACTGCTTCACGAGCCGCTGGAAGGCCTCGATGGCCACGGGGTAGTTCATCGTCACGTAGTACGACTCGCCCAGCCAGTAGTAGGCATTGGGCGCGAGCGGGCTGTCCGGGTACTTCACCAGGAAGTCGCGGAAGCCGCGGGAAGCGGTGACGTAATCGCCGGCACGCAGCGACTTGAAGGCGGCGTCGTACGCGGCTTGCTGGTCGGCGTCCGCATGGGCCGGCGCGCTGCTGGCGGGCGCCGGACCCGGTGCCGCGGCGGCAGTCGGTGCCTGTGTCGCGGCCGAAGGCGCGGTGGGCGCCGGCGTGGTGGCCGAGGCGGCGGGCTGCTGGCCCTGCGGCGCCCCACCCTTTTCGATCCGGCCCAGCCGCGAATCGATGTCCGCGTACTGTGCCTTCTGGGCATCCTGGAGTTGCTGGTTCTGGTGCTGCAGTTCCTCGATCTTGCCCTGCAGCTGCGAGAGCTGCTGCTGGAGATCGTTGACCTGGTTCACCAGGGAAAGGCTGCCGGCCTGCGCCTGCGACTGCTGCTCGAGCCGCGACACGCGGTCGGCGAGGCTGAGGCGGGTGTCCTGCGCGATGGCCGGGAAAGCAAAAAGCGTGGCGGACGCGATCGCGCCCGCCACGCCAAGCCTGGCCGTGAAACTGTTAGCCAGAGTCTTCTTCATCACTTACTTCGCGGTGTACACGATCTCGACGCGACGGTTCTTGGCCCAGCAGTCTTCGTTGTGCTCACGGCAGGTCGGCTTCTCCTTACCGTAGCTGGTCACGTTGATCTGGCCAGCCGAACCGCCAGCGGCCTGGAGGGCGCTGGAGACGGCATTGCCGCGGCGCTCGCCGAGGCCCAGGTTGTACTCGCGGGTGCCGCGCTCGTCGGTGTTGCCTTCGAGGGTCATCGCGGACTGCGGACGGTCCTGCAGGTACTTGGCGTGGCAAGCGATGATCTGCTGGAACTCCGGCTTGACGTCGTTCTTGTCGAAGTCGAAGTACACGACGCGCTGACGGAGGCAGGCATCGGTATCGAGATCGGACGGCTGGTACTTGCCGTCGCTGGTCGGGGCCTGGGTCTGCGCGACCGGCTGCTGTTCCGGCGGGGCGACGGGCTTGGTGTTCTTCTTCGAGCACGCGGCGGCGCCAACGCAGAGCAGGGCAGCCAGGGTGACGGTAACGGTCTTATTCATGGGACGTTCCTTCAACAGTTGAGTTCCGACAGTCGGTTTTCGGTTTCGGGACAGGCACCGCCGGTTGTCCGGCTGTTTTTTTACTTACATCTACGCCGACGGGGCGCTGTCCCGCGCCCGGCGTCTTCGCTCCGGCAGCCGCCCGGAGGCAGCTGCCAGAAAACCTTACGTCCGCCGAAAAGGCGCGGACATGCCGCGCCCTTCCCTGGACGTTGCCCATGTCGCCGCCCGCGAGGGCGCGCCATCAGCGCTGTCGATAGGGTCCCCATGACGGTTCGCGCACGTCGCCATCCGAAAGCACCAGACGCTGACGCACGAGCCCGTCGGCTGAAACCGCATACAGGACGCCGCGCGTGCCCTGCGACGCCGCATACAGCAGCATGCTGGCGTTGGGCGCGAAGCTGGGCGAATCGTCCACGTTACCCGGGGAAACGAAGCGCACCTGGCCACCCAGACTACGGTCCATGATGGCGATACGATACACGTTCCCGTTTCCCTGCACCATCGCAATCTGCTTGCCGTCGTAGCTCACGGAGGCGCTGGCGTTGAAGCCGCCCTGGAACGTGAGCCGCTGGGCGGAACCGCCGGACGCCGGCATCTGGTAGAGCTGCGGCTTGCCCGAGCGATCGGAGGTGAAAATGATGCTCTGGCCGTCCGGCGTGAAGGTGGGCTCGGTATCGATGGCGAAGTTGTTGGTGACCCGGGTCTCGGTCCGGCTGGCCACGTCGATGACGAAGATCTCCGGATTGCCCACGTAGGACAGGCTCACCGCCAGCTTGCTGCCGTCCGGCGACCACGACGGGGCGCTGTTGATGCCGCGCGGATGCGAGGCAATCAGGCTGCGCGAACCGGTCGAGATGTTCTGTATGTAGACCTGCGAGTTGCCGCTCTCGAAAGATACGTAGGCGATCTTGCTGCCGTCCGGCGACCAGGCCGGGCCAAGCAGGGACTCGCGCGAGCGGGCCACGACCTGCGGGTTATAGCCGTCCGAATCCGCCACGATCAGCGAGTAGGTGGTGTTGTTGCCGGTACCCACGGCGGTGATATAGGCGATACGGGTCCAGAAGGCACCGCGGACGCCGGTGATCTTCTCGTAGATCTGGTCGGCGATCTGGTGGGCCACACCGCGGAGGTCCCCCGCCGGGGCGGTGAAGGACTGGGCGAGCAGGCTCTGCTGGCGGTTCACGTCCCACAGTTCGTACTCGACCTTGAGCATGCCGCCGCCGGCGTCGCTGATGCGGCCGATGGTCAGGTAATCCTGCTTGAGCAGACGCCAGGTGGCGAACTTGATGTCGGAACCCTGCGACGGGGTCTCGACGATGTCGTTCTTCTCCAGGGAGCGGAACTTGCCCGAGCGGTTGAAATCGGCCCGGATGACGTCGGAGACGTCGGTCGGCAGTGGCGCACCGCCCGCCTGGGCGAACGGGACGACGGCGATGGGGATGGCCGTCTTCAGTCCGCCGACGATTTCCACGTTGAGCGACTGGGCGGCGGCGGGGCCGGCCACGAGGGCGGCCAACGCGGCGAGGAGGAGGACGAGTCGGGAAAACGTTCTGCGCATGGGCGGGTTCACTGCGACCTGGGTATGTGGGACTGCGAAATGTTAACGCGACGGTCACGTCATGCGTGACCCGAATCTGAACCGCCCCTCCCGGCACGGGGCCGGGACGGGGCGCGCTACATCATTGCGGCCTGAACGTGAACGTTAGGTTGCGCTGGAAGACATCCTCGAAGCCCTGGTAGGGCAGCGGCTGGGCGCGCAGCACGGCGTTTTCGACCGAAGCGCGGCCGGCGGCGTCGTAGGGGCAGCTGGCGTCGACCTTGGCGCTCAGCACCTGGCCGCCCGGTACCTGGACGATGTGCACCACGCAGGAGGTCGCCGGCATGCTGTCCGGACGGAGCCAGTTCTGCGTCACCGAGTTCTGGATCGCGGCCAGGTACTGGCCCAGCTTCCCGGTGTCGCGGCCATTGGTGCCCGACTGCCTCTGATCCGCCGGGGGCAGGTCCGGCAGGCCGTCGTCCTTGGCGTTCTGCAGGTCTTTCAGCTGCTGCTCGGCCTGCTTCTTGGTGCTGTCGGCCTTCCTGGTCTGGGCCTTCGCGGCGTCGAGCTGCTTGAAGATCTCGTCGATTTCCTTTTGCTTCTCTTTCTTCTTCTGCTCCTGCTCGGCGTCCAGCTCGGCCTGGCGCTGGCGCTGCTTCTCTTCCTGCAGCCGCTTGGCGTCCTCGGCCTTCTGCACCGCGTCGTCGACCACTTTTTCCTGGTCCTTGAGGTCCGGCTGCTTGGGCGGCGGCGGGAGGGTCTCGACCTTGGGTTTTTCCTGCGGCGGCGTCGGCGTCGGCACCACCGGGGGCGGCGGCGTGGTGTTCGGCACGGGCTTGGCCTTCGTCGCCTTCGGCGGCGGACTGCCGGTGGGCCCCACCAGGGTTGCCTCGATGATCTGGCCGGGCAATTCCAGCGGCGCCGGGCACGTCAGAGGATTCCACTCCGCGGGCAGGCCGATGGCCTCGGCCCATTTCTCGTAATCCGAGCACGGAATGATGGCGAGGCCCAGGAAGGCCACGATGCCGATGTGCAGGAGCGCGGCGAGGACGACCGCGCGGGGCGTGCCGTTACGGTTTTCCATTCTGCGCCGACTGGGGCTGGCTCATCAGGCCGATCTTGGAGACACCCGCCTCCTGGAGGATCGGGAGGATCGAATAGACCTTGCCGTAGCCCACGCGCTGGTCGCCCGCGACGAGGACCTGGAGCTCCGGGTTCGCGTCGTGGAAGGCGGTGACCTTCTTGCGGAATTCGTCCTCGCTGACCGGCTCGCGCTTGGCGCCGTTGGCCGTGAGGTAGATCTGCCCGTTCTCGTCCACGGACACGACAATCGGGTCCTTCTTGTCCTGCAGCGACTTGGCGTTCGTCTGCGGCAGCTGGATGTCCACGCCGAGGTTCATCATCGGCGTGGTGACCATGAAGATGATCAGCAGCACGAGCATCACGTCGATGTACGGAACGACGTTGATCTCGGACTTCAGTTTCCGCTTGTGCCGGCGGTAGTTAGTGCGCATCGCGTACGCTCCGCTCAGGCCGCTTCGTCGGTATGGATCTGGCGCTGCAGCACGGAGGAGAACTCTTCCTGGAACACCTCGTAGCGCGACGCGATGCGCTCGACCTTGTTGGCGTAGCGGTTGTACGCCCAGACGGCCGGGATCGCCGCGAACAGGCCCATGGCCGTGGCGATCAGGGCCTCGGAGATGTGCGGGGCGACCACCGAGATGGTCACGTCCTTCATCTCGCCCAGGCCCTGGAACGCGCCCATGATGCCCCACACGGTACCGAACAGGCCCACGTAAGGGCTGATCGAACCGACGTTGGCCAGGAACTCCAGGTTCTGCTCCAGCTTGCCGATCTCGCGGGTACCGGCCACGCGCATGGCGCGTTCCGAACCCTCGATGACGCGGTTGGCGTCGGTGACGCGGCGCTGGCGCTGGCGGGCGAACTCGCGGAAACCCGCCTCGAAGACGTTCTCGATGCCGTGCTGGCCGTCACGGTTGCCCACTTCGCGGAACAGGGCGGCCAGGTCGGCGCCGGACCAGAAGCGGTCCTCGAAGGTCTCGGCGTTGTCGTGTGCCGTCTTCAGCTGGCTGTACTTGCGGATGATGATCACCCAGGACAGGAACGAGAACACCAGCAAGAGGAGCATCACCCCTTGTACGGGCAGGCTCGCTTCCGAAACCAGCTTGAAAATGTTCAGTCCACCGTTCATCGCTTGAGGGCTCTCCGCCGGGTAACTTTCAGGTAATGGGGAATTCTTGGGCGAACAGGCCCGCGGGGATCTGCGCCGGGCGCATCGTGTCCAGGTTGACGCACGCCACCCGCACTTTCGCGCGGACCAGTGCCTCCTCCCCTCGCACAATCTCCTGACCGAACAGCATACTGGCTGAACGACGCTCTTTGACGCTTACCGTGACCCGGAGTTCATCATCCAGACGGGCCGGGCGATGGAAATCCAGGTGCATGTCGCGGACCACGAACCCGAGCGCCGTCTCCTCGCGCAGGGCGAGCTGGTCGATGCCCTGCGCACGTAACCACTCGGTCCGTGCCCGCTCCATGAAACGGATGTAGTTGGCGTGGTAGACGACGCCGCCGGCGTCGGTGTCTTCCCAATAGATGCGCACGGGCCAGCTGAAAACGCTCATGCCTCGTCCGAGAAAAGGTCCGGGGTGGCCGCCTGGCGGGGTGGCGGGGTCAGGCCCAGGTGCCGCCAGGCCTTGGCCGAGGCCATGCGGCCCCGCGCGGTCCGGATCAGGTAACCCTGCTGGATGAGGTAAGGCTCGACCACGTCCTCGAGGGTGCCGCGGTCCTCGCTCAATGCGGCCGCCAGCGATTCCACGCCCACCGGGCCGCCGTCGAAGTTCTCGATGATGATCCCGAGCAACCGGCGGTCGAGGTCGTCGAAACCCTCGGCGTCCACCTTGAGCATGTCGGTGGCGGCACGGGCCAGTTCATGGGAGATCCGTCCGTCGCCGCGTACCTCGGCGAAGTCGCGCACGCGGCGCAGCAGGCGGTTCGCGATGCGCGGCGTGCCGCGCGAGCGGCGGGCGATCTCGATCGCGCCGTCCACGTCGCACTCGATGCCGAAGATCCGCGCCGCCCGGCGCACGATCGCCGTGAGTTCGTCGACGCTGTAGAACTCCAGCCGCTGGATGATGCCGAAGCGGTCGCGCAGGGGGCCGGTGAGCAGGCCCGCGCGCGTGGTCGCGCCAATCAGCGTGAAGGGAGGGAGGTCGAGCTTGATCGAGCGGGCCGCCGGGCCCTCGCCGATCATGATGTCGATCTGGAAGTCTTCCATCGCCGGATAGAGCACTTCCTCGACCACCGGGGACAGGCGATGGATCTCGTCCACGAAGAGGACGTCGTTCGCCTCCAGGTTGGTCAGCAAGGCCGCGAGATCGCCCGCGCGTTCGAGCACCGGGCCGGAGGTGGAGCGCACGCTCACGCCCAGCTCGTTGGCGATCACGTGCGAAAGCGTCGTCTTGCCCAGGCCGGGCGGGCCGAAGATGAGGGTATGGTCCAGCGCCCCGCCCCGCCGCCGCGCGGCCTCGATATAGATGGCCATCTGCTCGCGCACCGCCCGCTGGCCGAGGTACTCGGCCAGTCGCTTGGGTCGGATGCTGGCCTCCAGCGCCTCATCGTCCATGGCGGCGGCGGAGGAAATGATGCGGTGCTCGGACATGGCGGCCATTATGGCAGTGCTTTTGTCGTCGTGCCTGCGGAGGCAGGCACCCAGCGACTCCTGCGTTGAAGACGCTGTGCTCCTGCCTTCGCAGGAGCGACGGGTTCAGATCTCGACCTGGGCGCCCAGTTCGATCAGGCGGTTGCCCGGAATCTGGAAGAACGCCGTGGCCGGCATCGCGTTGCGGGCGAGGAAGGCGAACAGCTTGTCGCGCCACAGGGCCATGCCGGGCCGGCGCACGTCGGCCACGATGGTTTCGCGGGAGAGGAAGAACGTGGTGTCCATCATGTCGAAGTCGAGGCCGAGCGCGCCCGCGCGGGAGAGCGACATCGGGATGTTCGGATCCTCGGCGAAACCGTAACGCAGCTGCAGGCCATAGAACCCGCTGCCGTATTCGATCACTTCCATCCGCTCCTCGTCATCCGCCACCGGCGTCTCGAGCATTTCCACGGTGAGCAGCACGTTGCGCTCGTGCAGCACCTTGTTGTGCTTCAGGTTGTGCAGCATGGCGTGCGGCACCGCGTTCTGGTTCGCGGTGAGGAACACGGCCGTGCCCGGCACCATCAGCGGCGGGTGATCGGCGATGTTCGCCACGAACGGCTCCAGCGCCAGGCCCGACTGCTTGATCTCGCGGACCACGAGGTCCCTGCCGCGGCGCCACGTGGTCATCACGGTGAAGATGATCACGCCCAGTACCAGCGGGAACCAGCCGCCATGGGCGATCTTGAGCGCGTTCGCGCCGAAGAACGAAAGGTCGACGATGAGGAAAATGATGCCCACGGTGATGACCGCGGACCAATGCCAGTTCCAGCGGCGGCGCGCCACCACCAGCGCCAGCAGCGTGGTCATCGTCATCGTGCCGGTCACCGCGATGCCGTAGGCTGCACCCAGGTTGTTCGAGGAGCGGAAGCCGAGCACCGCGAGGAACACGAGCACCAGCAACAGCCGGTTCACCCATGGCACGAAGATCTGTCCGGACATCTCGTGCGACGTATGCACGACGGCCATGCGCGGCGAATAACCCAGCGACATCGCCTCGCGCGTCATCGAGAACGCGCCGGAAATGACCGCCTGCGAGGCGATGATCGCCGCCATCGTCGCCAACGCCACCATCGGGTAAAGCCAGTCTTCCGGCACCAGCCGGTAGAACGGATTCTCGATCGCGGTCTGGTCGTGCAGCAGCAGCGCGCCCTGGCCGAAATAGTTGATCAGCAGCGCGGGAAGCACGAAGCAGAACCAGGCGAGGCGGATCGGCCGCTTGCCGAAGTGGCCCATGTCCGCGTACAGCGCCTCGGCGCCGGTCAGCGACAGGACCACGCCGCCCAGCGCGATGAAGGAAAGCTTGCCGTGCTCCTGGAAGAACCTGACGGCGTAGCGCGGATCCAGCGCCTCCAGCACCTGCGGGTGGGCCACGATCTGGCGCAGGCCCAGGAAGGCCAGGACGAGGAACCATGCCACCATCACCGGCGCGAAGGCCTTGCCGACGATGTTGGTGCCGTGCCGCTGCACGGCGAAGAGCACGAAGATGATGACCAGGCAGATGGGCAGCACGTAGGTATCGAGCTGCGGCGCGGCGACCTCCAGGCCTTCCACCGCCGAAAGCACGGAGATCGCCGGGGTGATGACGCCGTCGCCGTAGAACAGCGATGCACCGAAGATGCCGATCGCCGCCAGCACCCAGCGGGCCCGCGGCGACCCCGCGACGCTACGCTGCGCCAGCGCCATCAGCGCCATGATGCCGCCCTCGCCCTTGTTGTCGGCGCGCATCACGAAGGTGACGTACTTGAGCGACACCACCATGATCAGCGACCAGAAGATCAGCGAGAGGACGCCGAGGACGGCCATCGGATGCGGCGTCATGCCGTGCGTTCCCAGCGTTTCCTTCATCGTGTACAACGGGCTGGTGCCGATGTCGCCGAAGACGACGCCGATGGCGCCGAGCGCGAGCGCGGTGAGCCTGCGGCCGTGCGCGTGCTGAATGTCTTCGGTGTGGTTTTCCGTCTTCACTCTCAACCTCCGAGCGCCGCGCGCAACGCCTTGCGGATGATGGCCTCGGCGGAATCGCCTTCCGCGGCCGCCTTCTGCACCAGCCGCGACGCTTCCACGGGCTTGTAACCAAGTTGCTGCAGGGCGACGGTTGCTTCGCCCACGGGGTCCACCGGGGCCGCTTCGCCCCCGACGGTACTGACGGGCAGGCGCACGCCCACGGCGTCCACGCGGTCGCGCAGTTCCACCACCATACGCTCGGCCGTCTTCTTTCCGATACCGGGAATCTTGGTCAGCGCCACGACGTCGCCCGCGTGGACGAGCCGCGAGAGCTCGTCGGTGGCAACGCCCGAAAGCACTGCCAGCGCGATTTTCGCGCCGATGCCGCTCACCTTGAGCAGATGCCGGAACATCGCCCGCTCGGCCTCGCGCAGGAAGCCGTAGAGCGCGACGCCGTCCTCCTTCACCGCGTAATGGGTAAGCAGGATCACTTCCTTGCCTGTGGCGGGAAGGTCGTAGATGGTCGACATGGGGGCGTCGACCTCGTAACCCACGCCACCGACCTCGACGAGGAGCGACGGGGGTTGCTTGCTGACGAGAGTGCCACGCAGGCGGCCGATCATCGGCGACGTCTCCATGCGGTGCGCGGGATGCCCACGCGTTCGATGCTGGAACGGGTGTGCGCATGGGCGATCGCGATCGCCAGCGCATCGGCGGCATCCGCCTGCAGCGGACCCTTGATGCCGAGGATCATCCCGATCATGTGCTGGACCTGGGCCTTGTCGGCGCGGCCGGTACCGACCACCGCCTGCTTCACCTCGGTCGCTGCGTACTCGTGCACGACGATTCCCTGGCTGACCACGGCACACACGGCCGCGCCGCGCGCCTGGCCGAGCTTGAGGGCCGAGTCCGCGTTGCGCGCCATGAACACGCGCTCGATCGCGGCTTCCGCCGGACCGTGCTCGCCGATGATGCCGCACAGTTCGTCAAATATGCGTTTCAGGCGCAGGGGAAAGCTCGCTTCCCCGCCCACCACCAGCGCGCCGTGCCATACATGGCTCACGGCGCCGCCGTCCGCCACGTCGATGACGCCGACGCCCGTGCGCTGGCTACCCGGATCGATACCTAGGATGCGGGTCATGGCAGGATGCAGGCGCGCAGGACGGCAGGCCGACGGGGCATCAGCCCTCGTCGTCGGCCGGCAGGACGGCGTTGTGGTAGACCTCGTCCACGTCGTCGAGCGAATCCAGACGTTCGAGCAGTTTCTCGAACTGCTCCAGCGCTTCGCCGGTCGGCGTGACCAGCGGGCCGTTCGGGCGCATCACGACGTCGGAGCTTTCGACGTCGAAACCGGCCGCCACCAGCACCTTGCGCATGGCTTCGACGGCGATCGGGTCGGAGGCGAGCAGCACGGTGCCGACGCCGTTTTCGATGGCGATGTCCTCGGCGTTGTTCTCGATGGCGGCCTCTTCGAGCTTCGCCTCGACACCGGCGTCGCCGCCGGTGTGCACCACCACCTGGCCCACGCGGGTGAACTGGAACGCCACCGAATTGGTGGTACCCATGTTGCCGCCGAACTTGTTGAGCGCGGAGCGCACGTCGGCCACGGTACGGGTCTGGTTGTCGGTGACGCAATCGATGATGAGCGCGGTGCCCGCCGGGCCATAGCCCTCGTAGCGGATCTCGTGCATGTCCGCGCCGCCCTCGGCACCCGAGCCGCGCTTGATCGCGCGCTCGATGGTGTCCTTGGTCATGTTGGCCGCCAGCGCCTTGTCGACGGCGGCGCGCAGGCGCGGGTTGCCGTTCGGATCGGGCACGCCGCCGCGCGTGGCGATGGTGATTTCCCGGATCAGCTTGGTGAACACCTTGGCGCGCTTGGCGTCTTCGGCGTTCTTGCGACCTTCGATGGACGGGCCTCTACCCATGTTCGATTCCTGGACATACCGGACGGACTGGGCCGCGATTCTAGCGGAAGTGGCCTTCTTGTAGGAGCCGCTATAGCGGCGAGGGGAACCAGCCTTGCCGCTTCGTCGCTCCGTGGGCTTCCCGCCGCTATAGCGGCTCCCACAGGAATCAGGCGTCGAAACGGCCTTCGCGCAGGAAAAGCGCCGCCTGGCGGGCCACGTCGGCCGAAACCAGCATGCCGGTGTGGCTCGTCTCCAGGACGCAGTGGGCGGTGAGGCCCGGGAGCCGGGTTTCCTCCACCCCCACCGTCCCGTCGTGTTCGATGCCCACATCCCCCACCAGCGAACCGAGTCCCATGGGCTGGCGGCCGGCGATGACGCCCACCTCGCGGCGACCGTCCCAGCGGTCGAGGCCATGCTCCAGCAGTTCCTTCGAGCGCCCCAGCAGCATGTCGCCGCCCCAGCGATGGGTGAGGCCGCGCGCGGCGCCGCTGCCGCTGAGCGGCGAGCCGAGACAGACGATCCGCCCTTCCGGCAGGTCGTCGTCACGGCAGGCAAGCAGCGCCAGGACGCCGCCGAGACTGTGCCCCACGACGTGGACGGGCCCCGGCGCCAGCGCACGGATGCGCTTGCGCAACCGCGCGATCGCCTGTTCCGGCGGCGCGGCCACGCTCATGTACTCGAACTGGTGCACCTGGAAACCCTCTTCGCGGAGGCGCCGGTGCAGCATGGCCATGGCGAAGCCGCGCATCCACAGCCCGTGCAGCAGCAGGACGTGAATGGGGGAGGCGGTCATCGGGCCATCCGGGTCAGGCTTTCGCCGGCTCCGCGGCGGCCACGCGCACGTGCAGCTCCTTCAGCTGCGGCTCCGAGACCTGCGACGGGGCGTCGGTCATGAGGTCCTGTGCGCTGGTGGTCTTCGGGAAGGCGATCACGTCGCGGATGGACTCGGTGCCAGCCATCAGCGCGGCGATGCGGTCGATGCCGAAGGCGAGGCCGCCATGCGGCGGCGCGCCCAGGCGCAGCGCCTTCAGCAGGAAGCCGAACTTCGCTTCCGCCTCGGCCTCGCCGATGCCGAGCAGGTCGAACACGGCGCTCTGCATTTCCGGACGGTGGATACGAATGGAGCCGCCGCCGATCTCGTTACCGTTGAGCACCATGTCGTAGCCGCGGCTCACCGCCACACCCGCGTTGGCACGCAATTCGGCGATGTCGTCGACTTTCGGCGCGGTGAACGGATGATGCAGCGCGACGAAGCGCTTTTCTTCCTCGTCGTATTCGAACATCGGGAAATCGGTGACCCACAGCGGTTTCCAGCTGTTCTCCACCATGCCGCGATCGCGGCCGAGCCGGATGCGCAGCGCGCCCATGAAATCGGTGACCGTCTTCCAGGCGCCCGCGCCGAAGAAGACGATGTCGCCCGTGCCGGCGCCGGTGAGCGTCAGCACCTGCGCCAGCGCGGCGTCGTCGAGGAACTTCGCCACGGGCGAGTTGATGCCGTCGCGGCCCTTCGCGAGATCGTCCACCTTCAGCCACGCGAGACCCTTCGCGCCGTACTTCGCGGCGTATTCGGTCAGTCCATCGATGTCCTTGCGCGAAAGCTCGGCGGCGCCCGGCACGCGCAGCGCGGCCACGCGACCGGCCGGGTCGTTGGCCGGGCCGGAGAACACCTTGAACTCGACGTGCTTCACCGCATCGGCGATGTCGACCAGCTCCAGCGGAATGCGCAGGTCGGGCTTGTCCGAGCCGAAACGGCGCATGGCCTCTTCGTAGGTCATGCGCGGGAAGACGGCATCCAGCTCCACCTCGCGCACTTCGCGGAACACGTGGCGGATCAGGTTCTCCACGAAATCCTGCACGTCGCGCTCTTCCACGAACGCGAATTCGAGGTCGAGCTGGGTGAATTCCGGCTGACGGTCGGCGCGCAGATCTTCGTCGCGGAAGCAGCGCGCGATCTGGTAGTAGCGGTCGAAGCCGGCCATCATCAGGATCTGCTTGAACAGCTGCGGCGACTGCGGCAAGGCGTAGAACTGGCCCGGATGCACACGGCTGGGCACGAGGTAGTCGCGCGCGCCCTCGGGCGTGGCCTTGGTGAGGATGGGGGTTTCGATGTCCTGGAAACCGGCGGCATCGAGGTAGCGGCGCAATGCGCGCACCAGCGCCGTGCGCGTCCGCATCATCTTCTGCATTTCGGGACGGCGCATGTCGAGGTAGCGGTAGGTCATCCGCAAGTCTTCGTTCGGCGACTCATGCAGCGCGAACGGCAGGTCGCGCGCGGCGTTGAGGATCTCCACCTTGTCGGCCAGCACCTCGACCGTGCCGGTCCGGAGCTTGTCGTTGGCCGACAGGCGCTTGCGGACCTGGCCGGTCACCTTCACCACGAATTCGTAGCCCAGTTCCCCGGCGACGGCGAAGGCCGCGTCGTTCTCGCGCTCGATGACGACCTGAGCGAGGCCCTCGTGGTCGCGGAGGTCGACGAAGGCCACATGGCTCTGGAGGCGAAGGGTATTGACCCACCCGCAGAGGGTGACGTCCTGGCCGATCAGCGACTCGTCGATGAGTCCGCAAAGGTGGGTGCGCATGCGCTGGGAACTCTGGGGAAAAGACCCCGGATCGTACCACGAGCCGGGGTCTTCATAGCGGCGAAAACAGGCGCCGGACGGCGCTCAGCGGCCGATGGCGAACTTGCCGCGGCAGCCCCTGTCGGCCCAGATGCCGTCGCGGGTGAAGCCGTAGCTGTAGCCCTCCCGGCAGATGGCCTGCGAGGTCTGCTCCACGAGACGGGCGCCGCGGCCGATGGGCCAACGGCAGAAGACGCGCTTGTTGTCGTTGCTGTCGCAGGAGACGATACGGCCGTCGCCGCCGGGACCACCGCCCCAGCCCGGACGATGATCGTCCCAACCCGGCCGATGATCGTCCCAACCCGGTCGGCCACCGCCGCCCCAGCCGCGCGCCTCCTGGAAGATGCCCCGGCAGCCGTCGTCCACCCACAAGCCGCCGCGGTCGATATCCCAGGTACGGCCGCGAATGCAGGCCGTCCTGGAGTCCTGCCGGATGAGGCGGGCATCGCGCCAAGGCACGCGGCAGTACGATCGGCGGCCGTTGTCGCTGTAGCAATTGACCGTGTCGCCACCGCGCTGCGCCTGCGCGACGTGCGGCGCCACGAAGGCCGCGGCGCCGACGGCGATCGTCGCGGCCAGAGCCAGGATGCTTTTCATGTCCCTACCTCCGATGTGAATGACCCCAACTTATCGGAGAAAGTCGCAACGATCATTGAATGGATCGCAAGAACCCGAGGGGGCATTCAGTAACCGATGCCCCATCCAACGCGGCCCGCCGTCGAGACGAGAAGCCGTGCCGATGGCGCCAGGACCGTAATCACGTGGACGACGAGCCGCCCGGCGAGGTGGCGGCAGCTGCGGGAGCCGGGGCGGGAGCCGGTGCGGGCGCGGCGGCCGGCGCACCGGACGAACCTTCCGCGAGGTTGCGCTTCTTGTCGCCGTCCTTCTTGAAGTCCGTCTCGTACCAGCCGCTGCCCGCGAGACGGAACTGCGGCGCGCTCAGCAGGCGGCCGACCCGCGGTTCGCCGCAGGTGGGACAGTCGGTCGGATCCGGATCGGACATCTTTTGCAGACGGTCGAAGCGGTGGCCGCAGGCCTGGCACTGGAATTCGTAGATGGGCATGGGTGGAGCGTCCTGGGGATTTCAGCCGGTGAATTATGGTGATTTCCCCTAGGAGCCGCCATGGCGGCTCCTAGGGCATTCAGACCGCCGCGAACGTCAGGTGGTTGCCGTCCGAGTCCACGCGCACCGTCTGGCCGGGCGAGAACACGCCCTGCAGGATGCGCTGCGCCAGCGGATTTTCCAGCTGCTGCTGGATCGCCCGCTTCAGCGGCCGCGCGCCGTACACCGGATCGAACCCTGCGCTGCCGAGCAGATCCAGCGCCCTGTCGGTGAGGTCCAGCGACAGCTGGCGGTCGGCGAGGCGACGGGCCAGGTAGTCGAGCTGGATGCGCGCGATGGAGCGGATCTGGTTCTTGTCCAGCGGGCGGAATACCACGATGTCGTCCAGGCGGTTGATGAACTCCGGACGGAAGTGCGCCTGCACCACGCCCAGCACCGAGGCCTTCATCTGCAGGTAGTCGGCCTCGCTGTCGCCGGCCTGCTCCTGGATCAGGTTCGAACCGAGGTTCGAGGTCATCACGACCACGGTGTTGCGGAAGTCCACCGTGCGGCCCTGGCCGTCCGTGAGGCGACCGTCGTCGAGCACCTGGAGCAGGATGTTGAAGACATCCGGATGCGCCTTCTCCACCTCGTCCAGCAGGATCACGCTGTAGGGGCGACGGCGCACGGCCTCCGTCAGGTAACCGCCCTCTTCGTAACCGACATAACCCGGAGGCGCGCCGACGAGACGGCTCACGGAGTGCTTCTCCATGAATTCGCTCATGTCGATGCGCACCATCGCGTCCTGCGTGTCGAAGAGGAAATCGGCCAGCGCCTTGCAGAGCTCCGTCTTGCCCACGCCGGTGGGGCCGAGGAACAGGAAGGAACCGTACGGGCGGTTCGGATCGGACAGGCCCGCGCGGGCCCGCCGGATGGCATCCGACACCGCGCGCACCGCTTCGTCCTGGCCCACGACGCGCGCATGCAGGGCATCTTCCATGTGCAACAGCTTCTCGCGCTCGCCCTCGAGCATCTTCGCGACGGGAATACCCGTCCAGCGGGCCACGACCTCGGCGATCTCTTCCGCCGTGACGCGATCCTGCAGCAGGGTGAAGTCCTGCTTCTCCGCCTTCTGCGCGGCGGCCAGCTGGGCTTCCAGGGCAGGCAGGCGCCCGTACTGGATCTCGCTCATCGCACCGTAGTCCTGCCGGCGCTGCGCGGCCTCCAGCTCGAGGCGGGCCTGCTCGATCTGCTCCTTGATCTTCGTCGCGCCCTGCAATGTGGCCTTCTCCGACTTCCACACCTCGTTGAGGTCGGAGAACTCCCGGTCGAGCTTGTCGATCTCCGTCTCGAGGTTGGCGAGGCGCTGCTTCGATTCCTCGTCCTGCTCCTTCTTCAGCATCTCGCGCTGGATCTTCAGCTGGATGAGGCGGCGCTCAAGGCGGTCGAGCTCCTCCGGCTTGGAGTCGATTTCCATGCGGATGCGCGAGGCGGCCTCGTCCATCAGGTCGATGGCCTTGTCGGGCAACTGGCGATCGGGGATGTAGCGCGCGGACAACGTGGCTGCGGCGACGATCGCGGGATCGGTGATCTCCACCCCGTGGTGCACGGCGTAGCGCTCCTTCAGGCCGCGCAGGATCGCGATCGTGTCCTCCACGCTCGGCTCGCCGACGTACACCTTCTGGAAGCGGCGCTCGAGGGCGGCGTCCTTCTCGACGTACTTGCGGTACTCGTCGAGCGTCGTCGCGCCGATGCAATGCAGTTCGCCGCGCGCCAGCGCGGGCTTCAGCATGTTGCCCGCGTCCATCGCGCCATCGGCCTTGCCGGCGCCGACCATCGTGTGCAGCTCGTCGATGAAGAGGATCACCTGCCCTTCCTGCTTGGACAGGTCGCTCAGCACGCCCTTGAGGCGCTCCTCGAACTCGCCACGGAACTTCGCGCCGGCGATCAGCGCGCCCAGGTCGAGCGAGAGTACGCGCTTGCCGCGCAGGCCCTCGGGCACCTCGCCGTTGACGATGCGCTGCGCGAGACCCTCGACGATGGCCGTCTTGCCGACGCCCGGCTCGCCGATGAGCACCGGATTGTTCTTGGTGCGGCGCTGGAGGACCTGGATCGTGCGGCGGATTTCCTCGTCGCGGCCGATCACCGGGTCGAGCTTGCCGCTCTCGGCGCGCTCGGTAAGGTCGATGGTGTACTTCTCCAGCGCCTGGCGCTGGTCCTCGGCGTTCTCCGACTGCACCTTCTCGCCACCGCGCAGCTTCTCGATGGCGGCTTCGAGGCGCTCCTTCGTGGCCCCGGCGGCCTTCAGCGCACCGCCGGTCTCGCCGCGATCCTCCAGCGCCGCGAGCACGAACAGCTCGCTGGCGATGAACTGGTCGCCGCGCTGCTGGGCCAACTTGTCGGTGAGGTTGAGCAGCCGGTTCAGGTCGTTGCCCAGGCTGATGTTGCCCTCCTGGCCGCTCACCCGCGGCAGGCGCTCGAGGATCTCGCCGAGGCGCTGGCGCAGCGCCGGCACGTTCACCTGCGCCTGGGTGAGCAGGGGCGCGGTGGATCCGCCCTGCTGGTCGAGCAGTGCGGCAAGCAGGTGCGCCGGCTCGAGGATGTTGTGGTCGCGGCCGACGGCCAGCGACTGCGCGTCGGCCAGTGCCTGCTGGAATCGCGACGTGAGTCTGTCCATTCGCATCGTGGTGGTCTCCGAAGGTCATGGCGCGCCCCGGGCCCTCCCCGCGACCGCCTTGGCGACACAGATGCGGGTCGCAGGGCCCACCTTCAACGGTAGAGCCCGGTAGGAGCAACTGTCTTTGTGGGAACCGCCTATGCCGGCGATCCCGCGGCAGCGGGCCAACAGGCCGCGCGCACCCATCGCCGCTGAAGCGGCTCCCACAACGACGGTTGCCACGGGGTTTCCGCTCCCAGCGGTATTTTCACGGTCCGGCGTGCATGCTTGAGGGGATAACCGATCCTGGAACCGCCGTGACCGCCACCCGTGCCCGCCTGCCTCGTCCTTCCGCCGACCTCGTCACGCCCGCCTCCGCCCTCTTTCTCGACGCGGACGGCACCCTGCTCGCCTTCGCCGACGACCCGGATGGCGTGGTCGTGCCGGACGGCATGCTGGATACGCTGGACGCCATCCACGATGTGCTCGGTGGCGCGCTGGCCCTGGTGAGCGGGCGCGCCATCGCCAGCCTCGACGGCATCTTCGGCCGTCCCGGCTGGGCCGCCGCCGGCCAGCACGGCCTGGAACGCCGTGACGCGGAAGGCAGGACCACCACGGTGCCGGTCGACGCCGGCGAACTGGCCCGTCTGCGCACGATGGTGCACGGCGTGGCGGACCGCCTGCCCGGCGTACGCGTGGAGGACAAGAGCTGGTCGGTCGCGTTGCACTGCCGCGAACACCCCGAACATTCGCCCGAACTCGAGCGTATCGCGCCGGCCATCGCCGCGCGTTTCGACGGTTTCGAACTCCAGCCCGGCAGCTACGTTTACGAGTTCAAGCCGCGCGGCATGGACAAGGGCGTGGCCGTGGCCGCCTTCCTCGACAACGAACCTTTCATGGGGCGGCATCCGGTATACCTGGGCGACGACCTCACCGACGAACACGCCTTCGCCATGGTGAACGAACGCGGCGGGGCGTCGGTACGCGTTGGTGCAAGAACCCCGTCATCCGCCGTGTTCACATTGTCTAGTCCGGCCGATGTCCATGCTTGGCTGGATTCCGTGAAGACCGCATTGACGCAAGGAGCCGCCGGGAGACAATGAGTCGTCTAGTCGTCATATCGAACCGCGTCGCGCTGCCGAAGCAGACGCAAACGGGCGGACTGGCGTCCGCGATGAACGCGGCGCTGCAGGAAAGGGGCGGGCTTTGGTTCGGGTGGAGCGGCAACATCGCCGCGGAGACCGGCAAGGAGTTGCACGAGGTCCAGGACGGAAACATCAGCTACGCCACCATCGACATGTCCAAGGCGGACCATGACGATTATTACAGTGGTTTCGCCAATCGCGCGCTGTGGCCGCTCTTCCACTATCGCGGCGACCTCGTGGACTACCGTCGCGACCACCTGGAAGGTTACCTGCGGGTCAACCGCATCTTCGCGAAACGGGTGGCGAAGCTGCTGCGCAAGGACGACATCGTCTGGGTCCACGACTACCACCTGATTCCCCTCGCCGCGATGCTGCGCCAGCTGGGCGTGGAGAACCGCATCGGCTTCTTCCTGCACACGCCGCTTCCCGCGGCGGGCCTGCTGATCACGCTGCCGCGCCACCGCGAGATCCTGGAACCCCTGGCTTCGTACGATCTCGTGGGCGTGCACACGCAGCGCGACCTGCGTGCGCTGGAAGACTATTTCCTGCACGAACTGGGCGCCGCGATGCGCACGGGCGGCCGCATCCGCGCGGCGAACGGCCGCATCTTCCGCGCCGGCGTCTTCCCGATCAGCATCGACACCGCCGAGGCGGTGGAGCTGGCCCATCGTGCCGAGGACAGCGGCGCCGTGGAGAAGCTGAAGGCCTCCATCGACGACCGCGCGTTGATCATCGGCGTGGACCGGCTCGACTACTCCAAAGGCCTGCCCGAGCGCTTCGAAGGTTTCGCCCGCCTGCTGCGCGACCATAAGGAGATGCGCGGCCGCGTATCCCTGCTGCAGATCGCGCCACCCTCGCGTTCGGACGTACCGGAATACCGCTCGCTGCGCCGCGAACTCGAACGCAGCGCGGGCCATATCAACGGGCAATACGCGGAACCCGACTGGGTGCCGATCCGCTACGTGAACAAGTCTTTCGCGCACAAGGTGCTGGCGGGGTACTTCCGGGTGTCGAAGGTGGGCCTGGTCACGCCGCTGCGTGACGGCATGAACCTCGTGGCGAAGGAATACGTGGCCTGCCAGGACCCGCAGGATCCCGGCGTCCTGGTGCTCTCGCGCTTCGCCGGCGCGGCGCAGGAGCTCGACGCCGCGCTGCTGGTGAATCCGTCGGACCTGGACGAGGTATCGGAAGCGCTGAAGCGCGCGCTCGAGATGCCCCTGAAGGAACGGCGCATGCGCTGGCAGTCGATGATGGATGTGCTCGAACGCAACGACATCACGACCTGGCGGAACGCGTTCCTGCAGGCACTGACGGAGCCGCCGAAGGTGAAACCGGAGATCTACATTCCGTCGCCGATGACGGTCTCCTGACCCCGTAGCACGGTCCCCGTAGGAGCCGCTATAGCGGCGAGAAGCCTACGGAGCGATGAAGCGGCGAGGTAAGTCCCCTCGCCGCCGCCTCCCACAGGAATCAGCGCGTCCAGATCAACGAGGCAAACCGCCCGCTGGCGGCACCGTCCCGCCGGTACGAATACAACCGTTCGTCGCGGAAGGTATCGAAGCCGCCACCGCTGATCCGCGTTACGCCCGCGGCCGCGAGCTTCCGGCGGGCCAGCACGTAGAGGTCGCAGTTCCAATGACCCGGCCGGGTCGGGACGAATGCCGCTTCCGCCATCCGGTCGCGCTCGACGAAAGCCGCACGGACCTCGGCCCCTACCTCGTAGGAGGCGCCACCGATGGCGGGCCCGAGCCATGCGACCAGGGATTCGGGTGGCACGCCCATCCGCGTGACGGTGTTCCCGAGCACGCCGGCGGCCAGTCCGCGCCAGCCGGCATGGGCCGCAGCGATCGTGGCGCCGTCCGCGCTCGCGAACAGTACCGGCAGGCAGTCCGCGGTGAGGATCGCCAGCACCTTGCCGGGCCCCCGCGCCACCGCGGCGTCGGCGACCGGCTCCCCGCCGGAAACCGCTACGGAATCCGTCGCGTCGGCCACGTCGGTGCCATGCACCTGGCGCAGCCACAGCGGTGGCGCCGGCAGGTCCAGGGCGAGGGCCAGCGCGTCGCGGTTCGCCGCCACGGTCGCCGGATCGTCGCCGGAGCGCGAGCCCAGGTTCAACCGGTCGTAGGGCGGCGCCGAGCGTCCCGGCCCGAGCCGGGTCGACACCGCCGCACCCACGTTCGCCGGGGCATCCCACTCCGGCACGATCCAGGGACCGGCCATGCTCAGTCCTCGATCGGATGCAGGACGGTATCGGCCCGCAGCGCCTCGATCAGGGCCTCCTGGTCGGCCGGCCGCGGCGAGTCGAATTCGAGGGATTCCCCCGTGACCGGGTGCTCGAAGGCCAGTTTCTCGGCGTGCAGGGCCTGACGGCGGAAGCCGCGCAGGGCGTCGATCAAGGCCTGGCTGGCCCCTCGCGGAAGGCGCAGCCCGTTGCCATAGAGCTGGTCGCCGACCAGCGGATGGCCGAGATGGGCCATGTGCACGCGGATCTGGTGGGTGCGACCCGTCTCCAGGTTGCACTGGACGACGCTATGGGCGCGGAAGCGCTCGCGCACCCGGTAGTGCGTGACCGCTTCCTTGCCGCCGTCCTCCACGTCGCGCACGCCCTGCTTGAGGCGATCATGCTGGTGCCGGCCGATGGGCTGGTCCACGGTGCCGCCCGCCACCATCGTGCCCAGCACCACGGCCTCGTACTGCCGGTGCACGTCGTGCCGGGCCAGCATGGCCACCAGCGCGGTATGCGCCGCCATGCTCTTCGCCACCACCATCAGGCCGGCAGTGTCCTTGTCCAGACGGTGCACGATGCCTCCGCGCGGCAGCTCGGCCAGCGCCGGGCTGTGGTGCAGCAGGGCGTTCAGCAGGGTACCCGCCGGATTGCCGGCCCCGGGGTGCACGACCAGCCCCACGGGCTTGTCGATCACCATCAGGTCGTCGTCCTCGAAGCGGATGTCCAGCGCGATGTCCTCGGGCTGGGCGTCGACCTCCGCTTCCAGCTCGGCCTCCAGGACCACCTGCTCGCCACCCCGCACGAGGTGGCGCGGGGCCACCCGGGCGCTGTCCAGCAGCACCTTGCCCTCCTTGATCCAGCCCGTGAGGCGGGATCGGGAGTAATCGGGGAACATCTCCGCCAGGGACTGGTCGAACCGCCGACCCGCCGCCGCCACCGGCACGGTGGCCTCGTGTCTGACCGTCGTCATACCGCCTCGCCCGGCCCACGGCCGGTTTCGGCTATCATGCCCTTTCGCTCAAGCATCCGAACTCTCTCAATGCGTGCAACCAAGATCACCATCCTGCTCGTCCTCGCCTTGTCGATGAGCGCCTGCTCGATGTTCCGCAGCAAGAAGGAGACGATCGACACGATGCCGGTCGACCGGCTCTATGCCAATGCCCACGATTCGCTGGAGCATTCCGACTATGCCGCGGCCGAAAAGGCCTACGAGCGCCTTATCGCGCGCTTCCCGTCGGGGGACATCAACGAACAGTCGCAGATCGAACTGGCTTACGCGCAGTACAAAGACAACAAGCCGGACGACGCGTACTCGACGATCAACCGCTTCATCAAGACGTTTCCGACCCACAAGCATGCCGATTATGCCTATTACCTGCGTGGTCTGATCAATTTCGACCGCACGGGGGGCTTCATCGAGCGCTACCTGTCGCGCGGCAACAGCGCCTCGACCCGCCGCGACCAGGGCTTCAACCTCACGGCGTTCGACGATTTCAGCCAGCTGACCCGCCGCTACCCGAACAGCGCGTACGCCACGGACGCCCGCCAGCGCATGATCTTCCTGCGCAACCAGCTGGCCCAGTTCGAGATCAACGTGGCCGAGTACTACCTGCGCACGAAGTCGTACATCGCCTCGGCCGACCGTGCCCAGTACGTGATCGAGCACTACCAGCAGTCGCCGCAGACCGCCGACGCGCTGGCCATCCTCACCCGCAGCTACATCGCGCTCGACCGCCAGCCGCTCGCCGACCAGACCCGCAAGGTGCTGGCCCTGAACTACCCGGACCACCCGTACCTGACCGACCCGAACTGGCCGCACCATCCGTCCATTTGGCGTAAGGCCATCCCGTTCTCGGGACATCACTAATTGTCTTAATGGCCTTCGGGGAAAGTTAGCGCCAGCCCGACGTGATCGGATACCGCCGTTCGCGTCCGAAGGCCTTCGTGGTGACGCGCGGCCCCGGTGCCGCCTGCCGGCGCTTGAACTCGTTGACGTAGACCATGCGGATCACACGGCGCACGGTGGCGTCGTCATGGCCCGCGGCGACGATGTCATCCGCGGAAGCCTCGCCTTCGATGAACAGCTCGAGGATCGCGTCGAGGTCGTCGTACGGCGGCAGGGAATCCTGGTCGGTCTGCTCGTGGCGCAGTTCGGCCGAGGGCGGCCGGTCGATGACGGCCATGGGAATCGCGCCGTCGATCGCGGCACGCCAGCGCGACAGCGCATACACCGTGGTCTTGTAGACGTCCTTCAAGGGGGCATAGGCGCCGCACATGTCGCCGTAGAGCGTGGCGTAGCCCACGGCCATCTCGCTCTTGTTGCCGGTGGAGAGCAGCAGCTTGCCGGTCTTGTTCGACATCGCCATCAACAGCACGCCGCGCGTGCGCGATTGCAGGTTCTCCTCGGTGATGTCCGGCTGGCGACCGGCGAACACCGGCGACAGCGCACCCGTGAAGGCGTCGTAGATGCCCCCGATCGGCAGCACGTGGTATTCGACGCCAAGGTGCTCCGCCTGCGCCTTGGCCTCGCGCAGCGACAGCCCGGAGGTGTACTCCGTGGGCATCATCACGGCGGTGACCTTGTCCTTCCCCAGCGCATCCACGGCGATGGCGAGGGTGAGCGCGGAATCGATGCCGCCGGACAACCCGAGCAGCACGCCGGAGAATCCGTTCTTGCCGATGTAGTCGCGCACGCCGCGCACGAGGCCCGCATACATGATCGCCTCCGGCGAACGCGTATCCGGCGCCGGCCAGTCGATGGCCGACAGCCGCTTCGTGGCGCTGTCGTATTCCACCGCGAGCAGCATTTCCTCGAACGAGGGTGCGCGGGCCGCGACCTCGCCGTCCGCCTGCACGAGCAGCGAATGGCCGTCGAACAGCAGGTCGTCCTGGCCACCGACGAGGTTCACGTAGGCGACGGGCACGCCGTTCTCCGTGGCGCGGCGACGCAGCAGTTCTTCGCGCGTGGCGGCCTGGCGGCGGTCGTAGGGCGAGGCGTTGATCACCAGGAGCAACTCGGCGCCCGCCTCCGCGGCATGCGCCGCCGGCTCGGCTTCCCAGATGTCCTCGCAGATAAGCATGCCGACGCGCACGCCCTCGATCGTGAAGACGCGCGTGGCCTCGCCATGCTGGAAATAGCGTTTCTCGTCGAACACCGTGTAATTGGGCAGCGCCTGCTTGTGGTATGTCCATTCCGCCCTGCCCTCGCGGATGAGCGTGGCGGCGTTGAACACCTCCCCCCGCGTGTCCGGATGGCCCACGACCGCCGAAATGCCCTCGATCCGCGGCGCCAGCGCCGCCAGTTCCTTCGCGCAGGCCTCGAGGAAGCTCGGGCGCTGCAGGAGATCCTCGGGCGGATACCCCGAAAGGGTGAGTTCGGGAAAGGCGATCATCGAGGCACCCAGGCGATCGCGCGCTTCCTCGGCCAGGGCCTGCACGCGCCGGGCATTGGCGGCGGCGGCACCCACGGGGAAGTCGAACTGGGCCAGGGCGAAACGGAACGTGGACATGGGGGATCCGTGCGGGCGCGGGGAATCCCCATGATAAGCCATCGACCCACAACAAGCCTTCCTACAGGTACAGGTGGGCGATGGCCAGGGCGGTCTTGTAGGGTTCCGGATCGTTGCGGTTGGTCAGCAGGACCACCGTCAGGCGGCGGTCGGGATAGCGGACGATCACGTTACGGAAACCGATGGTCTCGCCCGAGTGCCACACGGAGTCGCCGGTGATGCGCCAGCCATAACCGTATTCCACCGTGGGATCGTCCGTGCGCGTGTGCGGCGTGAACGCGGCCGCCCGGGACGATTCGCTGAGCAACCGGTCGCCGTAGAGCGCCGCGTCCCAGCGCGCCATGTCGTCGATGGACGAATAGATGCCGCCGTCGCCGAGCACCGAGCTGGTCATGCTCTGGTCGGTCCGCACCCAATGGCCGCCTTCCTCGCTATAGCCGTAGGCGCGGTTGGGAACGGGCGGGCCTCCCTTCACGTAGGCCAGCGTATGGGTCATGCCCAATGGCACGAAGATGCGATCGCGCAGGAAATCCTGGAACGACGTGCCTGAAGCCTTCTCGACGATGAGCGCCAGCATGGCGTAGCCGCCGTTGCTGTAGCGATACGACGTGCCCGGGGCGAAGTAGAGGTGGTCGGTCTTCGCCATCAGCGCCAGCACGTCCTTGTCGCGCAAGGGAACGGTCGTATCCGCCGGCATCACGTCCTCGTAATCGACCAGGCCGCCCTGGTGGCTGAGCAACTGGCCGACTGTGATGGCATCGGCCGCGGGGGGAAGCCCGGGAAGCCACCGACGCGCCCGGTCGTCGAGGGAAACCTTACCGTCCTGCACGAGAAGCAGGATCGCCGCGGCGGTGAACTGCTTGCTTACGGATGCCAGCCGGTAGTCGGTCTGCGGCGATGCCGGCACGCGCTTTTCGAGGTCGGCAAACCCGTAGCCGCGCCGTACCAGCGGCACGCCGTCGCGGACCACCAGCAGCGAGGCACCGGGCCCGTGGCCGTCGTAACGCGCCATCAGCGCATCCACCGATGTATCGGGCGACGGCCTGGCGGCACAGGCGGCCAGCAGGATGCCGGCGGCAAGAAGGACGGCGGGTCGCATGCTCACTCCACGGGAACGTCGTAGATGGTGTCGGCGGCCGCGGCGGACGGCAGCGAGTAGTGCCACCATTCCTGCGGGTAATTGACGAACCCCTCTGCCGCCATCGCGCGGAGCAGGCGCTGCCGGTTCGCGCGCTGTGCGGCGTCGATGCCGGGAGACGCGGTATGCGCGCGCGGATCGAAGAAGTCGAAGTCCGTGCCCATGTCCAGCGGCGTGCAGCGGTCGCCATCGCAATGCATGAGCGTGAGATCGACGGTGGCGCCGCGACTGTGCCCGGAGACGGGCGCGATGTATTCGCCCAGCAGCTTGTCCTTGTCGAGGTTCGGATAGTGCGCGGCCTTCGTCCGCGTGTCGGACAGATCGCCCGCCCAGCGGACGAAGTGCGCCACCGCGCGCGCGGGGCGATAGCAGTCCCAGAGCCGCAGGCGGTAACCCTCCTTGCGCAGTTCGCTCTCCACCCGCGCCAGCGCCTCGGCGGCGGTCGTGCGGAGGAAACACTTCGGCGCGCGGTAACCGTCGACGACGACGCCGGTGAAGTTGTCGCTGCCCGCGTAATGGATGGTTTCCGCGATATCCGGCACCAGCGACCGGATATCCGTCAGGCCGGCTTCCGCGGGCGTGCGCGCCGGCGAGACGCGCGGGGGCGCATCCGTCGCGTGGGCGCTAAGGGCAAGCGCGCACGCGAGTGAAATCCAGGTCTTCATAGTCGTTGCTGAAGTCGGCATCGGGATCGACCTTGGTGAGTCGCAGACGGTCGGGCGCGGCGAGATCGAGCCAGGGCTCGGCATCCATCCGCGTGCCGTTCCACTCTACGAGGTAACGCGTGCCCACGCGCTGGAGCGTGCCGGTCATGACGGGCGAACGTGCCGCGGCGAAACCCACGCCGCCTTGCACCGGACAAATGCTCACCTCGCCGAACCACGGATCGCGCCATACGCCGAGCAGGGCCTTCGCTCCGGCTGCCGAGGCCGCGGCGCGCGACGAGGTGTCGGGCGCCCGCGAGGCGCCGGGAGCCGAGGCTTCGGCGGCGACACGGTCCGCGTACTCGCCTACCGTATGTCTCTCCCCGGGGGCCGTGAAGCGCTTCAGGATGGCTTCGGCGAGCGTGTCGCGAGCGTCCTCGCCGCCGCCGTTCATCATGATCACGAAGCCGCTGCGCTGCCCGGGCAACAGGCTGAGCGTGGAGTACATGCCGGACAACGTGCCCGTATGCGACACGCTCCATTGGCCGTCCACGTCCGCGAGTCGCCAGCCGTATCCGTAGCCGTACAGATGGGTGTCGTTCCAGGCCTTGCGGCGCTGGCCGACCGGCATCGGATTCTGGATCGACCACAACGGCTCGCGCTGCTTCGCATCGAGCCAGGCCCGCTGGGAGGCGTCGGGCGTCAGCCAGTTGCCCGCCCAGCGCAGCATGTCGTCGAGATCGCAGCGCACGCCGCCGGCCGCCGCCGAGGTTATCGCGGGAATCGTCGACGGGTCGGCGTTCGTCACCTCGTTGCCGTGCTCGCCATGGCGGTGCGGCTGGGCGACGTTACCGATGCCGTCACGCGACCAGCTGCCGACCTGGCAGCGGGAGAGGCCGAGCGGCTCGAACACCTCGCGGCGAAGAAGGGTCTCGTAGGGAGCGCCACCGGCCGCCGCGGCCACTTCGCCCGCGACGACGTACAGCAGGTTGTCGTAGGCATAGCGCGAGCGGAAGCTGTGCTCCGGCTTCAGGTACGCGAGCCCGGCGAGGATGTCCTTGCGCGTGAACCGGTTCGGCTCCGGCCACAGCATCAGGTCGCCCGCGCCTTCGCGCAGGCCGCTGTTATGGATCAACAGGTCGCGCACCTGGATCTCGCGCGTCACCCATGGGTCGTTCATCCGGAAGTCCGGCAGGTACTTCACCACCGGGTCGTCCCAGCGCAGCTTGCCGGCGGCCACGAGGCGCGCCAGCAAGGCCGTGGTCATCGCCTTGCTGTTGGAAGCGATCTTGAACAACGTGCGGCTGTCGACCTTGCGACCGTCCGTTTCGGCCAGCACGCCGGCCGTACGCGTGTAGACCACCCTCCCCTCCCGGATCACGCCCACGGCGATCCCGGGAATGTCGTAACGGGCGATGGCCTCGTCCACCAGCGTGTCCAGCGATGCGCTGGACGCGGCTTCGTCCGCGGCCCAGACGCGCAAGAGATTGCCGCTCCAGATCTTCGCGATGTCCGCATCGGAGAAGCCGCGTCGCTTGAGCCCCGCGGTGACGTTGCGTGTCTCGGACGCATCCATCCACCCGGTGATCTCGCCCCCGCCGTCGAAGTCGGAGGCGATCCCCACATGGTCGATGCCGGCGACCTTCACCATGTGCTGGATGTGATCGAGGAAATCGTCCAGCGTCGCCAGCGGATGTTCGCGCTGGATCGCCTTCATGCCTTCGATGTAGGAAGGCAGGTAATCGTGCTTCTCGCTGTCGTAAGCCTTGTCGCCGGCTCCTTCGACCACGCGCTTCTGCAAGGCCTTTTCGGCCGCCTCGCGGGCGGGATCCTTCTTCAGGAATTCCTTGTATGCCACCGCCTGGATCACGCCACCGTTGGCGGCGATCGCCTTCAGCAGGTCGTCGGGCAGGTTGCGCGGATGATCGGTGATCGCGCGCGCGGAGGAATGCGAGGCGATGATGGGCGCGGTGGAGAGCGCCAGCACGTCGCGCACGCAGGCGTCCGAGGAATGCGAAACGTCTACCATCATGCCCAGCGCGTTCGCCCGCCGGACCACCTGGCGGCCGAAATCGCTCAGGCCGAGGTTGCTGTCGGGCTTGTCGCCCAGTTCCTTGCTCGGCAGGGAACTGCCGCAGAGGTCGTTATTGCCCACATGCACCAGGCCGACGTAGCGCGCGCCACGCGCGTAGGCGGCGTCCAGCCGTTTCAGGTCGTGGCCCAGCGAATAGCTGTTCTCGATGCCGATCATCGCGGACAGGCGCCCGGCGGCCTTGTTCGCACGGACGTCGTCCGGCGTGCGCGCCAGCCGGATCTGGTCCGGGTAACGCGCCAGCATGAGGTCGATGCCGTCGTACTTCCGCGCCGCCTGCGCCACGGCCTTCGCATAGCCCGCCTTCGTCAGCGGGCCCTGCTCGACATAGATGACGAAAAAAGCCGCATCGAGGCCGCCGCGGCGCATCTTCGGCAGGTCCACCTTGAGCGGACCGTCCTTGCCGGCGTCGAACTTGGGGTCGTGCATGTACGACAGGGGAATGTCGACATGCGTATCCAGGGTGAGGGGATGGTCCTGCGCCTGCGCCGCCGCGCAGAAGAGCAAGGCCAGGCCGAGGGTTCGCTTCATTCCTGCCTTCCTTCACATGTAGGAGCCGCTACAGCGGCGAGAAGCCCACGGAGCGATGAAGCGGCGAGGCAGATCCCCTCGCCGCCATGGCGGCTCCTACATCGAACCTCAGAAATCGATCGAGACCGTCAGCTGCCCGAAGCGCGGCGGCTGGAAGCGGATCGGCTGCAGGTACGTGTTGCTGTTGCTGCCGATCGACGTCTGCAGGTCCTGGTCGACGCCGGTGGTGCGCTGCTGGTTCAGCAGGTTGTACACGGCGAACTTCACGCGGAGGTTGTTCTTCTCGTCCAGCGGCAGCAGGTAGGTGATGCTGGCGTTGAGGTTGAAGGTCCAGGGCGTGCGCTTCGCGCCGCGCGAAGACTCGACGTACACGCGGTTCTCGGAGACCGGATCGGCGCAGTTCTCCACGCAGATGAAGTAGCTGTGGTAGGAGGTCTTGTCGTAGGGATTACCGACGCCGTAGGCGGTGATCGGGCTGCCCGATAGCGCCGTGACGTCGGCGCCGACCTGCCACTGCTTGTTGATCGCGTAGGTGCCGCGCAGCTTGAACTGGTGGCGGTGATCGTTCGGCAGGTAGCCACCCGACAGGTTCACCCACGGGTCGTCGAAGTTCTCGGTACGACCGGTATCGTCGAAGTTGGTGTCCGAGTTGACCGGGCCTTCCGCGTTGCCGCGGCTCCACGAAAGCACGTACGACGCGTTGAGCATCCACTTCTCGTCCCAGGCACGGTCCACCTGGAATTCCAGGGAGCCGAACGTGCGCCGGGGCTTCTTCCAGCCGCGCTGGCCGAGGTAGTTCCCCGAGGCGTCGTACAAGGCCCAACCCTGCTTCGATGTGTCGATGGTGAGGTAGCCGTCCGGCGTGCCGTCGCAATTGGTGTCGCCGTAGACGGTGACGTTGCGGCCTGGGTTGCCCATCACGTAGCCGATGTAGCCGTCGCCACCGCATTGCGGCGTGGCGCTGATCTCCATGTCGTCGATGGCGTCGTGCAGCTTGCGGTAGGTACCGCTCACGCCCCACGACCACTTGTCGGTGATCATCTGCTGGAAGCCCAGGATGGCCTCGTCCTGGTAGACCGGGTCCATGTTCTTGTCGACTTCGGCACGCAGGTCGCCCACGGTGCCGTTACCCTGCGACGTATCCACCGCGCCGATCTGCTGGCCGAGGATCGGCACGGCATACTGCGATCCGTTGCGCTCGAGGATCTGGTAGCCCTCGAAGGTGTAGAACGTGCGCTCGTCGAGCAGGCCGCCGGCCTGCTTGATGTTGATCACGTTGGCGACCGGCAGGTAATAGCGGCCGAGGTTGCCGAAGATCTTCGTCCTGCCGTCGCCGTTGAGGTCCCAGGAGAAGCCCAGGCGCGGCGCGATCATGTTATCGACCTTGATGTAACTCTTGCCTTCGGCGGTCTTGTTGTCGAAGGAGTCGCTGCGCAGGCCCACGTTCAGCAGGAAGTCCGGCGTGATGTTCCAGTTGTCCTCGATGTAATACGCGTTGTTAGTCGTCTCGAAGGTGCCCCCGATGTTGTAACGGCGCTGGCGCACGTACATGTCGTAGCCGGGCGGCATGACGCCGTCGTTCTCGATGGTGGAGCCCGGATCGGCATGGACGATGCTGTAGTAGTACTCGCCCGGCCCCGGGTAATGACGCTGATATTCCGAGGTGTCCACCTCGTGGTCGTAACCGAAGCGGACGAGGTGGTCGCCCAGCGTCCATTCGAAGTCGGCGCGACCCTGCTTGCGGGTATCGTTGCGCTTCTCGACCATCGTGCTCGCACTGCAGCCCAGCGGCACATCCGGGGCGTCCGCGCTGTCGTCGATCCGCACCGGGTTGCACTCGGCGTCGGCGAGGCCGTGGGTGAAGGACTCGCGCTCGTTCCGTCCATACATCAGTTTCATCGACAGGCTGTCGACGAGGTAGCTGGTGAAGGTGCCGTTCCAGTTCCTGCCGCCCGTGTCGCTGGTGATGACGTCGTTCTTCGTACCCTTGGTATGCGTGGCGAAGTCGTACGAATAGACCGAGCCCTCGTTCCGGTCCTTGTCCGAGAAGGCCATGAACTCGAGCAGGTTCTTGTCGTTGATGTGCCAGTCGATCTTGGTGCCCCAGAAACCGGAGTCGGTGTCGTTCTGGGTGAGCAGGGTGCCTTCGTCGTTGGTGTTCTGCGGGGTGTAGCCGCGCGCCTCGTACATGGCGAAGAAGAACAGCTTGTCCTTCACGATGGGACCGGACGCGTACACGTTCATCTTCGTGCGCGAGTAGTGGTCCTCTGACGACGTGATGTAGCGCTCGCCGTCCCAGTAGCGGTTTTTCGTGGTGGCCTGCCAGGCGCTGGGCTCGAAGGTCATCTCGGCGCCGGCCTTGAACTCGTTGGTACCCGAACGGGTCACCGCGTTCACCACGCCGCCGGTAGTACGGCCGAATTCCACCGAGTAGCCGCCGGTCTTGACCTGGAATTCCTGGTAGAAGGCGAACGGCGCCTCGGAAAAGCCGTTGCGGTTGTAGAAGTCGGTGACGTTGAGGCCGTTCACGTAGAACGAATTCTCGGCGACGGACGAACCGCCGAAGGAGATGCCGCCGAAGCCGGCATTGCCCTTGTTCACCGCCGGCGCCAGGAGCGCCACGGACTGCACGTTCTGGTCGACCGGCAGGCGGCGGATTTCCTCGCGGCTGACGTTCGTCGCGATTTCGGTGGAACTGACGTCCACCGCGTTGATGACCACCGGCGCGCTGACCTGCACGCCTTCGAGTTCCGTGGTGGCGGCATTGCGCTCGACCAGGTTCACCGTGGTGGCGTTACCGAGGCTCACGTTCACCTCGGTGGTGGTGCTCACCGGCTTGCCGTCCTTGCTGCTGTCCAGCTGGTAATGACCCACCGGCAGGAACGGGAAACGGAAGTTGCCGTCGGCATCGGCGGTTACCGTGCGCGTCAGCCCGGTACCCGGGTCGCGCACGGTGACCGTGGCGCCCGCCTTGGTGCGGCCGACGATCGAGCCGTCGGTGTTCGCGCCCCAGGCCACGCCGGACACGGCCAGGCCCAGTCCGATCGCCAAGCACAAGGCGCCGTGGCGCAAAGCACGCCGGTTCGTCTTGATATCCCCCATCTCCCCACTCCCATAAGATGATGTTTCGGGTTGTCTGCTGCCCCGTCAGTGCATCGTGCCGCCGGCCCCTTCCGGCGTGTCGACACGATGCCAACGGAAGTCGTAATCCCACTGGTCGAAATACAGGTTGCCGCCCTTCCACTCGACTTCGCCGCGTTGCGAATCGACCGTCTCCGAGCGGAAGAAGGTCTTCGCCGGCACGAACGGCCGCGAGTAGTCGTCGTTGAAGGCGATGCGATAGGCGTCCAGGCCGCCGAGGTAGAACCACTCGAGCTTGTCGTCGCCCGGCTTTGCGTTCGCCCCGGCCGCGAGGCGGCCGAAGGTCACGTCCATCGGTACCCATCCATACGGGGCGAGGTACACCTGCCCCCAGTCGTGGATGTTGTTGTATTTGCCATCGGAGAAGATCCAGCCGGACTGCCAGCGCGCCGGAATGCCGTTGAGGCGCAGCAGCGTCATCAGCAGCAGGGTCTGCTCGCCACAGTCGCCGTGGCCGGCGTGCAGCGTGTAGTCGCCGATGTTGGAGAGGGTGGAATACTCGCGCGCGCCGGCCCAGGGAATGGTGTCAACGGCGGCGAACAGCTTCTGCGCGATACGGTAGGGATTGGTCTCGTTACCCACCGCACGCTTCGAGTAGGCGCGCATGGCGTCGGTGAACACGATGTGCGGCGCACGCTCGGCGACGAAAGGCGCCAGTTCGGGTGTGATCGGCGCACGAACGACCTTCGCGGGATCGATGTCGACGTAGCGGGCGTACAGCGTCAGCTCGTAGGTGATCGAGAATGCCGTGGGCTTCCCTGCCACCGCCTTCTTCTCGAGGTAAGCGGTGCGCTGCATCGTCGACTCCGGGGCGATCCGCGCACCCGCGGGTTCGCTGGACACCAGGCGGATGTCCTCCTGCTGGCCCTCGATCGCACGCGGATAGGGAATCCACGCACGGATCGTCTCGCCGGCCGGCACGGCGTCCGCCTCCACGGTGAGGACCTGGGTCACGCTCTCGCGCCGCGGGAGCACGCTGCTGGTGTGCTTCGCCAGCGCGGCTTCACGCACGGCGCGGTGATGATCGTTGAGGACCTCGTTCGGGCCGTCGTCGAACGGCTTCGGGTCGCTGCGCCGCGCGCGGGCCTCGGCGCTGATGCGGAAGAGGTTGCCCGGGGAGCGCTTGAAATACAGCGTGCGGCCGTCGATCGTCTGCTTCTCGAGCAGGCCCGCCGCATCCCACTTGGCGAACTCGGCGTCGGTGAGGTCGGGTATCTGCTTGCGCAGGCGCGACTTCACCGCATCGGCATCGAGGGTGAAATCGATGAGGATGCGGCGCATGCGCTCGCGCTGGAATGCAAGGGTGTTGCGTTGGGCGGGAGTCAGGCCGGGCTGCGCGAGGGCCTTGGCGATGGTCGCCTCCGCATCCTTGAAATGGCCCGCATCGATCTGCTTCGACGGGACATCGCCGACAGGGTCGCTGCCCACCAGGCCGCCCGACTCGCCGGTCGCCTGACGCATCGCCGCGTCGGCAGACGGCGGAACCAGCGAGGACGATGCCAACAGGCACGCCGCCAGCGCGGAGCGAATCGTCGCGTTTCGTAAAGCCGCTTTCACCGTTCGGTATCCCCGATGCAACCGTGGTGGATGGACGTGCTGTGCTGGCTGTGTAACATGCTTGCAAAGCGCGGTCAATAATTTATGCTTCGGGCTACTTCGTTAGGAATAGATATTCCTGACGACCGTCGTGACACCACCCGGGGAGGGGACGCGTGATCCAGTCGGTTTGGCCTTATCTGGCCGTGATGCTGCTTGCGGCGGGGTTCTGGCCGGCCATCGAGCGCCGTTTTGCCTGGAAGGCCTTCGACATCCTTCCGCCCATCGTGCTCACCTACCTCACCGTCACGGCGCTCTCCGTGGCCGGCGCATGGACCGCCTCGCCGGACATCCACCAGGCGCAACAGGTGCTCGTGGCGCGCATGGTGCCCGCGTTGCTCTTCCTGCTGATGATCAACTGCGACCTGCGCGCCATCCTGGCGCTCGGGCCGCGCGTGCTCGCGGTCTTCGCCTGCACCTCGGTCGCGCTGTTCACGGCGTTCGTCCTCACCTACCTCCTCTACCGGCACTGGATGCCCGGCGACGAATGGAAGCCCCTCGCGTCGCTTTCGGGGAGCTGGATGGGGGGCACGGCGAACATGATCGCGGTGAAGCAGGCGATCGGGATGTCCGACACGTCGCTCGCAACGACGCTGCTCACCGACGCTCTTTGCTATTCCATGTGGGTCGTGGTGCTGTTCTCCGTCGCCCGCCTTGCACCGGCGTTCAATCGCTGGACGCGGGCCACGTCGAGCGCCGATATCACCGTGGCCGAAACCGCCGTCCGGGCACCCGCCACGGGCGACAGCGTGCTCCTCTGGCTGGGGCTGGCCGTGCTGGTATCGACGCTCTCGGCCAACCTCGGCGCCAGGCTCCCGATAGGGAACATGGTGTCGGCCACGACCTGGACGATCCTCATCGCCACGACGGCGGGACTGGTGGCGGCGCACACGCCGCTCGCGCGCCTTCCCGGCGCCCAGTCGGTATCGAGCGCCCTGCTGATCTCGGTGGTCGCGGTGCTCGCCTCGCAGAGCAGCTTCGCCGGCATCGCCGCGGCGCCGGTCTACCTCCTCGCCGGCGTCACCGTCATCGCCATCCACGCGTCGCTGCTTTGCATCGCCGCGCGGATCTTCCGCTTCGACCTCTATCTCTGCGGCATCGCCTCGCTCGCCCATATCGGCGGGGTGGCGGCCACCCCGGTGCTGGCCGCCACGTATTCGCGTTCGCTGGTGCCGGTGGGCATCCTGCTCGCGCTGCTCGGCTATATCCTCGGAACCGGATTCGGCCTGGTCGTCTCCGCGGTGCTATCCGCGCTGGCCTCCTGACAAGGAACTCGCTATGAACACGTTTCGTCATACCGTCCTCGCAACCCTGCTGGCCCTTTCACTCGCCGCCCCGCCCGTCCTTGCGGCGGAGATGAAGGTACCGCCATCCGGCATCGTGGGCGTCGGGGACGCGCAGCTCACCCCGGACTTCTGGGTGGCGAAACTCACCGACGGCGACAAGGTGGTGATGGACCGCGCCGCCATCGCGGCATTGAACGAACGCGTCGCGACCCTCGATCCTTCCATGCACGACATCCGCCACCTGCCGGCCACGTTGCCGCGCGGGCAGGTCGAGGGCTGGATCGAAAAGCTGACCAGGAAACCGGGCAAGCCGCTCTTCGGCGTCGAAGGCAAGCCGGTACCGGCGGCGACGATCGACGGCGTGATGGCGAACGCGGCCATCGATTCGATTCCTGCCCAGATCGCGCCGCGCTACGGCATGGCCGTCCGGCGCAGCATGCTGCGCGGCTACCCCACCGACCTGCGCGTGTTCAGCGATGCGGACGATACCGACATCGACCGCTTCCAGGAGAGCGCGCTGTTCCCCGGCGATCCGCTGGTGACCGTGCACACGAGCAAGGACGGCAAGTGGGCGTTCGTCGTGAGCCCCCGCTACGCGGCCTGGGTCCACGCCGACGACGTGGCCTACGGCGACGCCGCGGCGGTGTTCGCCCATGCCGACGCCACGCCGTATCGCGTGATCACGGGCGCCAAGCCGCGCACCGTGTACACGCCGGAAGCGCCGTCGGTGTCCGAACTGCAGCTGGACATGGGCACGCGCGTGCCCCTGGACACCACGCTGCCGCCCGACCAGCCGGTGAACGGACAGAGTCCCTATGCCTCCTGGGTCCTCAGCCTCCCCGTGCGCGATGCGAAGGGTGCGCTGTCTTTCCATCCGGCCCTGCTCCAGCGCAACCAGGATTCCTCGGCGGACTACCTCCCGCTGACGCGCGCGAACATCGTGCGCCAGGCTTTCAAGTTCCTCGGCGAACGCTACGGCTGGGGTCACGCGTACAACGGCCGCGACTGCAGCGGCTTCGTGTCCGACGTCTACCGCAGCATGGGCGTGCAGATGCCGCGCAACACGCGGGACCAGAGCATCAGCCCCGGCCTTGCCCATACGGTGTACACCGACAAGGACAGCCACGAGGCGCGGTTGAAGGCCGCCATGGCGCTCGAGGTGGGCGACATGGTCTACATCCCGGGCCACGTGATGATGGTTATCGGCAAGATCGACGGCCAGCCCTATGTCATTCATGACGTGGGCGGCATGAGTTATCGACAGGCCGACGGCACCCTGCGCCACGTGAAGCTCAACGAAGTGTCGGTCACCCCGCTGCTGCCGATGATGTCGGGTCACGACAAGACCTTCGTCGACATCATGACCAGCATCGTCCGCATCCGCTGATTCCTTGTCCAACGAGGCTCCATGAAGATCACCGACATCCGCTTCGGCATGCTCCGCGTGCCGCTGAAGACCCCGTTCAAGACGGCGCTGCGTACCGTCGACAAGGTCGAAGACATCGTGGTGATGGTGCATACCGACGATGGCCGCGTGGGCTACGGCGAAGCGCCGGCCACGGCGGTCATCACCGGCGACACCCACGGCTCCATCGTCGACGCCATCCGTCACTACATCGCGCCGCGCCTCATCGGCCAGGACATCGCCGACCTCAACCGGATCACCAAGCTGATCCAGGGCACGATGGAGAAGAACACCAGCGCCAAGGCGGCGGTGGAGATCGCCGTCTACGATCTCTGGGGACAGCTCTACGACGCGCCCCTGTACAAGCTGCTCGGCGGCGGCGACCCGGTGATCACCACCGACATCACCATCAGCGTGGATTACATCGACAAGATGGTCGCGGATTCCGTGGCGGCGGTGGAGCGCGGCTTCGAGTCGCTGAAGATCAAGGTGGGCAAGGACATCGGCGTCGACATCGAGCGCGTGCGCGCGATCTACGCCGCGGTGGAAGACCGTGCGCTGCTCCGGCTCGACGCGAACCAGGGCTGGACCGCGAAGGAGGCCGTCTACGCCCTGCACGCGCTGGAAGACGCCGGCGTGCGGCTGGAACTGGTGGAACAGCCGGTAAAAGCGCGCGACCTGGAAGGCATGCGCTACGTCACCGAGCGCGTGCACACGCCGATCATGGCCGACGAGAGCGTGTTCGGCCCGGCCGAGGTGATGGACCTCATCCGCATGCGCGCGGCGGATATCATCAACATCAAGCTGATGAAGACCGGCGGCATCTCCAACGCCATCCGCATCGCCGACATCGCCGGCCTCTACGGCATCGAGTGCATGATCGGCTGCATGCTGGAATCCAGCATCAGCGTCGCCGCCGCGGTCCACGTGGCGGTGGCGAAGTCGGATGTGATCACGAAGGTGGATCTCGACGGTCCTTCGCTCTGCGCTTACGACCCGGTGGACGGTGGCGTCGACTTCAACGAATCGGAAATCTCGATCCGCGACGCCCCGGGCCTCGGCATCCGCGAGATTCGCGGCCTCGAATTCCTCTGAGGGAACGCCCATGTCGCCGCTGGTGAAGATCCGCTCCGAGCGCGACCGCATGTCGGCGGTGGAGCGGCGCATCGCCGATTTCATCCTCGAGAACGCCCAGTTGCTGCGCGACTATTCCTCGCAGCAACTGGCGAACGCGCTGGGCATCAGCCAGTCCAGCGTGGTGAAGTTCACCCAGAAGCTCGGCTTCCGCGGCTATCCCGATCTCAAGTATTCGGTCGGAGAGGCGATCGGCCGCACCGAGGACGCCGAGGGCGAGGATGCCCCCCACGCCGAACGCCCCGGCGACGACGCCCTGGGCGCGACGCTATGGCAGCGCAAGGCGCGCGCCGAAGAGGCCACGCGCCTGATCAACGATCCCGCCACCCTGCGCGAGCTGGTCGCCGCCCTCGACGCGGCGGGCAAGGTGTTCCTCATCGGACTGGGCGAGGACGAGTTGCATGCGCGCGGTTTCGCCGCGCGCCTCTCCCTCCTGGGCATCGTCGCGATCCGTCACGTGGACATCGGCCGCATGGCCGCGCAGGTGGCGATGTCGTCGCCGGGCGACCTCCTCATCGTGTTTTCCGAACACGGCAAGCATGCCGCGCTGTTGAAGGTGGCGCGCTATTTCCGCGAACATCGCGGGCGCGTCGTGACCGTGACGCGTCATACTTCCAATCCGCTGCGCGCGTTGTCCGACATCTCGCTTGCGGTGGCGGCCCACGACGATGCCTCCTACGTGCAATCCTTGATCTACCAGTCCACCGTGCAGCAGCTGCTCGACACCGTCTTCGTGCACCTTTGCGAGGGCGACGAAGCCCGCCACGCCCGCCTGGTGGAAAACCTCGACCGCATCCACCAGATGCTCGAACCGTGACCGGAGCCGCCATGCCGCCGCCCAGCCTCCTTCCTCGCCTCCTCGGATTCTTCGCGTTCGCCGCGACCTTTTCCGCGGGCGCCTTCGAGACACCGGCCGCCTGGTCGGTCTCGCGGCAAATGATCGTGGTGACCACCGACGGCTGGGACGTCGACCACGGCACGCTGCGTGCCTACGTGCGCGAAGGCACGCATTGGACGCCGGTCGGACCGGCCGCGGAGGTCACGATCGGCCGGCACGGCAGCGCCTGGGGCGTCGGTCTCAATCCCCCCGGGCACGGCGGTCCGGTGAAGAAGGAAGGCGACGGGCGCAGCCCTGCCGGCGTATTCCGGATCGGCGAAGCCTTCGGCTATGCGGACAGCAATGCCACCGCCCTGCCTTACCGCGGGCTCACCGCCTCCGATTATTGCGTCGACGTGAATTCGTCGCCGTACTACAACCAGATCGTCGACGCGAAGAAGGTCGGCGAGAAGGCGGTGGCCGGCGCCACCGAGCCGATGCGTCGCGACCTGCATTTCGACGGCGACCGCGCATACCGCATCGGTTTTGTCATCGAGCACAATCCCGACGGCCGCAAGGGCGCGGGCAGCTGCATCTTCGCGCACCTGTGGAAGTCGCCCACCTCGCCGACCGCCGGCTGCACCGCCATGACCGACACCACGATGGAACGCCTGCTGGGCTGGCTCGACCCCGACAAGAAGCCCGTCTTCGTGCTGCTCCCCAAGACCGAATACGCGCGACTGCGCGAAGCTTGGAATCTCCCGGCCCCATGACCTCGACCCAACGCATCCTCCTCGGCCTCGCCCTCGGCGCGGCCGCCGGCATCGCCCTCGCCCATTGGACACCCGAGGCCGCCGTACGCGTGGCCGACGCGGTGCAGCCGCTGGGCAAGCTCTGGCTCAGCGCCCTGCAGATGACCGTGGTACCGCTGGTGCTCTCGCTTGTGGTGGTCGGCGCGAACACCGCGACGGACGCCGCCGCTTCCGGACGCATCGCCCGTCGCGCGATCGTCGTGTTCCTCCTGCTGCTGGCCCTCGGTGCCGCCGTCGCCGCCATCGCCGCGCCGGAGCTGTTCCTGCTCTTCCCGCGCAGCGATTCGCTGCGTGCGGCGCTCGAGACGGCCACGGGACACCTGCCGTCGACGAAGCCCGTCGGCTGGGCCGACTGGCTCGCCGGCATCGTGCCCACCAACGCGGTGATGGCGGCCGCCGAGAGCGCGATGCTGCCGCTGGTGGTCTTCGCGATGTTCCTGGGCTTCGCGCTGACCCGCATCGCGGCCGAACGGCGTGCGCTGGTCGTGGAATTCTTCCGCGCCATCGCCGACGCCATGATCGTCGTGGTTCGCTGGGTGCTGATGCTCGCGCCCTTCGGCGTCTTCGCCCTCATCCTCGCCGTCTGCGCGCGCGCGGGCCTGCACATGCTCGGTGCGCTCGGCGTCTACGTGCTGGTGGAATGCATCGTCTACCTCCTGGTGACGGCGCTCATGCTCGTCGTGGCGCGCGTGTGGGGACGCGAACCCTTCGTCCGCTTCGCCTCGGCCATCGCCCCGGCGCAGGTCGTCGCGTTCAGCACGCAGTCCTCGCTGGCCTCGCTGCCGGCAATGATCGAGAGCGCGGACCGCCGGCTCGGTTATCCCACCGCGATCACCTCGCTGGTGCTTCCGATGGCCGTCTCGCTGTTCCGGCTCACCAGCCCCGTGCAGTACATCGTCTCGGCCAGCTTCATTGCCTGGGCGCTCGGCATCGACCTCGGCGCCGCCCAACTGGCGGCGGGCGCCGCGCTCGCCGTGGTGATCAGCCTGGGCTCGGTGGGCCTGCCGGGCCAGGTCACCTTCATCGCGACCAACGTTCCCGTCGCGCAGGCGATGGGATTGCCGGTGGGTCCGCTCGGGCTGATGCTCGCCGTGGATACGCTGCCCGACACCCTCGCGACACTCGGCAACGTCACCGCCGACCTCGCGGCGACCAGCGTGGTCGCCGCCCAATCCGCCAAGGACAGGGCATGAAACACCTGGACGCGATCGTCGTCGGCGCCGGCATCGCCGGTGCCTCGGTGGCATGGTTCCTTGCACCGCACGCGCGTGTGGCCGTGCTCGAGCGGGAGTCGTTCGCCGGCTTCCACACCACGGGCCGTTCCGCCGCGCACTTCAGCGAAAGCTATGGCTCGGCGCAGGTACGCGCACTGAGCCGTGCCACCCGCCCCTTCCTCGAACGGCCACCCTCCGGCTTCTCGGCGCACCCCATCCTCCAGCCGCGCAGCGCGCTCGTCATAGGCAGCGCCGACCAGGCGGATCGCGTGCGCGAGGAATACGAGGCCGTCCGCCGGTTCACGCCGTCGCTGTCCCTGCTGGATGGCTCGGCGGTCCTGGATCTCGTGCCGGTGCTTCGACCCGAAGCCGCACGCATCGCCTTCTTCGAACCCGACTCCGCGGATATCGACGTCAACGAACTGCACCAGGGCTTCCTGCGCGGCGCGAAGGCCAACGGCGTGGCGCTGCATGTCGATACCGACGTGACCTCGATCCGCCGCGAGGGCGGCGACTGGATCGTCAACGAGACATGGCGCGCGCCCGTCGTGGTGAACGCCGCCGGCGCCTGGGCCGACGTCCTGGCCCGCAAGGCCGGCGTCGCGCCCATCGGGCTCGAACCTCGCCGGCGTTCCGCATTCACGTTCGCGGCACCCGACGGTATCGACGCGGCCGCGTGGCCGTTCGTCGTCGACATCGACGAGACCTTCTACTTCAAGCCCGATGCCGGCCTGCTGCTCGGTTCGGCGGCGAACGCCGATCCGACGTTTCCGCACGACGTGCAGCCCGAGGAGTTCGACATCGCCCTCGGCATCCATCGCATCGAGGAAGCCACCACGATGACGATCCGCCGGCCCACGCGTACATGGGCAGGGCTGCGCAGCTTCGTCGCGGACGGCGACCTCGTTGGCGGCTTCGCACCGGATGCGGAGGGCTTCTTCTGGCTCGCGGCGCAAGGCGGCTACGGCATCCAGACCAGCGCGGCGATGGCCGAGGCCTGCGCATCGATCATCCTGGGCCGGCCGATGCCATGGCACCTGCTGGACCAGGGCATCACACCCGAACTGCTGGGCCACGCAAGATTGTCCCTAGGGCCAATCTAAGGACGGAGACTTAGGCTTGCGGAAAACATCCGCGAGGCGACGTCACGTGCAGGCCAGGCGAACTGTCAGCAAGGTACCGGAGGTCACGCCAGGCTTCTGGATCATCAAGATCCTCGCCACCACGCTCGGCGAAACGGGCGGCGACGCGGTGTCCATGTCGATGCAACTCGGATACCTGTTGAGCACCGGCATCTTCGCGCTGGTCTTTGTCGTCGCCGTGACGCTGCAGATCCGCGCCACCCGGTTCCATCCCTTGCTGTACTGGACCACGATCATCGCCACCACCACGGTGGGAACCACGCTGGCCGATTTTGCCGACCGCTCGCTTGGCATCGGATACGCCGGTGGCGCGAGCTTACTGCTTGCGATGCTCCTGGCCTCGCTGTTCGCCTGGTACCGCACCCTCGGCAGCATCGCCGTGGATTCGATCGGCTCGCCCGGCAGCGAGGCCTTCTACTGGGCCACGATCATGTTCTCGCAGACGCTGGGCACCGCCCTCGGGGACTGGACGGCCGACAGCATGGGTCTCGGCTACATGGGTGCCGCCCTCGTGTTCGGTGCGCTCATCGCGTTCGCCGCCATGGCCTATGCCTGGACGCGGGTATCGCACACCTTGCTGTTCTGGGTTGCGTTCGTCCTCACCCGTCCACTGGGTGCCGTCGTCGGCGACCTGCTCGACAAGCCGGTGAGCCATGGAGGACTTGCGCTCGATCGCTTCTCGGCATCGGCGGTGTTGCTCGGACTGATCCTGCTATGCATCGCGTACACCCACCGCCGACAGGGCCGGCTCCCGCCAAACCGGCATTAGGCCCGGCGGGAAGCGACTCTGCCGGCGATGCCCCGGCTCAGAAATCGTAGGAAACGCTCAGGCGCCCATAGCGCGGTTCCTGCCGTGCGGTGATCACGCCATACGCCGGCTCCGGCACGCCCGGGCCTGCCTCGGAATACGGGTACTTCTGCAACGCGCGGCGTTCGTCGAGCAGGTTGAACACGTTCGCATTGAAGGCCAGCTTCCCGGCGCCGAACGACGGGCGCCAGGTCACGCCGAGATCGATCTGGCGGATCCACGGCAGCCGCCCCTGCTCCCCCGGGGGCGAGGGCTCGCCGTTGCAATAGTGGTAGTCGCCCTCGTAGCCGGCGGGATCGGAATGGTCCGCGCCGTAGTAGCCGAGGCAATGCCGCGGCGTGCCGGACACGAGGCTGACGTTAGCCGAAGCCAGCCATTCCGGCGCGATCTGCCAGTAACCGAACACCTTGAACTGGTGCGTATGGTCGTTGCTCTGCGGGCCGTTGGTGTGCTCCATCACCTCCGCGTTGTCCCAGTCCTCGCTGGTCGATGCCGCGGTCTGGTTGAGGTCCGAGCGCAGCTGGCCTTCCGTGTTGCCGTAGCTGCGCGAGAACACATAGCTGGCCCGCGCGTACCAGGTGCCGTCGAACGGATGCTCCAGCAGAAGCTCCAGGCTGTAGTACTTGCGCTTCAGCCCCTGGAAACCGAGTTCCTCGTTGCTGACCGGTACCGCCACGTGGTTGCCCGCCGTGTCCAGCAGCGTGAAGGTATTGGCCTGTCCCGGATTGAACAGGTAGCAGCTGTTGACCTGGTTGGTGTCGATGTCCAGTCCCAGCGACTGCCCCTTCGCGACGATGCGGTCGATGTCGCAGTAATCGTCGATCGCATTGCGCAGCTTGCGGTAAGTGAGTTTCGCGCCGTATACCCAGTCGGTGCCGAAGGTCTTGGTGAAACCGAGGATGTACTCATCCTGGTTCTCGGCTTTCATGCCCTTCGCCGCCACGGTCTTAGGGTCCGGCAGCTGGCCAAAGTAGTTGTTCGACGACACCGGCACCCCCGGCGCGATCGCCGTGAGTCCGGTGGGCTGGCCGTCGGCGGCGATGCCGGTGTACGTGAAGTACTGCGAGGTCGACAAGGCGCCACCCGCGGCATTGAGCGCCGGATTCAGTGGCAGGCCGAGGTAATAGCGCCCGGCATTGCCGTAGACCTTGAACGTGGCGTCGCCATTCACGTCCCAGCTGAAGCCGAGGCGCGGCGCCCATTGCGGCGACGTCTGCCTGATGTAGACCTGGCTGTCGGCGTTGTAGTTGGTGAACTGGTCGTTGCGCAGGCCGAGGGTCAGCAGCCAGCGGTCGGTGACCTGCCAGGCGTCCTCGACGTATTGCGCGCGTTGGCTCGAACGCACCGTGGCAAGGCTGGACGAGACGCCGCGCACCACGTAGTAGCCTTCTTCGCCACCGGGATAGTTGCCGGGCGCGTCCACGCCGAGTCCGGTGGAGATCGGAAGGTCCGGCGAGCCCTGTCCATAGGTCCAGATGTAGCCCGGCCCGGAACTCGACGTGCCCTGGTCGCGCGCCCGGGCCTGCTGGTTGTCGATGCCGGCGGTGATCGTGTGGTCGCCGAGCGTGTAGTGGATGTCGAAGCGGGTGTTCGTCGTCTCGTTGCCGCGGTTCGGGTTCGCCAGCGAGGAAATCGTCTGTCCGTTCTCGCGGGCCACCCCGCCCGTATAGGCCGGGTTCTGGAAATCCTGGCCGGCGATATACACGGCGTCCGGGTTGTAGCCGGACGGGACCACGTAGTTCACCGTTCGCATCTTGCCGTACTGCGCGCTGATCGTGAGGTTGTCGGTGAGGTAGCCGGTGTACTTCGCCGTATAGACGTCGCCGCCGAACTTTTCGTCGTTGGCTCCGGAAAGCCTTTCGCCGCGCCGGCGGTTCGCATAGTCGTAGTCGTAGATCGTGCCCGAGCGTTCGGTCTTGTCGGAGGCGCCGGTCACCTCGAGGATGTTCGAGTCGTCGATGTTCCAGTCCAGCTTCGCGTACCAGCGCGGCAACTGATACCGGTAGGAACGGTCGGGCGACTGCGGCAGGGTCACGTTGCTCACGGTATCGCCGGTCTGCCGCTCCACCTCGGCGGCGGCGAAGAGGAACAGCTTGTCCTTGATGAGCGGGCCGCCGGCATAAAGACTCGCCGTGGTCGAAGTTACGCTGTTGGCGCGGTTCGGCGCGTAGAGGTTGCCGGCCTTCGGTTGCGGCGGGAGACCGTTCGTGTAGTAGCTGTCCTTCTCCTTCGCACGCAGGCCGTTCGGCTCCCAGATAAGCTGCGCACCGGCGTGCCAGTCGTTCGTGCCGCGCTTTCCGACCACGTTGATGACGCCGCCGTCGGAACGACCGTACTGCGCGCTATACCCGCCTGTATAGACTTCCTGCTGCTCGATGGCGCCATAGGGCAGCGAGATCCCGCCGAAACCTCGCAATGGATCGGTCGTGTTGAAGCCGTTGACGTAGTACGCGTTCTCGCTGGCGGCGGAACCGCCGAAGGACACCAGGGAATTGCCGGTGGCACCGGTATAGCTGCCGCTATTGTTCACCGCGCCGGGAGCCAGCAGCGCGATGGCTTCGGAGCTGCGCCCCAACGGAAGCCTTGCCAGCTGCTGCGAGGTAACGACCGTGCGCGAGTCGACCGTGGACACGTCGATGGCCGGCAAGGCGTTCGCGGAGACATTCACTCCGCCCAGATCCTGCACCGACCGTGCCGCGAAGGACACTTCCACACCCGAGCCCACGCGCAGCGCCACGTTCTCCCGGCTCCGCACCGCAGCGCCTGCATGGATCACGGATACGGTATAGGTACCCAACGGCAACTGCGCCACCGAATAACGGCCCCGCGCGTCGATCGGCACGTCGCGCGTGAGGCCCGTGTCGTTCACGACACGGACGACATCGCCTTCGCCCGCCTGCACCTGCCCATAGATCGAACCCGTGGTGGACTGCGCCAGCACGGCCCCCGAGAACGCGGAAAACACCGCGACGGCCAGCAACGACCGCTGCAACGACAACTTGTTCATGGAAACCCTTGATCGTGGATGTTGGGCAAACCCCGGCCGCACCGCCTTCCCCTTGCGAGGGCGATGGGTCGATCGCAGTGGCTTGCCGGTGTACGGGCGCAACCGCCCGTTACGCCTGCGCGGCGTCGATGGATCGAAACAGAGTCAGGAGGAGACGCCGTGCCCGGCGCGGCCGGTCAGCGCCCCACGCCGCTGGATCAGCGGCGACGACAACAACATCGCGCGGCGGCGTGATGCGCGCGCGCGGAGTAGGAATTAACGAGTTCAGGGTGACGCATGACGACCCCTCGTTTTTTGCTGCGGTGCGCCACCGTAACACGGGACAACATGGCCGTGTCAAGCATTTGGACGTCTAGATGGCTCGATGGAAGATATCGACGCCCCACGCCCGCCGCATAGCGGCCGAAGCTTGCGCTAAGGAATCTCGCCGGGGCGAGGGACCCGGCCCCGCGATATTTCACGAGGCGGAACCGTCGCGAAAGATATCGCCCCGACAATGCACTCGAGTTCCCGGATCATGCGATGCGAACTGTGGCGATGCGGAACATGCTGGTCTTGACCCTGGCGGCCCTCCTGGCCGCCTGCGCCGGCGTGCCCGTGCCGGAACTTCACGCCCCGACCCCCGCGGACTGGCGGCATGCCGCAAGGGGCGCCGGCACCCCCACCGACCTGCACGGCTGGTGGCACGCGTTTGGCGATACCACGCTGAACGCGCTGGTCGACGAGGCCCTGGCCAGCAACCTCGGGCTGGAAGAAGCCATCGAGCGCCTGCGCGCGGCGCGTGCGTTGCATGGCACGGCCGACGCGCGCTTCCGGCCCCAGCTGGACGCCAGGACGGACAACTTCACCAATCCCGACACCAGGTCCTCGTCCTTCGTGGCCGGCTTCGATGCCACATGGGAACTCGATCTGTTCGGGCGAGGCGAGGCGACCCGGCACGTGGCACGCGGCGCATTGGATGGCGCCGCCTCGGACCTGCGCGCCGCACAGGTGTCGTTGGTGGCCGAAGTCGCCCGCACATGGCTGAGCTTGCGAGCGGCGCAGGAACAGGCGGAGTGGCTGACACGCATTCGCGACATCCGCGCGCGGCAATACGGCATGCTGACGACGCGCCGGCGCTTGCGCCTGGCGAACGAAGGCGACGTGCAACGCGCCGGGGCGGCGCTCGCCCTGGCCGAGGCCGCACTGGTCGAACCGCGCGATGAGATCGATACGAGCGCCCAGCAACTGGCGGTCTTGCTCGGCCAGCCGGAACCCGATCCGGCCTGGTTCCAGGCCGCGCCCATGCCGACGCTCGGGAACTGGCACCTCGATGCCGCGCCGGCCGACCTCCTCCGCTCGCGTCCCGAAATCCTGCACGCGCAAGCCGACGTGCTGCACGCGGCTGGCGAAGCAGGGCTGGCCCGCGCGAACCGCTATCCCAGTCTCGCCATCGGCGGCTCCCTGTACTGGTCCGGCGGCAGCGCGATTCCCGCACTCGGCCCTCTTGTCGACATACCGCTCTTCGATTGGGGCATGCGCGCGGCGGCGGCCGACGCGAAGGCGCATGAGCTCAAGGCCAGCGTCCTGGCCTATCGGGCTGCCGTTCTCCACGGCGTCGCCGAAGTCGAGACGGCCCTCGGCAGGCTGAGCCGGGAAACCGACTACGAGCAGCGGATGGCCGAGAGCGCGGCGGCGACCGATGCTGCCCATGCGATCGTCGTGCGCCGCGTCGCACTGAAGCTGGCCGGTCCGATGGAACAGGCGGAAAGCAGCCTGGCGCACGACCAGGCGGCCCTTGCGCTGGTCCAGGCCAGGGCGAGCCGCGGGCTTGGTTTCGTGGCCTTGTTCAAGGCTTTCGGGGGAGCGCCCCTGCCCACGGAAACCGACTGATGGTCGCCCTGGCACGCAAGACGTTATTGCACGAATGGCGCCGCTTCCTGCCCGCCATCGTCGCCGTGGGCTTCGCGGGCCTGCTGCAACTGCTTCAGGCGGCCCTGGTGCTGGGCATCTTCGGCACCGCCGCCGTCGCCGTCACCGGTTCGTCCGCGGATATCTGGGTGGGGTATCCCGGCACGCAGAGCGTCAACCTTGGCCGCGCCATCGATCCCAATATCGAAGCACGGTTGTGGATGGATACCGCCGTCGCCCGTGTCGAACCCTTCTTCAGCCTGGATGGGGACTGGCGGGGAAGCGCCAGAGACGGCAGCGAATCGGTCTTCGTCTCCGGCATCGATACGCGGCCTGACGGCCTGATGTTCGCGCACGTGCTTCCGCCTGGTCTGCGCGCGCGCCTCGACGAGCCGGATGCCGTCATCGTGGATCGCGCCGACATCGACAAGCTCGGCGTGGCGGTCGGCGGCACGGCGGCCATCAACGGGCATACCGTGCGCGTCGTGGGTGTCAGCAGCGGATTGCGCGCGCTGGGTGGCGTCAACGTCGTCAGTTCGCTCGCCACGGCACGCCAGCTCGATGCCGATCCGGAGGACGGCGGACGACCTACCTATTTCGTCGCCGGCCTGCGCGATCCCGCCGACGCGGGAGCCGTAGCGCGACGCCTGGATACCGATGCCGCATTCGGACGTTACGAAGCGTGGACAGCCAGCGCGTTCGCCCGCCGTTCGGCGCTCTACTGGCTGTTCGACACCGGCGCCGGTGCCGGCGTGCTGTTCCTCGCGGCGACCGTGTTTCTGGCGGGTGCCATCATCACCAGCCAGACGCTCGTCGCCGCTATCGGCGGCTCCGTGCGCGAGTACGCCACGCTCAACGCGCTGGGAATCGGCGCATCCGCCTTGCGCCGCATCGTGCTGGAACAGGCCTTCTGGGTCGGGGCCTTGGGCATGCTGGGCGCCGGCGCGCTGGGCTCCGCGCTGCTTGGCCTCGCCCGCACGCTCGATGTGCCGGTCACCCTCGACCTGCCGACCGCGGTGGCCTGCGCCGTCCTCGTCATGGTCCTGGCAGCCGCGTCCGGCCTCGCCGCCATCCGCGTGCTGAGGCAGGCCGATCCCGTGAGCCTGCTCCGATGACCGCCGCGTCGTCCCTCCCTCCCGTTGCCCTGCGCGCCGAAGGCGTGGGCAAATCGTTCCTGGCAGGCAAGCTGACCACCCGCATCCTGCACGGCCTGTCGCTGTCCGTTCATGCGGGCGAACTGACGCTGGTCGCCGGACCGTCCGGCTGCGGCAAAAGCACCTTGCTCGCCATCCTCAGCGGTCTGCAGCAGGCCGACGAGGGGCGGGTCCACGCGCTCGGGAACGCGCTGCACACGATGAACCGCACCGCGCTGGAACGCTTCCGGCTCCTGCATACCGGTTTCGTCTTCCAGGGTTTCAATCTTTTTCCGGCCCTGGACGCCCTCGAGCAAGTGGCGCTGCCGCTGCGTTACCTCGGATTGTCCGCAGCCCAGGCCAAGGTACGCGCCGTGCGTGCCCTCGACGAGGTGGGGCTCGTCCAGCGCATGACACTCAAGCCCGCCGAGCTGTCGGGCGGCGAAAAGCAGCGCGTCGCCATCGCCCGGGCCCTGGCCAAGGAACCGCAGCTGCTGTTCGCCGACGAACCCACGAGTGCGCTCGACGCGGCCAGTGGCCAGATCGTCATCGACATACTCCATCGCGTCGCGCGCACGCACGGCACCACCGTGCTTTGCGTCAGTCACGATCCCCGCCTGATCGGCCACGCCGATCGCCTGTTAACCATGGAGGACGGCCGCATCCTGAGCGACCGGCGCCTGGCCGAGCCGGCCTCCTTCGACGTAGAGACCGCGCCATGATTTCGCTCCCGCTCCGTCGCGGCACGGCATTCGCCTCGTTGCTGGCCCTTCTGCTCGGCGCGTGTTCGCGGCCGGCCGAAACCGCCGCCCCCGCCGAAGCGCCCCGCTACGCGGCGGTCGCCCGGGGCCGGGTCGATGTCGAAGGTGGCGTCCTCGACCTCACCCTGCCACGCGAAGGCGTGGTGGCCGACGTCGACGTCCACGAGGGAGACCACGTGCGGCGTGGCCAGGTATTGGCCGCGCTGGACCGCGAACCCGCCCGCCTCGCCATCGCCGCCGCGCAGGCCGAGGTCGACCAGGCACGGGCCCAGCTGGGCCTCCTTCGCGACCGGCTGGCCGGCGCCAGACGACGGGCCGGGCGTCTCGCCGAGGCGGAACGCGACGGTGCGGGCGACGGACAGAGTGCCGACGACGCGCGCGACGCGGCGAGGGAACTCGGCGGGCAGTACGCGGCGGCCAAGGCAGGGGTCGCGGCGGCCGAACAGAAACTGGCCGCCGCGCGTTTCGAAGCATCGCAAGGTGTACTCCGCGCGCCCGTCGAGGCCGACGTGGTTCGGGTAGCCATCCATCCCGGTATCAGCGTCTCTCCCCAATCCGGCGTCTCGTTCACCCTGCTGCCACGCACCGCGCGGATCGTGCGTGCGGAACTGGGCGAAGCGTATGTCGACGCGGTGCGGCCCGGATCTCCGGCCCTGGTAACGGCCGACGCCAGTGCCCAGGACAAGCCATGGCCCGCGCATGTCCTGCGGATCGGTCCGATGTTCGGTACGTCCAAGCTGGAAGACGATCCGGAGAAACGTGCCAACAGCCGCACGGTCGAATGTGTCCTCGCCTTTGACGGCACGCCAACGCCGCGCGTCGGCGAACGCGTGATCGTGCGTTTTGGCGCGGCCATGCCCCCCAGTCGCAAGAAAGGCCGGTGAAACGACGCGATGCGAGCCTTTCCACCCTATCTTGCGGGAGTAGCCCGGTGATCCGGCAAACCGATTTTTTCCTGGAAGGCGACCGCCGGGGTGTCCTCCTGATCCACGGCCTGACCGGCACGCCGATGGAAATGCGTCTGCTCGGCAAAGGCCTGAACCATGCCGGCTTCACGGTCCACGGCATGCAGCTGGCGGGCCATTGCGGCACGACCAACGACCTCCTGGCGACAGGTTGGCGCGACTGGTACGCAAGCGTCGAGAAAGCCGCCGATGCCCTGCGCGACAAGGTCGACCACCTCTTCGTGGGCGGTCTTTCGATGGGTGCCCTGCTCGCCCTGAAGCTCGCGGCCGACCGTCCCGGGCAGATCGCCGGGGTGGGTGTCTACGGTGCCACCTTCCGCTATGACGGGTGGAGCATCCCCTGGCAGGCACGGCTTTCGTTCCTTCTCCCCATGCTCAAGCGCTTCGGGTTCGCGCGCACGCGGAGTTTCGTCGAACAGCACCCCTACGGCCTGCGCGACGAACGCCTGCGCGAGCAGGTCAGCGCCGCCATGCGCAGCGGCGACAGCACCATCGCCGGCCTGCTCGGCAATCCCTGGCATTCGCTCGCCGACCTCCACCTGTTATCGGGCACGGTACGCCGCCAGCTCCCGAAGGTCGTCTCGCCCTGCCTCGTCGCCCATGCCAGCGACGACGACGTGGCGAGCGTGCGCAACGCCGAGATCGTCATGGAAAATATCAACGCGCCGGCGCAACTCCTCCTCCTGGACGACAGCTACCACATGATCACGATCGACCGGCAGCGACGGATGCTGATCGATCACTCGGTGCGCTTCTTCGACGCCATCGTCCCCCCGGGAAGCCCGCCCACGCCGACGGAACCCGCGCCATGGAGCCGCTGACCCTCGCGCTATGGGCCGCCAATCTCCTGCTCGACACGGTCGGGCAACTCGCCTTCAAGACCGCCGCCTGCGATCCCGACGCCGGCGACGGCGCGGCGCGCTGGCGGCATATGGCCGTGCGCCCCTGGCTCTGGCTCGGCATCGGCTGTTACAGCCTGGAATTCCTCGTCTGGATCGCCTTCCTCTCGCTCGTGCCGCTATCGAAGGGCGTGTTGCTCGGCTCGATCAACATCGTGGCGGTGATGTTGGCGGGGCGCATGTTGTTCGGCGAAAAACTCACGCCGCTGCGCCTCGTCGGCGCAGGACTGGTCGCCATCGGCGTGGCCATCGTGGGAGTGGGTGGATGAAGCGCTTTTACCTGATCGGTTTCCTGCTGCTGATGAGCTTCGACACGCTGGCCCAGCTGTCCTTCAAGCTGGCCGGCGAACACGCCCTGCCCCTTTCGGCCGACCTGGGCTGGCTGCTGCGTGTGTTCGGGCAACCCTGGATCTACGGCGCGCTGACCGGATACCTCGGCGCGTTCTTCACATGGATCAGCCTTCTGAAGCACGCTCCCATCGGACCGGCGTTTGCCGCGTCGCACCTGGAGGTGGTCAGCGTGATGCTGCTGTCGGTCTGGTTGCTGCACGAGCCGCTGACGGCGACGAGGATCGTCGGCGCCGTGGCGATCGTCGCCGGCATCGTGTGCCTCGGCCTGGCCGAACGCGGCATGCACGCGGCCCGGCCTGCCGCGGTGGGATGAGTACCATGCGCCGCCGCTTTCACGAGATTCCCCCGTCGGCGGGCCTGCCCCTGCGCGCCACCGACTTGCTGCCGAGGCGCGGCGACTTACCCGGCTTGCTCGCCGGACAACTCGGCATTCCGGTGCCGCTGCTGACGTCGTCCGGCACGGCCGCGCTGCTGATCGCCCTGGCCACGCTGAAGGAGCGGGCACCGGATCGCCGTGTCGTCGTCGTGCCGGCCTATACCTGCCCGCTGGTCGCCATCGCGGTGCATACCCTCGGTCTCGGCCTGCGTCTTTGCGATACCCGACCCGGGCATTTCGACATGGACCCCGAGGCCCTTGCACGTGCCTGCACCGCCGACACGCTAGCCGTCATTCCGACGCACCTGGGCGGGCTCGTGGCGGACACCGCGTGGGCCTGTACCGTGGCGCATGCAAAGGGAGCGTGGGTCATCGAGGATGCTGCCCAGGCGCTGGGCGCGCAGGATCGCGGACAAAGCGTCGGACTGCGTGGCGACATCGGATTCTTCAGCCTCGCGGCGGGCAAGGGACTCTCCATCTACGAGGGCGGACTGCTGGTCGCAAGCGATCCGTCGTTGCGCATGGCCTTGCACCGGACCCACGACGCGCTGGTGCCGCGTCATCCGGGGTGGGAACTACGCCGCTGCGTTGAATTGCTTGGACTGGCGGCGTTGTATCGTCCCCTCGGCCTTGGCCTCGCCTATGGCCATCCGCTGCGGCGCCATCTTCGCCGGGGCGATGCGGTGGCGGCGGTGGGCGACGCCTTCGGGCCCAAGATCCCGTTGCACCGTGTGGGCCGCTGGCGACAGGGGGTGGGAACCCGCGCGGCGGCGCGCTGGCCGGCCTTCCTGGCGCGACGCCGCGCACAGGCCCTCGCGAGGGTTGCCCGGCTGCAACGCATCGACGCCGTCGATGTGCTCGTTCCGCGCGCCGACAGCGAAGCCAGCTGGCCGCTCCTGCTCCTCCACCTGCCGAGCGAGGCGAGCCGCGACGCGGTGCTTGCCCGCCTCTGGACCGGTGGCGTCGGGGTCAGCCGGTTGTTCGTGCACGCCCTGGGCGATTACGCCTACCTGGAAGACCGCGTACCCCAGGTCGCCACGCCCAACGCGCGCGAGTTCGCGAGCCGCACGCTGACGATCACGAACAGTCCATGGCTCGACGACGACCTGTTCGAAAACATCGCGAGCGAAATCGCCGGCGCATTGAGGACACCCTGATCGCTAACCGGGTTCGACGCGGCGGGCGATGGCTTCGAGAAGGATCGCGTTCAGCGCGTGTTGGCGGGCCTGGCACGATGGCAGGTCGGAGGGATCGATGGCCGGCTGGGCGTCGATGGACGATAGCCAACGCTTCCACCAGCGGCGATAGCGGTACGACGACACCTCGCCGGTGATGTCGCTGCCCACCAGGCCACCGCGCAGGCTTCCGATGATCGCCAGCGCATGCCCGATGCGCAGCCAGCCCTGGTCCCAGTTGGTCGTGACCACTTCCGGCGCGAAGACATCCTTGTCGATCGACAGGTAGGTTGCCTCCAGGCGATGCTCCTGCCACGCGCAGAAGGCCTGGACCAGCTCGTCGGCTGTATCGAAATCGCGAAACGCGTCGCGCAAACCGGTGCGCCTGGCCCAGGACACGTCGACACCGATACTCCAGTAGGTCAACCGGCCGAGCTTCAACGGCGTGGCATAGTTCTCCCACGCATGCTCGCGATCGATATCCGACGAACCGATGCCGACGACATGCACGTGACTGACCTGCGGCAGCGCAGCGACCCGGCGTACCCACGAACCGCAATGCACGCCGAACGGAAAGCGCATATTGTCCGGATGATTGTCGAGAACCACCACCTGGAACAGCTTCCGCTCGGATACGCGGGCGATCAGGGGCCAGCTCAGATGGTGGAAATCGCCGCTGCCCAGCATGACGGTCGCCCTCTCGTCCGGGAGCAGGCCATCCAGCAGCCGCCCGAAACGCCGCAGCGTGCGCACCGCACAGCCGAAGCGAAGCGCCTCCTGCCACTCGCCCAGCGGCAGGACGTGGGCACCGGCAAGGCGACCTACGGACCGGTCGATGTCGAGCACGACAGGCGCCGTCATCGGGATACCCCCTGCTCGCCGTCACTCACCGGCGGCGCCTCGAACCGATGCGCGATCCGGCGAAACGCAGCGCGCAGCCAGGGATGGCGCAAGTAGACCGCGTGCCGCGTGCGGGACAGGCGCGCGCCGAGTTGTCGCTTGACCTCGGGGTCGGTCCAACCGGCAACGAAATGGCTGAAACCGCGTTGGCGCGCGTATTCCAGGTTATGCATCCAGCTGACCGCGTACAGGTTGTGATCGCGGGCTTCCGGATAGGCGAAACCGATGTATTTGTCGACGAGCATGCCCCCGAACGCGTAGCAGAGGTTCCAGCCGATGAGCTGGCCATCCGCGCGGTAAAGGAAGACCACGCCGTCGCTTTCCTTGTCCCGCAGCACCGACGCGAAGAATGCCCTATCCAGGAAATCGAACCGTACCTCGCTCTGCGCATGCACGTTTCGATACAGCGAATAACACTCGTCGAGCAGGGACTCGCACGCGAATACCTCGCTGCCGGCAGGTAGTTCCTCCACGTCGAGAAGCGCGCGGGAGCGCAGCTTCCGCCGGATATTCTTCCGCCGTCCCGCCGACAGACGGCCAAGATAGTCGTCGATCGAGGTGAAATCGAGCGGGACCCAGGCGAGGTCCATGCCGTCGAGCAAGACGAACCCGCGGGCGACCAGCGCCTCGGCAAAGGCGGCGGCATGGACGTTGGCCGCTTCGTCGAGCAAGGGCGAGGCGTCCGGCAGGTCCTTGACGATGAACAGGGCGCATTCCCGGCCGTACACGGCGAGGAGTTCGTCGGCCAGCGTCGAAGGGGCGACGGTGGATGGCAGCGGCGCGTACTCGGTGACGGTGCAGCCGGCGAACCGGGTGCGCCAGCGCAGAAGGGGCCCCCACATCCGGTACAGGGGCAGTGCGGCGATGCGCTTGCGCAGTGGCTCGTCCGCCGTCGTCAGGAGATCGAACGGCGTGACGAAGGTCGGCATGCCTGACGGCGATCGCTCCGCGCTGAAGCCGGCGGGCGGATGCCGGAGAAAATGTTCCACCAGCGCTTCAGGTTCCAGCGCGGTGGACACCGGGACGGAGGCACGCATTACGCGCGCTTCAGGGCAAGGACAGCGTTCAGTCCACCAAAGGCGAACGAATTGCTGAGCGCGGCGCGCACATGCTTTTTCCGGGCCGTGTTCGGCACATAGTCCAGATCGCAGGCGGGATCGGCTTCGTCCAGGTTGGCGGTAGGCGGCACCGTGTCTTCCCTGAGGGCGCCCAGCACGGCGATAAGTTCCAGCGCACCGGATGCGCCCAAGGCATGGCCATGCATCGATTTGGTCGACGAGACCATGAGTTTCCGGGCATGCCCGCCGAATGCCCGGTGGATGGCCTGGGTTTCGCTGGGATCGTTTGCCCGCGTGCCCGTGCCATGCGCGTTGATGTAATCGACGTCGGCGGCGGAGAGGTCGGCATCTTCCAGCGCTTGCGCCATGGCCGCGGCGGCACCGGCGGGATCCGGCGCCGCGATGTCGCCCGCGTCCGCCGTCATGCCCACGCCGGCCAGCTCCGCGAGCGTCACGGCACCTCGCGCCTGCGCGTGTTCCATGGCTTCGAGCACGAACACGCCCGCGCCCTCTCCCAGGACCAACCCGCGACGGTTGCTGCTGAACGGTCGGCAGGTTTCGTCGGACAGGACGCGCATCGCCTCCCAGGCACGCAGCCCGCTCAAGGTGAAACAGGCTTCGGTGCCACCGGCGATCGCGACATCGGCCAGGCCTGCGCGGATCAGGAGCGCCGCCTGCGCGAGCGCGTGATTGGACGAGGCACATGCGCCGACCACGCCGAAGGCCGGCCCGCGCAAGCCGTACGCCATGCTGATCTGGCAGGCGGGCGCGTTGGGCATCATCCGCACGATCGTCAGCGGATGCATGCGCACCGAGCCTTCCGCGTAGATGCGCCGGGATTGCTCGTCGCGCGTACCCTCGCCACCGACGCCGGTACCGATCACCACGGCAGTGCGTCGACCCAGGTCGTTCGCCGTGAAGTCGAGACCCGCCTGGGTAATGGCCTCGCGTGCCGCCAGCAGCGCGAACTGCGACGTGCGGTCGAGCAGGGGCAGGACATTCTCGGCGAACTGGCAGGACGGGTCGAAACTTTCCGGCACCTGTGCCGCCATTTTGATCCGCACCTGCGCGGAGGCCGGATGCCGCAGCGGCCCGATCGCACCGATACCGTCCCGCAAGCCTTGCCATAAGGGATCGGCACCTTCGCCATAAGGGCTGACGGCCCCCATGCCCGTGATGGCCACGCGCCGACGTTGCGGGTTCAAGCGGCGGCCCCCGTTTCGCCCGGGCGGTTGGCCAAGGCCTGCTCTACGGCATCGATGAGGTGTTGCACGGTATCGGTGTTGAAATCCGCGGAATCCTCGGGGAAGGTGATATCGAAGTGCTCCTCGAGGTCGAAGATCAATTCGATGGCGTCCAGCGAAGCGATGCCCAGGCTCTTGAGCGTCGCCTCGGGATGCAAGGCCGCGGGCTCCAGGTTCACCTGTCTGGCAATGACCGCGACGATCCGGTCGCGGATCGGTTCATCGATTGGCACGGCGTTCATGGCATTCCTCCTTCGCGCTGGGCATGCCTGCTCAGCGACGCTTTGCGCGAGTCAGCAACTGGTCCAGCAAGACAATGGCGAGGTCGATCTCCTCGTACGTGATGTCCAGCGAAGGCGCCAGGGTGATGACGTTCTTGTACCAACCGCCCACGTCCAGGACGAGGCCGATTTTCTTGCCCTTGTGTTCGAGCTCGCCCGCCAGGCCGATATCGACCATGCGATCGAGCAACGCCTTGTTCGGCGTGAAACCGTCCTCCGTGCAGATTTCCGCACGCAATGCCAGGCCGAGACCATCGACGTCGCCGATTTCCTTGTGCCGCTTCTGGAGATCGCGCAGGCCTTCGAGGAAATACGCCCCCTTGGCCGGGACGCTGGTCTCGTAGTCGAGTTCGTACCCCATCCGGATCACTTCGAGCCCGAGGGCCGTGCCCAGGGGATTCGAGTTGAAGGTCGAGTGCGTGGAGCCCGGCGGGAACACCGTCGGATTGATCAGCTCCTCCCGCGCCCACAGGCCGGAAAGCGGGTTGAGACCGTTGGTCAGCGCCTTGCCGAACACCAGTACGTCGGGGGTGACGCCGAAGTGTTCGATCGACCAGAGCTTGCCGGTACGCCAGAAACCCATCTGGATCTCGTCGACGACCATGAGGATGCCGTACTGATCGAGCACCTTCTTGAGATCGCGGAAGAAGTTGGGTGGCGGGATCACATAGCCGCCGGTCCCCTGGATCGGTTCCACGTAGAAGGCGGCGTATTCGGCCTGGCCGACCTTGGGATCCCACACACCGTTGTATTCGGTCTCGAACAGGCGCGCGAACTGGCGGACGCAGGCATCGGAGTATTCCTCCGGTGTCATGCCCTTCGGACGGCGGAACGGATACGGGAACGGAATGAACATCGCGCGTTCGCCGAAGTGGCCGAAACGGCGGCGATAGCGATAGCTGGAGGTGATCGACGACGCACCCAGCGTACGGCCGTGGTAGCCGCCTTCAAAGGCGAACATCAGGCTCTTGCCGTTGCTGGCGTTGCGGACGAGCTTCAGCGAATCCTCGATCGCCTGCGCCCCGCCCACATTGAAGTGAACGCGCCCCTTGCGGCCGAACTTCCCCTCCACGTCGAGGGCGATGGTCTTGGCCAGCTCGATGCGGCTCTGGTGCAGGTACTGGCTGGCGACCTGCGGCAGTTCGTCGATCTGGTGCTTGAGGACACCGTTGAGGCGGCGATTGCCATAACCGAAGTTGACCGCGGAATACCACATCTGCAGGTCGAGGAAAGGCACCTCGGCACTGTCGAACATCCAGCTGCCTTCGCAGCGACGGAAAATCTTAGGCGGATCGACGTAATGGACGGTATCGCCGAACGAGCTGTAGCGTGCCTCGTCGGCGAGGAGTTGCGCGTCGTCGATCCTTAGCGCCGTGTGTTTTTCGAGTAGCGTCATGGTCGTTCGTCCTGCGTCAGACAGGAGCGTCCTGGGGTTGGGGGAAAGTCGTCAGCTCGGGCAGGCGGCCTTCGAGCAGGGCTGGCAGGAATGCGAGCGCATCCTCGAAGCCGGTGATCGGGATGTAGGGAATACCCGCGGCGCGGCAATGCTCGATCAGCCGGTGCTTGGCGAAAACGAGATCGACGCGGTCGGCCACGCAAAAGTCCGACGCGCCATCGCCGATGAGCAGGGTTTTCCGGGTACCGTCCCCGTGGCTGCGGTCGGCGCAGGCGCACTTGCAGGTGCCACTGGCGCAGCCCGCCGCCTGGAATCGCGAGACCAGGCGCCAGCGGTTCGGTGCGGCGCCGGGCGCCAGGTGATTCGCCGATATGGGGAGGTCGTACATCTCGTGGCGGCCGAGAATGCTGCGGATCGCATAATCCAGCCCGTCGCTCACCACGTGGATGGGCACGCCCAGTTCGCGTGCCTTCGCCACGAAATCCGGAAATGCATGATCGATGCGGACCTCGGCCAGGTGCGCGTCGAGTTCCCCGGCGCTCATCTCCAGCAGTGCCACCTGGCCGCTCATGCAGGCGCGCGACCCGATGAGCCCTTCCCGCCAGTCCCGCTCCAACCGTTCCCAACCGGGCCGGCCGTATCGGTCCAACAGGGAATCCATCACGTCCTCGACGGAAATCGTGCCGTCGAAGTCGCAAAGGATGTTCCATTCGTGCGGGATCATGACGGGCCACCGTTATCGGATTGGCCCTGACACTAACCTTGGGTGCTTTCCCTTTCCTTTCCGTAAACCCACGAGAAGCTTAGGCTTTAGGTGGCCCTGTCCGACCCGCTGAACTCAACCGAGGACACAACTGTCGTCTTAGCTTCCCGGGCCGACCTGCGCCTAGGTGCAGGATGATCGAAACCACCTGGCAATCCTCGCCGTCGCCGTTTCTACAAGATGGGCCAGGCCGACGCCCGCCAGGTGAAGCAACACGACTAGAACGATTGCTGCTGCAAGCTCCTGATTGAGCACATCGGAGTCGTTGGATAACGTGCCGCCGCGCGCTTCATAAATGATTTCACCGGCCAGATGGGTGCCCATAACGGAGACGATCCACCAGCATGTCCAGCCAACGGTGGCATATAGGCGGCCCTTCCATAAGTTCCAGACGCTTGCGCGGTGCTCGGACTTGGGCTTCAGACGCACCATGGCTATCCATGCAATGGCGTGAAGAACAAGCACCGCGTAGAGGGATGTAAACCATATAGCCAGATTTTCGCGTGCGTCATGCGACGTCAAACCCATCAATGCCTCCAGGCGGCCGTACAGGGCTGGAGGAAAGGCCAGAACAAAATCCTCATCGAGACGAATCCAAGCCATACTGTAGAGAAACGTCGCGACGGCGAGCCATGACGCCCAGCCGATCATCCGCCTCAAGGCAATCACGAGACGACCACCGTGCCATATGCCATAAGCCCGGTGAGGTTCGAGTTTGGAGCATCCTTGGAGCATGCATTTTTCCTTTTCTTTGCATCGGACTGCGAATGTCCGACCCTTGTTGATCAGGGCTAACGCGCCACGCCAACGGTATGAGGTTTCGGCGCATCCTCATATAGGGAAATTCTGAAAATTCGCGTGATTACCTCGAAGCACCTGCATCCGCAGAACGGGCGCTTTGCTCGCCTATCGCCGCACCTCAATTTGCGGAGAGGTGTGTCAGGCGAATGCGATGGCGCAAGCCGAGCTTGCAAGATGCGGCGAAGCCGCTTGGACGTGGGCCTGCGCTAGCAGGGCAACCGATTGCGTAGCGCGCGACGTATCCTCAAACGCGTAAGTCGCTGGGCCCCTGCCTTCGCAGGGGCGACGAACAAAAAAGGTTCATCGCGGAAGTCCGGGGACGCATGCCGCATGCATCGGTTCATTCGCCAAGGCGAATGCATGTAGCCAGCGGCTGGCGCCGCCGCTGCTCGGGCGGTAGGGCCAGAGCCTTCGGTGTCCACCCTCGCTGCTCAGACAGGTCCTCCGCGTTCGTATCGGTGGGGCCGCTTGCGCGGCCCGTTTACCTATCTGGCCTTCGGCCGCTCACTTGTGCGGAACTCGCCTCGAGGGTGGACACCGAAGACTCCCCCGATACATGAGGTGCGTGTCCGGAGAGCAGCACCGCACAAGCCGGCAGCCGCTGCTCATGCGACAGCATCGCATCGCCTCGGTCCGGTAGCGCCGGTCAGGCCTTTCGTGACGCCGGGCCACCCCTTGTCGGGCATCTTTCGCCTGAAGCCGTGCGCGTGCAGGCCACCGTCTCGAACGCCCGCCGCTCTCCCCTCACGCGCCCGCGCCGCCCGGGAGGGTCCTTGGTGTCCGCCCTCGAGGCGAGTTCCGCACAAGTGAGCGGCCGCAGGCCAATAAGTACATGGGCCGCGTCAGCGGCCTTCCTTTACGAACGCGGAGGACCTGTCTGAGCAGCGAGGGTGGGCACCAAGGGCCCATGCCAAGCGCTAAGGTGCGTAGCGCTTTGGCGACTCGATGCTCGTGAACGCCGGGACGAGCTCGGGGAAACCACAACCGTCGAGCCGAAACATCTGTTGCCCCCGGTAATCCGTGAAGAACCATAAAAAAGCCGCGACCCGAAGGCCGCGGCTTCTTCGATACAGCTGCTTGCGAGGCTTACTTCATCAGGCCCGCGAGCGTCTTGCCGAGGTCGGCCGGGGACTTGACCGTGGTCACGCCCGCCTTCTCGAGCGCGGCGAACTTCGCCGCCGCCGTGCCCTTGCCGCCGGAGATGATGGCGCCGGCATGGCCCATGCGCTTGCCCGGAGGAGCCGAGGCACCGGCGATGAACGACACCACCGGCTTCTTCACGTACTGGCCGATGAATTCGGCCGCGTCTTCCTCGGCGCTGCCGCCGATCTCGCCGACCATGATGATGCCTTCGGTCTGCGGATCGTCCTGGAACAGCTTCAGGCAGTCGATGAAGTTGAGGCCGTTGATCGGATCGCCGCCGATGCCGATGCAGGTGGACTGGCCGAGGCCCTCGTTCGTGGTCTGGAACACGGCTTCATAGGTAAGCGTGCCCGAGCGCGAAACGATGCCGACCTTGCCCGGCTTGTGGATGTGGCCCGGCATGATGCCGATCTTGCACTCGCCCGGGGTGATGACACCGGGGCAGTTCGGGCCGACGAGCACGACGTCCGGGTGCGACTTCAGCACGTTCTTCACGCGCATCATGTCGAGCACGGGGATGCCCTCGGTGATCGCCACGATGACCTTGATGCCACCGTCGATGGCTTCGAGGATCGAATCGGCCGCGAACGGAGGCGGCACGAAGATCACCGACGCATCCGCGCCGGTCTGGTCGACGGCGTCGCGCACGGTGTTGAAGACCGGCAGGCCGATGTGTTCGGAACCGCCCTTGCCCGGGGTCACGCCACCGACGATCTTGGTGCCGTAGTCGATGGCCTGTTCGGCGTGGAAGGTGCCCTGCTGTCCGGTGAAGCCCTGGACGAGGACCTTGGTGTTCTTGTTGATCAGGACGCTCATGTTGCTTTCGCTCCTCAGGCCGCGGCGGCCACGGCCTTCTGGGCCGCATCGTTGAGATCGTCGGCCGGCGTGATCGCCAGGCCCGAGTTGGCCAGCAGTTCGCGGCCCTTCTCGACATTGGTGCCCTGCAGGCGCACGACCACCGGAATCTTCAGGCCCACTTCCTTCACGGCCGCGATGATGCCTTCGGCAATCAGGTCGCAACGCACGATGCCGCCGAAGATGTTGACCAGGATGGCCTTCACCTTGTCGGAGGAGAGGATGAGCTTGAACGCCTCGGTGACGCGCTCCTTCGTGGCGCCGCCGCCGACGTCGAGGAAGTTGGCCGGCTCGCCGCCCGCCAGCTTGATCACATCCATGGTGGCCATCGCGAGGCCGGCACCGTTGACCATGCAGCCGATCGTGCCGTCCATCGTGACGTAATTGAGATTGTGCTGGACCGCGGCCGCTTCGGCGGCGTCTTCCTGCGTCAGGTCGCGCATGGCGGCGAGGTCCGGATGACGGAACTCGGCGTTGTCGTCGGAATTCACCTTGCCGTCGAGGGCGGCGAGGTTGCCGTCGGCGAGGATCGCCAGCGGGTTCAGCTCGACCAGCGCGAGATCCTTCTCGTTGAACAGCTTGTACAGGCCCATCATGATCTTGACGAGCTGGTTCACCTGCTTCGGATTCAGGTCCATCTTGAACCCGAGGTCGCGGCACTGGTACGGCTGCAGGCCTTCGACGTAATCCACCACGATCGTGTGGATGTCTTCCGGCGTGTCGTGGGCCACCTGTTCGATGTCCACGCCGCCGTGCTTGGAGGCGATGAACGAAATCGACTTGGTGTCGCGATCGGTGAGGATCGACAGGTACAGTTCCTTCGCGATGTCGGTCGCGTCGGTGACCAGGACCAGGTTCACCGGCAGCGCGCGGCCGGCGGACTGGTAGGTTTCCATGTTCGTGCCGAGCATGCCCTTGGCAGCGGCGCGGACATCGTCCAGGCTACGGCAGAACTTGACGCCGCCGGCCTTGCCGCGGCCGCCCGCATGGATCTGGGCCTTCACCATCCACTGCGTGCCGCCAAGGTGCTTGGCGGCATCGACGGCGGCGTCGGGAGAGTTGGCAATCTTGCCCGGCGGCACGGCAATGCCGTACTTGGCGAACAGTTCTTTAGCCTGGTACTCGTGGAAATTCATTCGATACCTCGAGCGAACGGGAGAAAACGTGTGAAAGCGCGCCGGCCGTGAGGCCCGCACGGGGAGGGGGGATCGATTGCGAGGCATTTCACGCAATACGGCCGCGTATTTTCCCGGAAGGCGCCCCGGATGGAAAGGGGCGCCAAGACATTCGCCCGCGGATGGCGGCCCCGGACCGGCTTGCCGCCACTGCCCGGCCCCCTATACTGGGGCCTCATCTCGGGCCCGGGGGCCCCTCGGCGGAGAAGTATCCAGGTGTCCACGCCCGCGTCGACCATCGCCGCCCGAGCGAGCGCGAATCAGGCTACGTCGCGCCACGAACTCTTCTTTTTCAACTACTTCCGACTGGGCCAGGCGGCGGTCTACACCGCGCTGGCGTTCCGCCCGGAGCATATGAACTGGCCGGCGCTGCCGGAGCCCGTCATCGCCCGGGTCTTCGCCCTCGCCTACCTGCTGGCCGCCCTCGTGATGGTGGCGCGCACCCGGCATACCCTGCACCGGCCGGTGCTGATCGTCTCCATCGGGCTCACGCTGGACATCGCCGCGGCCATGCTGGCCCTGGTGCTGATGCACGACGTGCGCATGGGGGTGGCCATGATGCTGGCCGTGAACATCGCCACGGGCGCGCTCCTGCTGCCCTTCCGGATATCGATGTTCTTCGCCGCACTGGCCACGCTGGGGATGCTGGGGCACTCGGTGTTCGACCTCACGGAAGCCGATCCCTCCGACCGGGAGTTTGCCGAATACGGCCTGTTCGGCGCGGCCTACTTCGCCTGCGCCTCGCTCTGCTACGTGCTGGGTCGGAACATCCGCGCCTCGGAGGCCCTGGCCGAGCAGCGCGGCATCGACCTGGCGAACCTCTCCCAGGTGAACGAGCTCATCATCCGGCGCATGAAAACCGGCGTGCTGCTGGTGGACGAGGGCAACCGCATCCACCAGCTCAACGAATCGGCCTGGATGCTCATGGGCAATCCCTCGGCCGACCAGCGCGACCTGGGCAGCCTCGCGCCCGAGCTGTCGCGACGCCTCTATCACTGGCGCGCATCCGGCAAGCTGGACGAAAGCGCCACCATGCTGGCCGACGGCACCCCCGAAGTGGTGCCCCGCTTCACGCGCCTGGCGCCGAACGACGACTCCCATGTGCTCATCTTCCTCGACGACACCTCGCTGGTGTCGCGTCGCGCGGAGGAACTGACGCTGAGTTCGCTGGGCCGGCTGTCCGCGTCCATCGCCCACGAGATCCGCAATCCTCTCGCCGCGATCCACTATTCGGCGCAGCTGCTGGCCGAATCCACGGACATGAACGATACCGACCTGCGCATGGTCGAGATCATCAACAACCATTGCTCGCGGCTCAACGAGATCATCGAAAACATCCTGCAGCTGTCGCGCCGCGAACGTTCGCGGCCGGAAACCCTCGACCTGGGCCAATGGGTACACCATTTCGTGACCGAGTACCGCCAGGGCAACGACCTCGGCTCGGACATCCTCCGCGCCGTCTCCGGCAGCGAACCGGTGGCCGCCGTGGCCGATCCCCAGCACCTCCAGCAGGTGATCTGGAACCTCGTGCAGAACGCCCTGCGCTACGGCCGCCTGCCCGGCGAGCCGGCGCGCGTGATGCTGGTCGCGAGGCATTCGGAGGCGGGCATTCCCATCCTCGAGGTGATCGATCGCGGCCCTGGCATTCCGCCGAAGGTGGCCGCGCAGATCTTCGAACCCTTCTTCACCACGCACGAATACGGCACGGGACTCGGCCTTTACCTCGCCCGGCAGATGGCGGAAGCGAACCAGGCCGCCCTCGAATACGTGCGTGTGGCGGGCGGCGGCAGCTGCTTCCGGATCAGCCTGACCCCGCCGGCGCGTACCGCCGCGGCGGCACCCGTGGCGGTCCGCGCGTGACGGGCGCCCTTTGCGTATCCCTCCCGGGCGGTTACATTTGGACTATTCACCGAAACATTCGGACCCAATGAGCAAGCAGACCGTACTGGTCATCGACGACGAGCGGGACATCCGCGAGTTGCTGACCATCACTCTCGGTCGAATGGAACTCGACGTCGACGCCGTGGGGAGCGTCAGCGAAGCGCGGAGCGCACTGGCCGCCCGGCGCTACGACCTGTGCTTCACCGACATGCGGCTTCCCGACGGCAGTGGCCAGGAGATCATCGAACTGATCGCCGCGAGCTATCCGGACATGCCGGTGGCGATGATCACGGCGTACGGCAACGTCGACGCCGCGGTGAACGCGCTCAAGGCGGGTGCCTTCGACTTCGTTTCCAAGCCGGTGGATATCCATCTCCTCCGCCGCCTCGTCCGCACCGCGCTGCGCCTCTCCGAGGAGCGCAAGGCCGAAGCCGGCAGCAAGACCGCCCCCGGCGCGGATCGCCTCATCGGCGATTCTCCCGCCATGACCGACGTGCGCGGCAAGATCGCCAAGCTGGCCCGCAACCAGGCCCCGGTGTACATCGCCGGCGAATCCGGCGTGGGCAAGGAGCTGGTCGCGCGCCTCATCCACGAGATGGGCCCACGTTCCGCCGGCGCTTTCGTGCCGGTGAACTGCGGCGCCATCCCGTCCGAATTGATGGAAAGCGAGTTCTTCGGCCACCGCAAGGGCAGCTTCACCGGCGCGCACGCCGACAAGGAAGGTCTGTTCCAGGCGGCACAGGGCGGCACGCTGTTCCTCGACGAGGTCGCCGAGCTGCCGCTGCACATGCAGGTGAAGCTGCTGCGCGCCATCCAGGAAAAAGCCGTGCGCCCGATCGGCGGCCGCGATGAGATTCCGGTGGACGTGCGCATCCTATCGGCCACGCACAAGAACCTTGCCGCGCTGGTCGAGCAGGGCCTGTTCCGCCAGGACCTGTTCTACCGCATCAACGTGATTGAATTGCGGGTGCCGCCGCTGCGCGAGCGCCGCGGCGACGTGCCTCGCCTCGCCGACTTCATCCTGCGCCAGCTGGCCACCGAATCCGGCGGCTCGACCGGGCGATTGAAGCCCGAAGCCCTGGCCGCGCTGGAGGCCTACCACTTCCCGGGCAACGTGCGCGAACTGGAGAACATCCTCGAACGCGCGATGGCGATGTGCGAAGGGGACACCATCGAGGCCGACGACCTGATGTTGCCGCAACGCAGCGCGGCGCCGGCCACCGCCACCGAGACCGAGGCGGCACCCGCCGCCATCGCCAATGCGACGGTGCGTGGCGTAGCCGCCGCGGACGGTTCGCTCGAGGATTACATTTCGAACATCGAGCGCGACACGATCATCAAGGCACTGGAAGAGTCGCGGTACAACAAGACGGCGACGGCGAAGAAGCTGGGGATTACGTTCCGTGCGCTGCGGTACAAGCTGAAAAAGCTAGGGATCGACTAAGCCATCCACCTTGTCATTCCTGCGAAAGCAGGAGTGCAGCGCCTCACCACCTGATTGAGGACCGAGTCCCTGGGTCCCTGCCTTCGCAGGGACGACGAGAGGTGAAACGCGACGTCAACGCGGAAAAATGCCTGTGAACTAGGCGCTGGCATCCAGCGCCTCGCGCACCTTCCGCAACAAACCCCTCGACTGGACCGGCTTCTCGATCACATACAGGTGATCCAGTTGCGGCAACTCGTCGAAGTTCGGCGGAGCATCCGGCCGGGCCAGCAGCAGCACCGCGCCGGTGTAACCATGCTCGAGCAACGCGGCGAGCGTGCGCACGCCGGTGAAGAGGTTCATGTCGGCATCCATGACCACGAGATCCGGCACGCCGTGCGCCTCGATCCATTGCAGTGCGGCCGTGCCGCTCTGGCTCGCGCCCGCCTGGTAACCGTAAGCATCGAGGGTATCCACCAGCAAGGAGAGCTGTACCGCTTCTTCGACCACGACGAGCACGCGCTCGGCCTCGCCCTGCAGGCTCGCATCCATCGCCTGCGGATCGGGATGGTCGGCGTCCTCCGTGCGCAGGGGCAAGTAGAGATGGAATGCCGTGCCTTCTCCCGCCTGGCTGCGCACGCGCATGAGACCGCCATGGCTGGCGACGATCCGCTTGCACGAAAGCAGGCCAAGTCCCGTTCCCGCTGCCTTCGTGGTGAAGAACGGCTCGAACAGGCGCTGCAATACATCGGGCGTCATGCCCTCGCCGGAGTCGATGACCGAAAGGCGCAGGTACCGCCCCGGCGAAGCCGGCTCGACGTCGACGAAGAAATCCTCCGGCAGGCTCACCACGTCGGTTTCGATCCGCAGCGTGCCGCCATCCGGCATGGCCTGGATGGCATTGAGGCAGAGGTTGAGCAGGCACTGCTGCAACTCGGTGTGGTTGCCCTCGAAGGCGACCTCGGGATCGAAGATGTCCACCTCCATCTTCACCGTGCGCGGCACGCTCCCCTGCAACAGCAGGTTCAGCGCCTCGATCAGCGCACCAAGCTTCACCTGCTCCGCCCGTCGCGCGCCGCGCGCGAACGAGAGCATGGACGAGACCATTTCCAGGCCGCGGCGGCCACAATCGCGCACGAGCGTGCCGAGCCGCGCCAGGCGCGGGTCGTCGGCATAGTCTTCGAGCGTATCGCCCGCGAGCAGCAGCGGCTGCAGCAGGTTGCGCAGGTCGTGGCTCAGGCCGCCCGCCAGCAGGGCAAGGCTTTCGAAGCGCTGCGCGCGGATCAGCTCGGACTCGGCGCGCTTGCGCGCGCGCTGCTCCTCGGCTTCGCGCAACGCCCTGCGCACCGCGCTCGCGAGACGCGCGGTGTTGTGCTTGAGGATGTAATCGGTGGCGCCGTTGCGCAACGCCTCGATGGCGGCTTCCTCGCCAAGCGTCGCCGAGACGAAGATGAACGGGATGTCCGAGGAACGCTCGCGCAGGATCTGCAACGCCCGTTCGCCGCTGAAGACCGGGAGGCTGAGGTCGGACAGCACGATATCGGGCTGGAAGTCCTCGAGCGCGGCGACGTACGCTTCTTCGTGGTCCACCAGCCGCACGTCGAACGCGATGCCGTCCTCTTCGAGTTCACCCAGCACCAGTTCCGCGTCGAATGCGTTGTCCTCCACCTGGAGGACGCGAACCTTCTGGGACGGCACGCTCATGTCAGTCATGGTCCGGTCTCGCGCCTCAATCCCCTTCAGGACGCTGGTTGAGCACGGCCCAGAAGTGACCGAGCGTCTGCACCGCGGTGAAGAATTGCTGTACGTCCACGGGCTTGAGGACATAGGCGTTGACGCCGAGGTCCCAGCTGCGCGCAAGGTCGCTCTCCTCGCGCGACGACGAGAGGATGACCACCGGCAGGCGTTTCCAGCGATCCTCGGTACGCAGCTGCGTCAGTACCTCGAGGCCATCCATGCGTGGCATCTTGATGTCGAGCAGGATCACCGCCGGATCGCCCTCGGGGCGGTCGGCGAAGGCGCCGCGACGGTGCAGCCAGTCGAGGCAGTCCACGCCGTCTTCGAGATGCACGATGGGATTGGCCAGCTTGGCCTCGCGCAGGGCGTCGATGGCCATCTCCGCATCGGCCATGGAGTCTTCGACAAGGAGGATCGTGCGCAGGTCGCGCTTGTTCATGTGTCACCCGCTCTGGCGCCCGGAACGTCCGAGGCCGGTAAAGAGAAATGGAAGGTGGCGCCGACACCGGTTTCGCCCTCGGCCCAGGTACGCCCTCCATGGCGCGCGATGATGCGTCTCACGTTGGCAAGGCCGATGCCGTTGCCCGGGAATTCGGAGGCGCGATGCAGGCGCTGGAACACGCCGAACAGTTTGCCCGCGTATTGCATGTCGAAGCCCGCGCCGTTGTCGCGCACGCTGAACTCGTAGTCGCCCGCCGGCAGGCGGTTCACGCTCACCTCGATGGTCGCGACCTCGCGGTTGCCCGTGTACTTCACCGCGTTGCCGAGAAGGTTCTGCCACACGGTCCGCAGCATGTTCTCGTCGCCCACCACGATGGGCATGGGCGCGATCTTCCAGTCGATGCGGCGGTCGCGCGTGTCGGTTTCCACCAGCGCGCGTGCTTCCTCCACCAGCGACTGCATGTCCACCGGTTGCAGGCGCAGCGCGCCGCGGCCGAGACGGGAGAACACGAGAAGGTCGTCGATCAGCTGCGCCATGCGCCGCGACGAACTGCTGATGACGTCGATGTAATGGCGCGCGCGATCGTCGGCCTGGTCGCCCAGCTGCGTCTCGAGTTTGCCGGCAAAGCCGGAGATATGCCGCAGCGGTGCGCGCAGGTCGTGCGACACCGAATAGCTGAAGGCCTCCAGTTCGCGGTTCACGTCCGAGATCTGTTCGACCTTGCCTTCCAGCTGGCGGTTCAGCTCGGAGACCTTCTGCTCGACCAGCGCGCGGGCGGTGATGTCGCTCACCGTCAGCAGCAGGGCCGGGTCGTCGCTGTCGGGCTGCTCGATACGCCGGGCATTGATGACCACGAAGCGGTCGATGCCGTCGACCGTGCGCTGGGTGAGCTCGTAATCCCACAGCTCGCGATCGCGCATGATCACGTCGGTGAGGCGCTGCAGGAGCGCCGTGTCGGTCCAGGCGCCCTCGCCGATCTGGTCGAGGGGCAGCTTGCGGTCCCGCTCGGGATCGAAACCGTAGAGCTCGGCAAAGGCGGTGTTGACCAGCAGGGTGCGCAACTGCCGGTCGAGCATCGCGATCGGCTCGCGTACGGCCTGCACGATGAGCTGGGAGCGCATCACCGCGTCGGCCACGCGCGACTCGGCGGCGAGGCGGATGGCGATCTGCCGCTCGGATACGACGACCACGATGCCGAGCAGCGCGATCTGGGCCAGCGCCGCCACGAGCAGCACGAGGCGGTTGTTGCTCGCAAGCTTGCGGGCGTCGTCGCGGCGCGTGGCGAGCAGGCCGGTTTCCTCGGCCAGCACCGCATCGATCTGCTCGCGGACGGGAAAGAGCTGGCGGGCATCTTCCATCGAGGCCAGGGCGCCGTCGCGATCGCCGGCCTGCAGGCGCTGCAGTGCCTGGTCGGTCAGCGCCATGCGGCCGCTGGCGATGGATTCGAGCGCGCCGATGCGGGCGACCTGCTCGGGATTGTCCCGGGTCATCTCGCGCAGCCCGGCGACGATGCCCGGCACCACCTTGCGCGGCATCCGCGCGCGCGTTTCCAGCGCGGCGTTGTCGGGCGCACCGGCCAGGCGCGCATATACCGCGGCCTCGCTGTTGCGCAAGGTTTCGGCCAGTTCGTAGACACTCGCCTTCACCATCGCGGTATGGGTGACCCAGTCGCGCGAATTGAGCGCCTCCTCGGAACTCGAGCGCGTGACGATGTACGGCAGCGCGACGATCACGAGTACGGCGGCGAGCAGCCCCACGAGCCGCCAGCGCAGTCCGATGCGTTCGATCATGCCTCCGTCATCCCCACGACGAATCCTGCCAAGGAAAGGCCTTCATTGTACGCACGGGATGGCTGGCTGGTGGGATCTCATGGCACGCCTGTCGATATACGAGGACGGGTGCGCCCCTTCTCCCCCGCTAGCTGGGAGAAAGAAAGGGCGCACCCGTCCGGATAGAGGCGTGCTTAATGCCGAAACGGCCGTGAAGGCGTCGTGACGGCAAGCATCTCTTAACGCGCCGGGTCGCTCATGGAATACGGCTGGGCGCCGGGCGCGCTGCCCCAATCCTTCGCCGGCGTCTCCTGCATCGAGAAATGCAGCTCGCCGCCGGCCACGATTTCCTCGTGGCGGATGAAGGTGCGGTCCAGCGGCTTGCCGTTGAGCGTGACCTTGCCGACGTACGGGTGCTTGGCATCCAGATGGTCCGCGGACACCGTGAACTGCTTGCCACCCGCCAGCTTGAGCGTGGCCTTCTCGACGAAGGGCCGGCCGATCACGTACTGGTTGCTGCCCGGCGCCACCGGGTAGAAACCCAGCGAGGTGAAGATGTACCAGGCCGACATCTGGCCGAGGTCGTCGTTGCCGACCAGGCCCGTGGGCGTGGGCGTGTACTGCGTCTGCATGATCTTGACCAGGCGCTCCTGGGTCTTCCAGGGCTGGCCGGCATAGTCGTAAAGGTAGGCCACCTGGTGGCTCGGCTCGTTACCGTGCGCATACCAGCCGATGAGGCCGGTGATGTCCTCCACGTGGGCGAACGACTTCGGGTCCACCTTGGCGTCGAACACCTGGTCGAGCTTCTTCACGAACGCGTCCTTGCCGCCGAGCGCTTCCATGAGGCCGGCCACGTCCTGCGGCACGTACCAGGAGTACTGCCACGCGTTGCCTTCGGTGTAGTCGGTACCGTAACCGGCCGACGAGGGATCGAACGGCTCGCGGTAGCTGCCGTCGCTCTTGCGGGCGCGGAGGAAGCCGGTCTTCGTGTCGAAGCTGTTCTTCCAGTTCCCGGCGCGCTTCATGAAGGTGGCGGCCACATCGTCCTTGCCCATGGCCTTGGCCATCTGCGCCAGCGACCAGTCGTCGAAGGCATATTCGACCGTCTTGGAGGCGGCCTCCGGCTGGCGGTCGATCGGCACGTAGCCGAGCTTCATGTAGTCGTCGAGGCCGCCGTAGGGGCCATAGGTGGCGCTGGAGACCATGGCCTTCAGCGCGGCATCGGCGTCGTAGCCGCGGATACCCTTCATATAGGCGTCGGCGATCACCGGCACCGCGTGGTAGCCGATCATGCACCACGTCTCCATGCCCTGGTACGCCCACACCGGGAGGATGCCAAACGGGCTGGCCTGCTGCGCGGCGATCAGCGAGCTGACGAAGTCGTTGCTCTTCGCCGGTTCGAGCAGGGTCATGAGGGGCTGCTGGGCGCGGTACACGTCCCACAGCGACCACGTGGAATAGAAGTCGAAGCCCTTCGCCGTGTGCACCTGGTTGTCGGGACCGCGGTATTGCCCGTTCACGTCCATCGACAGGCCCGGCGCGATCATGGCGTGGTACAGCGCCGTGTAGAACGTCTTGCGGGTTCCCGCGGGCGCCTGGACGTCCACGGTGGAAAGCGCCTTCTCCCAGGCCTCGCGAGCCTCGGCCCGGCGGGCGTCGAAGTCGAAACCGGCCCCGTCCTTGTCCAGGTTGGCCACGGCGTTGTCCTCGCTTACCGAGGACACGGCCACCTTGACGACCAGCGGCTTGGCCAGGTCGCCGAAGTCGAACACACCCTCAAGGGCCCGGCCGCTGATGGCGTCGACGTCCTCGGCACGGTTGCCCGGGCCGGCGAAGCCCCGGTAGGGAACGGCCGTTTCGCGGTTCTTGAGGCTCCGCGAGGTCAGCGGCTGGTTGAAGCGCATGGCGAAATACAGCTGGCGGCCCGGCGCCCAGCCGCGCGTGGTGCGGCCGCCGGTGACCGTCCCGTCCGCCCTCACGCGCAGCGAGGACCACAACACCTTGCCGTCGTAGTCGTAGATGCTGGGACGCAGGTCGAGCAGCAGGTGGGCCGGCTTGCCCTTGGGGAAGGTGTAACGATGCCAGCCCACGCGGGCCCCGGCGGTCAGCTCGGCGCGCACGCCGTAGTCGGCCAGCGTGACGGCGTAGTACCCTGCCTCCGCTTTCTCGCTCTTGTGGTCGAACCGCGAGCGATAGCCGCTACCGGGCTGGTCAGGGGAACCGGGGTCCAGCTTCACATCGCCGGCGATGGGCATGACGAGTACGTCGCCCAGGTCGGAATGGCCGCTGCCGGAGAAGTGAGTATGGGAGAAGCCCAGGATGCTGGAATCGCCGTACTGGTAGCCGGCAGCCCATTTGTATGCGTGCTTGAAGTCGGGCATCGCCGTGTCCGGCGACAGCTGGATCATGCCGAACGGCACCGTGGCGCCGGGGAAGGTGTGACCGTCGCCGCCCGTCCCGATCATCGGGTCCACCGCCGCGAAGGCGCTCTCGGCCTTTCCGGCGGCGGCCACAGGGGCCAGGGCCGGAAGGGCCAGGGTCAGCGTGGCGGCCAGCAGGCCCCGGCGCAGGCGGGTGGTTCTCGACATCATGGATACCCCAGGTAATTTGGATCGTGACAAACGCGTCGAACGTAGCAAAGATAGCGCAACCGCGCATGTTGCAGTGCGTGATGCATCCCTAAGCCCCCCGCGCGATGATCGCCGGGTTTAGATCGTTTGAAGGAGTTCCGATGTCGAGGAATACCCCGCAGCGCCGCAAGGTCACGCTCGCCGATATCGCACAGGGCTGCGACGTCTCCCGGGCGACCGTGTCGCTGGTGCTGCGAGGCAGCCCGCTGGTGAACTCCGCCACCCGGGCGCGGGTGGAGGCCGAACTGAAGCGCCAGGGCTACGTGTACAACCGGGCCGCGGCGAACCTGCGCCGGCGCACCTCATCCAGCATCGGCCTGGTCATCAACGACCTGGGCAACCCCTTCTTCGCGGAATTCGCGGCCGGCGCGGACGAGGCCCTGGCCAGCGCCGGTTACGTCACCCTGCTGGGCAATACCGGGGAATCCCCGGTGCGCCAGCAGGCGGTGCTGAATTCCCTCATCGAGCACGGCCCCGCCGGCATCATCCTGTCCCCCGCCGAAGGCAGCGAGGGCGACCAGGTGCTCGCGGCGGTGGGCATGCACACGCCCCTGCTCGTCTTCAACCGCGAACTGCCCGACGAGGAAGGCGCCCATCGGTGGGACACGCTCGAGATGGACAACGAGCACGGCGCCCGCCTCGCTACGGAACATCTCATCAGTCTCGGCCACCAGCGCATCGCCTTCTTCGGTGGCCACCGCGATTCCAGCTCGGTGGAACAACGCCGCCGCGGCTATGCGGGCGCGATGCGCGACGCCGGCCTGAAGGTCGATCCAGCCTGGCTTATCGAGAGTGCGCCGACGCGTCTCGAAGCGGCGCGCCAGACCGGCGCGCTGTTCGCGCGCGATCCGGCGCCCACGGCGGCGGTTTGCTACAACGACGCCGTCGCGCTGGGGCTTATGCTTGGCCTGACGAAGCGAGGCCGTCGTCCGGGCGAGGATTTCGCCCTGACCGGCTTCGACGATGTCGCCGAAGCCTCGGTGTGTGTGCCGCCCCTGACCACCATCGCGGTCGATCCGCGTGGGCTGGGACGGCGCAGCGCCGAACTCATCCTCGAAAGACTTGGCAATCCCGAGACGGAAGCTGCCTATACGATTGCGCCGGTCCGGCTGGTCGTACGCGAAAGCAGCTGCCCACCGTCCTCCCCCTGAACCCGATAATGGAGCGCCCCATGGCCACCGGTTACACGCCATCGCCCACCTCGCCGTCCGCCGCGACACCTGGCGACAGCCGATACACCTACTTCCCGCTCGCGCTCGGCGTGATGTCGACGATCTTCTTCATGTGGGGCTTCCTGACCTGCCTGAACGACATCCTCATTCCGCACCTGAAAGCGGTGTTCGAACTGAACTACGCCCAGGCCCTGCTCATCCAGTTCACCTTCTTCGGCGCGTATTTCATCATGTCGCTTCCGGCGGGCCGGCTGGTGGCCAGGCTGGGCTACAAGAAGGGCATCGTCGCCGGTCTCATCATCGCCGGCATCGGTGCCGCGCTGTTTTGGCCCGCCGCGGGCATGCGCGTCTACGCGTTCTTCCTGGGCGCCCTGTTCATCCTGGCTACCGGCATTACCGTGTTGCAGGTGGCGGCCAACGCCTACGTGGCGCTGCTCGGCCCCGAGAAGACCAGCTCCAGCCGACTCACCCTCGCCCAGGCGCTGAACTCCTTCGGCACCTTCCTCGCCCCATTCTTCGGCGGTTTCCTGATCCTCTCCAGCGAGGTGAAGAGCAGCGCCGACATCGCGAAGATGAGCGCCGCCGAACAGATCGCCTACCGCGCCCACGAGGCCGGCACGGTGCAGGGTCCGTACATCGGCCTGGCCGTGGTGCTGGTGCTGTTGGCCGTCGGCGTCTACCTGTTCAACCTGCCCGCCCTCGAGGAGACCACCGAGAAGGCGGACGAGGACCACCACTCGCTGATGGATGCGCTGAAGACGCCGCACGTTTTCTTCGGCGTGCTCGCCATCTTCTTCTACGTGGGTGGCGAGGTCGCCATCGGCAGCTTCATGATCAACTACCTGGAATTGCCGGAAATCGGCAACATGTCCGGCGCGGTGGCCGCCAGCCACGTGGCCTTCTACTGGGGCGGCGCGATGGTCGGCCGGTTCATCGGCTCCGCGCTGCTGGCGAGGTTCTCGCCGCGCCTGCTGCTGGCCGTGTTCGCCGTGATCAACGGCGTGCTCGTGGTCACCACGATGTCCACCACCGGCACGGTCGCGGTGTACAGCATCGTCGCCATCGGCCTGTTCAACTCGATCATGTTCCCGACGATCTTCTCGCTCGGCATCGAGCGCATGGGTCCGCTCACCGGCAAGGCGTCCAGCCTGCTGATCATGGCCATCGTCGGTGGCGCGCTGATTCCCTGGATCCAGGGCGTCATCGCCGACCAGATCGGCCTGCAGCATGCCTTCTTCATTCCGCTGATCTGCTACGCGTACATCGTGTTCTACGGTCTGAGCGGTTCGAAGGTGCGCAACGTGCCGGTCGCCGCGCGCTGATCGCTTCCATCGAGGGCCGGCCTGCCGGCCCTCGTGTTTTTTTCCTCCCCGCCCCAAGGACAGGCCGTAGCATGTCTTCCATCCTCTGCTTCGGCGAGGCGCTGATCGATTTCCACGCACAGCCCCAGGGCGGCGCCGGTCAGCCTCCCGCCTTCGTTCCCTTTGCCGGCGGTGCGCCGGCCAATGTCGCCGTCGCCGCGGCGCGCCTGGGCGGACACGCCCGGTTTGCCGGCATGCTCGCGAGAGACATGTTCGGCGACTTCCTGCTGAAGAGCCTTACCGAGCTTGGCGTCGGGACGGAAGACATCGCCCGTACCGACGAGGCGCGCACCGCGCTGGCCTTCGTCGCGCACGACGACAAGGGCGACCGCAGCTTCAGTTTCTATCGTCCGCCCGCGGCGGACCTGTTGTTCCGCCCCGAGCATTTCCGCAAGGACGCCTTCGAGCGCCTCGGCATCTTCCACGTCTGTTCCAATTCGCTGACCGAGGCCGCGATCGCCGCGACCACCGTCGAAGGCATGCGCCGCGCGCGCGCCGCGGGTGCGCTGGTCAGCTTCGACATGAACCTGCGCCCCGCCCTGTGGCCGCGCGACGAGGCACCGTTGCCGCGCCTGTGGGAAACCTTGCACGAAGCCGACATGATCAAGCTGAGCGCCGAGGAATTCGCGTTCATCCATGCCGGCGCCGGCTCCGACGATGCGGTGCTCGAACGCATCTGGCGCGGCAAGGCCCGCCTGCTGCTGGTGACCGACGGCGCCGAGCCGATGAAATGGTTCACGCGCCATGCGCGCGGCACCTTGCAGGGCTACCGCGTGGAGGCCGTCGACACGACAGCCGCCGGAGACGCCTTCGTGGGTGCCCTGCTGGCGCGCCTGGCCGCCGAGGGCGTCACGCCCGCCCTTTTCGATGCGCTCATCGAGGACGAGGCCCGCCTGGTCGGGCTGATCCGGTTCGCCGCCGCCGCCGGCGCGATCACCGCGACGCGCAAGGGCTCGTTCACCGCCATCCCCGACCAGGCCGAAGTGAAGGCCTTCATGGAGAAGCACGCATGACGACCATCCCCCTCCCCGATTTCCATTCGATCGACGTGCTGCGCGAGCATGTCGCGAAGACGATGGCCTTCTACAAGCCGAACGAGGTCGACCCGGCTGGTGGATTCTTCCAGTATTTCAAGGACGACGGCACGGTCTACGACCGCAGCCATCGCCACCTGGTGTCGAGCACGCGCTTCGTCTTCAACCACGCCATGGCCTACCTCGAGTTCCACAAGCCCGAGGACAAGGAACTGGTCATGCACGGGCTGAAGTACCTGCGCGAGGTGCACCTCAATCCGGAAACCGGCGGCTACGCCTGGACGATCGCCGACGGCAAGCGCGACGACCAGATGAACCATTGCTACGGCCTCGCCTTCATGCTGCTGGCGTATTCCTGCGGCGTGAAGGTCGGGTTCGACGAGGCGCGTGCCTGGCAGGGAGAGATCTGGGACCTGCTCGAGAAGCGTTACTGGGAGCCGTCGCACGGCCTGTACCGCGACGAGGCCGACAAGGACTGGAACTTCACCGGGTATCGCGGCCAGAACGCGAACATGCACATGACCGAGGCGATGATCGCCGCGTGGGAAGCCACCAAGGACGACCGCTACCTCGACCGCGCCATGCTGCTCGCGAACAACATGACCCAGCGCCAGGCGGGCCTCACCCCGCAGAAACTGATCTGGGAGCACTACCACGAGAACTGGTCGATCGACTGGGAATACAACCTCGACAACCCCAAGCACCTGTTCCGCCCGTGGGGTTTCCAGCCCGGCCACCAGACCGAGTGGGCCAAGCTGCTGACGATGCTGGAGCGCTACACGAAGGGCACGCCGCGGCACAGGGACTGGCTGGTCCCCACCGCGAAACACCTCTTCGACGTGGCCCTCGAGAAGGCCTGGGACAAGGAATACGGCGGCATCGCCTACGGCTTCGCGCCCGAAGGCGAGGTATGCGACGACGACAAGTACTTCTGGGTGCAGGCCGAATCGCTGGCGGCGGCGCAGCTGCTGTTCGAGGCCACCGGCGAGGCGAAGTACGACGAGTGGTACGGGAAGATCTGGGCGTACAGCTGGGAACACCTCGTCGACCACACGTATGGCGCGTGGTACCGCATCCTCAAGCGCAACAACGAAAAGTACGACGACGAGAAGAGCCCGGCCGGCAAGACGGACTATCACACGATGGGCGCGTGCTACGAGGTGATGGCTTCGCTGCGGCGGATGCAGAAGAAGTAGGCCGTCTTCAGCCCGACGGCAGCGCCTGCTTCAAGGTCGCGATCCCCTCCCACGGATCCGCCTCCAGTGCCTTCGCCCGCTTCAGTGCCTTCGTCAGGTCGAATGCCCCACCGCTCTTCAGCCGAGCGATCTCCTCCCAGCGCAGGGGCATCGCGACCGGCGCGCCCGGACGGGCGCGCAGCGACCACCCCGTGACGCTCGTGGCGCCACGGGTGTTGCGCAGCCAGTCGATGAAGATCAATCCATCGCGCTTGGCCTTGCTGGCCTCGGCGATGTAGAGCTTCGGCTTCTCCGCGACGAGGGCATCGGCGACGCCCTCGCAGAAGGACTTCACCTTCGCCCACGGCGGCCCGGGACGGATCGGCGCCACCACGTGCAGCCCCTTCCCGCCCGACGACCGTACGAAGCTCTCCAGACCCGCGGCGGAAAGATGCTCGCGGATCGCGCGCGCCGCGGCAACGACGGCCTTCCACGCCACGCCCTTCGCCGGATCGAGGTCGAAGATCATGCGGTCGGGCTTGTCCGGCGTGTCGGCGCGGGCCCCCCAGGGATGGAATTCCAGCGTGTTCATCTGCACGAGTTCGAGGACGCCACGCACATCGTCCACGTAGATGTACTCCGCCTCGTCGCCGCCTTTTTCCTCCAGAGTGACAGGATGCACATGCGCCCCCAGCGTCCCGGCGTGGTGCTTCTGGAAGAAGCACGGACCCGTGGAACCCTGCGGGCAACGCACCAGCGATAGCGGGCGGTGGCGCAGCTCGGGCAGCATCCAGCGGGCGACGGCCTCGTAATAGGCGGCCACCTCGCCCTTGCTTGGGCCGTCCTCCCCGAACACCTTGCGCTCGGGATGCGTGATGGTCACGCCGCCGACGACAAGTCCCGCCATCGGTCAGCCCGCCCGCCGCTTCGCGGCCGACTTGCGGCTCGCGGTCTTCTTCGCGGCCTTTTTCGCGGCGGTTTTCTTCGCCGGCGTCTTCTTCGCCGCCGCCTTCCGTGTGGACGTGCTCTTGGCCGCGGGCGTCCGCGTCTTCGCGCCGATGCTCTTCTTCAGCAGCGCCATGAAGTCGACGACGTTGGTCGTCGCATGTTCGGGTGTCCGCTCCTCTTCCTCGACCGTGGTCGTCACGCCCTTGCTCTTCAACCGCTTCTCGATCGCCGTGCGCAGCTTCGCCCGGAACTCGTCGTGGTAGTCCTCGGGCTTCCACTTGCCGGACATGGATTCGATCAACTCCCTGGCCATTTCCATCTCGCGCGACGAGATGCGGTACTCCGAAGCCGCCTTGCCCGGCAGCTCGTAGTCGTCGACGTCGACGATTTCGGCCTTGTAGCGCAGCAGGTTGAGCACCAGGGCGTCGTCCTGCGGCATCACGGCGGCGAGGTACTCCTTCGTGCGGATGACCACCCGCGCGATGCCGACCTTCCCCGTCTTCTTCAGTGTCTCGCGCAGCAGGACATAGCCCTTCTCGGCCTTCTTCGCCGGGAGGAGGACGTAGGGTTTCTCATAATAGGCCGGCGCGATGTCGCCGCCGTCCACGAAACTGTCGATCTCCACCGTCTCGTGCGCGTCGCTGGCCGCGTTGCGGATGTCCTCTTCCTCGAGCACCACGTAGTTTCCCTTCTGGTACTCGAACGCCTTGACGATGTCCTTCCAGGGCACTTCCTCGCCCGTCTCCGCGTTGACGCGCTCGTAGCGCACGGGCGTGTTGTCGCGCTGGTCGAGCATGCGGAAATGCAGGTCGTTGCGACGCTCGCCGGACATCAGCCGGATGGGGATATTGAGCAGACCGAACGACAGCGTTCCGGTCCAGATGGGGCGGGCCATGGGACGATCCTCGGCGCGTGGGTGTCGCGAGGATACGGTCGCGGGCGTGGAGGGATTGCAAAAAAGCCGCCTTTAGTGGGAGCCGCTTCAGCGGCGATTGGGCTCTCGCGGCAGCGTTGCCCGCTGCCGCGGGATCGCCGCCGAAGCGGCTCCCACCATGTGTCCGGCGAAATTACTTCGCTTCCACCACCGGCAATTCGATGGCGCTGGCCGTCCCGGCCGTGTGCCACACCTGCTGCGTGGCCTTCCGGTAGTCGGAAGGCTTGGCGAAGAAGATGTTCGGTACGAAGGTCTGCGGGTTGCGGTCGTACAGGGGGAACCAGGAAGACTGCACCTGCACCATCACCCGGTGGCCCGGCTGGAAGGTGTGGTTCACGGTCGGCAGGCCGAAGCGGTATGCCAGCGGCGTGTTCGGGGTGATCGGCTTGCCCTCGCCGAAGCCTTCGCGATAGCGGCCGCGGAAGATATCCATCGACACCGACAACTCGTAGCCACCCATGGTGGGGTTGCTGGCATCGGCCGGCGGGTAGACGTCGATGAGCTTCACCACCCAGTCGCTGTCCGTACCGCTGGTGGAGGCGTACAGGTCGACCTGCGGGGCGCCCGCCACCTTGAGCGGGGCGGTGAGGGGTTCGGTCATGTAGGTCAGGACATCCGGACGGCCGTCGACGAAACGCTGGTCGTGCACCAGCCAGGTCGTCCACGACTGGCGGTCGGCGAAGTGCACGGGACGCGGTACGTACGGCACCGGCTTGGCCGGGTCCGAGACGTACTCGTCATATTTCGCATCGCCGGCGGCGGGGGCTTCAAACGACAACTTCCCGTTGGCGCCAAGGTACAGCGGACGGGTCTTCCGGGCCTGGGGCCACGAGGCGAAACGGTCCCAATGATTCTCGCCCGTGTTGTAAATGAAGACGGGCGGGGTGTTCGCCTTGGGTGCGCCATCGACCAGGTACTGGTTGAAGAACGGCAGCAGCACGTCGCGGCGGAACCGCAGGGCCGTGTCGCCGTCCCACTGCAACGCGCCCAGCGACGCGGCGTCGTAGTTCACCTGGCTATGCCGCCAGGGGCCCATCACCAGGAAGTTCTTGTCGTTGCCCTTGTCCTTCGGCTCGACCGCCTCGTAACTGTGGATCGCGCCCCACATGTCCTCCTGGTCCCACAGGCCCTGCAGCCACATGGTGGGCACCTTCAGCGGCTGCTTCGCCATCACCTTGTCCAGCGCCTGTTCCTGCCAGTAGGCGTCGTACGCGGGGTGCTCGCTGAGCTTGCGCCAGTAGGGAAGCTGGTCGAAGCCGTTGGCCCGGGCATAATCCCCGGCGGAGCCGGCGCTGAGGAAGTTGGTGTAGTCGTCGTAGCCGGCCCGCGAAATCTGGGCACCCTTGCCGCGCTTGGCGTTCTGACCGGCGATGTAATCGAAGTTGGTCTGGCGGAAGGCGCCGTAATGGAACCAGTCGTCGCCCATCCAGCCGTCCACCATCGGGCTCTCCGGCGCGGCGACCTTGAGCGCGGGATGCGGATTCACCAGGGCCATCACCACGGTGAAACCCTCGTAGGACGAGCCGAGCATGCCGACCTTCCCGTTGGACTCGGGAACGTTCTTCGTCAGCCAGTCGATGGTGTCCCAGGCGTCGGTGGAATGATCGACCTTGGTGTCGTTGAGCGGCCCGCGCAGCGGGCGGGTCATCACGTAGTCGCCCTCGGACCCGTACTTGCCGCGCACGTCCTGGAACACGCGAATGTAGCCGGCGTCCACGAACACCTCGTCGCCCATCGGCAGCAGGTTGCGCATGCTCTGCGCATCGGAACGTTCGGCGCGGCCGTCGGCGTTGTACGGCGTACGGGTGAGGAGGATCGGTGCGTGCCTGGCGTTCTTCGGGATGACGATGACGGTGTGCAACTTGACGCCGTCCCGCATGGGGATCTCGACGACACGCTTTACGTAATCGTTGGCGGCCGTCGGCGACTCGTACTTCGCCGGGATGTCCGGCGTCATCGGTGCGGTCTGCGCACCGGCGAACGTGGAAACGACGGCCAGGGACAGGGCGAGCATCGGCAGCAACACGGGACGATATGGCATGGGCATTCCTGTGGCGGTGGGACGAAGGGAACCCCCTAAGCGTGCCGCATCCTGAACGGAAGGGCCACGCATGCCACCAGTCATGGGTGCCATGGCACGAACCCTGCTTCGCCCGCGCCAAAAAAAACGCCGCTGCGGAGCAGCGGCGTTTTTCTTTTTTCCGGACGCTTCGAAAGAAGCGCCGGAATACGGCTTACTGACCGCCGGCGGTCGAAGCCGGGGCCGGGGTCGTGGCCGTGCCGGTGGTGGCCGGCGCAGCCATGGAGTCGGCCGGAGCGGCCATGGCGTCGGCCGGGGCGGCGGTGCTGGCGGCCGGCGGGGTGGCCTCCGGAGCAGCGGCCGGGGCAGCGGTGGAAGCGGCCGACGGCGCCGGGGCGGCGTTGTCTTCCGACTTGTTGCAGCCGGCGAGCAGGGCGGCGGCGACAAAAGCCAGGGCGGTAATCGAAATAACCTTCATGATGCTGGGCTCCTCATTCGTTATGTATGCAGATAATTCTCGCATCCTGGACGTTTCCCTCCGAAGACGGCCCGTCTAGGGTGCGACGACAATTATGAAGCGTGGATGTCCAGCGGCGCAGCGCAGACGCGATCGCAGACATTTTCAGAATAATCGCGTTCCCCTGTCCGAAGCCAGCCCCTAGCCTGTCACTCGATAGTTGCCGGCATCCCCGCCCGGCAGCCAGACAAGGAGCGACACGCGCTTATGAAAGACCCCCACACCCTCCCCCACCGCCATCTCACGGCTCTCCTCATGGCCACTTTTGCCCCTGCGGCCGCGGCAGCCGAGCCCCCCCCTCTCCTGGTCGATGGCACGGAAAAGACACTTCCTTCCGGCTCCTACGAAACTACTGCGGACTCCCATGTCGGTCTCCGGGTAACAAATGGGGGCCGCGCCACCGGCACGGACATCGACATAGCCACGGCCGGCAAGTCCGCGCACGCCGCTGAAATAATCACGTCCAGCAGCTTCGCCTCGCTGACCGGAGGCACGCTGCGAACCACGGGCGACAGCGCCTACGGATTGCACGTGGCGAACGGAGGCGGCGCCGCGCTGGAAAATGTAACCATCCTGACGAAGGGGGGCAGCGCGATGGGCGCCAACTTCCGCGGTGCGGAAACGCGCGGCCAGTTCCGCGGCGGTCGCATTGAAACCATTGGCTATGGCGCCACGGGCATCGATGCGGCGAACGGCGGATCGTTCTCCCTGGAAGGCGGCACAAAGGTATCGACCGAGGGGGAGGCCGCAAGAGGCTTGCTCGTCAGCGGTGGCGGCGGCATGGAGGCCAACACTGCCACCATCGAAACATCGGGACGTGGCAGCCATGGCCTGCATGTGGACAACGGCTCGTCGGCAACACTCACTGGAACCACCATAGCGACCAGCGGTTGGGGCGCGCAGGCGATAAAAGCCGGCCTAAGTAGCGGCCTTATCACGGTCGGGGAAGGTAGCAGGCTACTCACCGAGGGAGACGACTCCGTGGCTGTCAATGTGGAGAATGGTGCCCGGCTGGTCGTCCGCAGCTCTCACATCGAAACTTCTGGTACGAACGCGCCAGCCGTCTACGATCGAGCCGCCTTCGTCGAACTGCAGAACACCGATGTCGTGACGCACGGCAATTTGTCCTTTGGGGTCACCGCGAAGGGCGGCGACTATGCGGGAACATATCCCCAAATCGACGTTCGCGGCTCGCGTATCGAAACGCGAGGCGGATCCGCGCATGGCGCCGTAGCGAGCTTCGGCGGCAGGCTCGAGCTGTTCGACACGACGATCAAGACGTCCGGAGCGAAAAGCCATGGATTGCTCGTCAACGCTGGTGCCGTGAATGCCAGGAATATTGCCATCGATACAATGGGAGTGGACGCTTATGGCATCGCCATCCAATACGGCGGTACGCTCGCGTTCGTCGGAGGCAGCGTGCTCGGTGCACAGGCAGCGATACGGCTGAATGATGCGGGTGCGATCCGCTTCGGTGGTGGTGCGCAACTCCAGGGACAGAGCGGTGTCTTCGCCGAGGTCGTTCCCACGTCCGTCCAGCCATTTACCCTGGTGCTCGAAGACAAGGCCCAGGCCATCGGCGACATCCGTCTCTCCGCGCCGCCGAAACCGACCGCCTCCGACGAGACGAAGCTCTCCCTCGCCATCCACGGCGAGGCGATCTGGGTCGGCGCATCCTCTATCGTGCGCGGCCTCTCCCTCGAACGGGGCGGCACGTGGATCGTCGCCGGCGACAGCCACGTCGACACCCTGCGCAACGACCATGGCGTGGTCGCGTTCGCATCCGCAACACCCGGCGTCTTCGGCACGCTGACTATCGCGGGCGATTACGAAGGCAACGAAGGCCTCTTCCGCATGCGCGGCCAGCTCGGCGGTGACGGCTCGCCCACCGATCGCATCCACGTCATGGGCAATACTTCGGGCACGAGCTTCATCGCCGTCGACGCCCTCGACGGCGCGGGCGACGCCACCACGGACGGCATCCGGCTGGTCCAGGTGGATGGCCGCTCCGACGGCCGCTTCGAGCTATCCGGCCGGGCCGTCGCGGGGGCGTACGAATATTTCCTGCACCAGGGTTCGGTCAGCCGGCCCGGAGACGGCAGCTGGTACCTGCGCTCGTCCCTCACCGATCCCATCCTCGAACCCGGCGAAGGCGAGGAGCCCACGGGTCCGCTCGACCCCGTCGACCCTGTCGACCCCATCGTCCGGCCCGCCGTCCTTCGTCCCGAAACGGGCACCTACCGGGCCAACCAGGTCGCCGCGCTCGACATGTTCCAGGCAGGCCCCGGCGCCGGCAGGGACGACGAACAGGACGCCTCGCGCGGCAGTGGCTGGGCTCGCTTCGAGCGGCGACATACCGCCTTCGATCTTGGCAGGCAGATCACGACCACCACCGCCACGAACGAGCTGACCCTCGGCACCGATCTGTTCCAGGGCGGCGGCGAGGTCGAGTCCCATCTCGGCATCATGGCCGCGACGGGCCGGTCGGACACGCGCGGCATGTCGTTGCTCACCCGCTACTCGGCAAAGGGGCGCGTGACGGGTGCCGCGGGTGGCGTGTATGGCGGGCTTCGCACCGCCACCGGTAGCTACCTGCGTGGATGGATCCAGCACGCGCGTTTCAACCAGCGGGTGGAGGGCGATGCCCTCGCCGGCGAGCGCTACGACAGCCGTACCCTCACCACCAGCATCGAGGCCGGCCATCGCTGGCGGAAGGCGTTGAACCGCGACACCGACGTGTACCTGGAACCGCAGGCGCAAGTCGTGGCCACGCGTCTGCGCGGAGGCAGGCATACCGAGGCCGGCGGCACACGGGTGGCGTCCCGGCATGCCAGCGGCGCCACCGCCCGCCTCGGCATGCGCGCGGCCGGGCGCTGGCATACGCCGGGCGGCCACGTCGCCTCGCCTTACTTCACCGGTAGCTGGCTTCGCCGGCTCGGCCGGCTGGACGCCACGCAATTCAATGACGCGATGTTCGCCGATGGCGTGCCGCGCAATGCCTATGCGTTGAAGCTCGGCCTCGCCATGTTGCGCCACGATGGCTGGCGCCTGTGGGGCGATGTGGAAACCCGCTTCGGTGCGAGCCGCTATCGGCGTGTCGCGGGCACGCTGGGCGTCAGGAAGAACTGGTAAGCCCCGTTACCCCGCCAGCTCCACGGCTTCAGGCCGCGCGCGTCGCGCGGTCACCGTGCTTCCGATCGAGGCGAGCACGATGAAGCCAATGGCCAGCCACTGGAACGACGTCAGGTGCTCGCCGAGCAGCAGCATCGCCAGCAGCGATGCCACGGCGGGCTCGAGACTCACCATGATGCCGAACGTCTCGCTGGGCAGCCGCTTCATCGCCATCATCTCCAGCGACATGGGAATCGCGCTGGAGACGATGGCCACGCCCAGGCCGGCCGCGAGAATGACGGGGTCGAACAGGCCCGTGCCCGCATGGGCCACCCCATAGGGCACGACCACCAGGCTCGCCGCGACGAGCCCCAGCGATACGGAATGACCGGCATGCAGGTGCCCCGCCCTCTTCCCGAACACGATGTACAGCGCCCAGCAGACGGCCGCGCCCAGGGCAAGCACCACCCCGGTCGGATCGAGCGTGCTGCCGTGCCCCAGCGGCAGGATCATTGCCAGCCCCGCGATGGCCGAAGCCAGCCAGAGGAAATCCACGGGCCGTCGCGACGACCACATCGCCACGGCCAGCGGACCGCTGAATTCGATCGCCACCGCGATGCCGAAGGGGATCGTGCGCAGGGCGAGGTAGAACAGCAGGTTCATCGTGCCCAGGGTGAGCCCGTAGCGGATCACGGAGCCCGCGTCCCGGCGACTGAGCGGCCAGCGCCAGGGGCGCCATACCAGCAGCAGGACGATGGCCGAAAACCCCACGCGAAGGGCCGACGTACCCTCCGCGCCCACCAGCGGAAAGAGTTTTTTCGCAAAGGACGTGCCGATGCACAGCGAGGTGACGGAGCCGAGCACGGCCAGCGCAGGCAGCCAGGGCGTGGATCGCGGGGATTTCATCGACATGACCGGCCAGCAATGCTTAGATCTGGCAGATAGTACACACGCAAGGAAAGCCATGACCGCCCTCCCCGATTTTCGTCTGGAAACCTATTTCTCGCGCTGGGAATTCGCCGCGCGGTACAACCTCGCCGCTTCCGACGCCCAAAGCATGCGCCTGTCGGACCTGCTCGCCCTGGCCAGCCCGGCCGACCGCGAGGCCTTCGAGTCGCTGCACCTGGGCTATACGCAGACCTACGGCGCACCCGCGCTGAGGGAAACGATCGCCGCGACGTATGCGCAACGCGACGCGGACGATGTGCTCTGCTTCGCCGGCGCCGAGGAAGGCATCTACATCGCCATGCGCGTGCTGCTCGAACCGGACGACCATGCCATCGTGGTGACGCCGAACTATCAATCCGCCGAAACGGTGCCGTTATCCATCTGCGAGGTGACGGGTGTCGCGCTCGATGCCGACGACCGCTGGTCCCTGGATATCGACAAAGTCGCCGCCGCCATCCGGCCCAACACACGCGTGGTCTCGATCAATTTTCCGCATAACCCCACGGGGAAGATCCTCGAGCGCGATCGCTTCGATGCACTCGTCGCGTTGTGCCGGCAGCATGGCATCTGGTTGTTCAGCGACGAGGTCTATCGACCGCTCGGCCCGTCCGGCACCGTGCACCTGCCCAACGCGGCGGATGTATACGAGCGTGGCATCTCGCTCAATGTCGTGTCCAAGGCGTATGGACTTCCGGGTTTGCGCATCGGCTGGATCGCCTGCGCCGACCGCGACCTTCTGCGGCGCATGGAGCGCTACAAGCATTATCTGTCGATCTGTAGCGCCGGGCCGTCCGAGCAACTCGCGTTGATCGCGATCAAGGCACGCGAGACGATCCTGGCCGCGCAGCGCGAGCGCATCGATCGCAACCTCGCGCTGCTCGACGACTTCTTCGCCCGCTGGCCCAGTCGTTTCGAATGGTGCCGGCCGGACGGCGGATGCATCGCCTATCCCCGCTATCTGGGTCCGGAAGGCGTGGACGCCTTCGCCGCGGACCTGGTCGAGCGCGCCGGCGTGCTCCTGCTGCCCGCGTCCAATTACCGCTCGGCCCTTACCGAAACGCCGCCGGAGAGGTTCCGCATCGGCTTCGGCCGCGCCGACTTCGGCGAGGCACTAGGCGCAATGGAGGCCCATCTCCGGCGTTGATGCCGCGACGCGCGTTTACTGGTCCGCGCCGTCGTCCTGGGACATCAGGGCGTTGACCTGGTCCTTGTGCTTCTCGTAGAAGGCGACGTTCGCCTGGTTCACCTTCGACTGGTCGACGTACTGGGCCATCTGCGGGTTCTTCTTCGCTTCCGAGGCGATCGCCGCGTTGGTCACCGCCAGGTTCGCGAGCAGGAACTCGCGCGGGGTGAACTTGTACTTCTGGAGCAGCGGGGCGATGCGCGGATCGGCATCGGTGACCTGTTTGGCGAGATCGTCCAGCGAGTGGATCTTCGAGAAATCGGTCTTCGCGTCCTTCGGCTTGATACCGGCCTGCTTCGCCTCCTGCGAGACCTTCACGATACGGTTGAACACGTCTTCGTTGAGGTTGTAGTTCTGGATCGCCTGCTTGTCCGACGCCGGGATCTGCGATGCGGGATTGGGCGCGGCCTGCTGCGCGTAAGCGGCAACCGGTGCGGCGGCAGCGACGGCCAGCAGGGCGGCGAGTAGGTAGCGAGACTTCACGGGCAACTCCTGGGTGGTCGGGGACGTACGGAACGGTGGCACAGCATAAACGGCCAATTGTTACGTATGTGTCTGCGCGGTCACGCTTTCTTCAGGTACTTTCGGCACGTTCCAACCCAACGCGTTGTAGAGGCGGTAGCGCGCGACGCCGATGTATTCGTGGATGGCGAAATCCGCGAAAGACAGGTTTTCGGAAGTGGGCAACCAGCCGTAACGCGCCCGCACGTAGTCGCCGCGCACCGCCTCGCCGTGGATGCCGAAATGGGCGAAGTACAGCGCCACGCGCTTCAGGTGCACGGCGGAGGAGACCAGCACCACCTTGTCCGCGCCGTAGGCAGCCAGCAGCGGCCTGCTGAACTGGGCGTTCTGGAAGGTGTTCATGCTGCGTCCTTCCAGGATCAGGTCGCCGCGCGGTACGCCGAGCCTGTCCAGCGAGAACGCATAGACGTCCGCCTCGGGCTGCTTGAGCTTCATGGCGTCGCCGCCGCTTACCTCGAGCTTGCACTCCGCACCGGTGGCCTTGCAGGCGTGGTAGAGCTGGGCGGCGCGAAGGATCCGGCCGTTGGCATAGAGGCTCGGCTCGATCGTCCCGCTGCTGCCGCGCACGGTGCCCGCACCGAGCAGAACGATCGCGTTACGCTGCCCCCAGCGGGAGACATCGGACGCGAAGCCTGCCTGCAGGCGATCGAGCAGCAGGCCGGTGAGCGGACCGCAGCCTGCGAAGCACAGCCATGCCAGCGCGAGCATGGAGAAGACCCACCCGCCGCGCGGGCGATGCCGCGCGAGCAGGACGAGGCCGGCGACAAGGAGGATCAGGAACAGGATGAGTGTCATGGACGCCGAGGTTAGCAAACCCCGATGACGAAAAGCCCCGCGCTAGCGTCGATCCAGGGCCCGCTCCAGGCACTCCACGAGTTCGTCGCCACTGTAGGGCTTGCCGAGGTAGCAGAACGCGCCGGCCGCCATGACGCTGTCGCGCATCGCATCGTCCGGATAACCGGTGACGAAGACCACCGGATAGGTGCGGCCACGTTCGATCAGGCGGCGATGCAGGGTCGCACCGTCGATGCCGGGCATGTGCACGTCGGTAACGAGGCAATCGACGACGCCGTCGTCGTCATGCCGCAGGAAATCCTCGGCCGAGGCGAAGCTTCGTACCTCGTGTCCCAGCGATCTTACGAGACTCACTGTGGCCGTTCGCACGGCCTCGTCGTCATCAACGATCGCCACGATCCTGTTAGCGGTCACTACACATCCTCGCCCGGCACCTGCCGACGCTGCCGCCGCTACCATGCTCCGCTCCATGCCCGTTGGGAATCATACGGAGGTGTGGGCTCAGGGTCGGACCGCCAGGGCCTCGGCCTGTTTTACCAGTTCCGCCAGGGACTTCGCGCGCATTTTGCGCATCACGTTGCCGCGATGGATCTTCACGGTGATCTCGGACAGACCGAGCAGTGCGCCCACCTGTTTGTTCATCAGGCCCGCCGTCACGTGGGCCATGACCTCCCGCTCACGGGGGGTGAGCGACGCATAGGCGGTGCGCAGGGCGTCGAGGGTGGCGGCGTCCCGCCGGTTGGCCGCGTCGCGCTCTATGGCGCTCGCGACGGCATCGAGCATGTCCTGATCGCGAAAGGGTTTCGCGAGGAAATCCAGGGCTCCCGCCTTCATCGCGCGCACGGACATCGGGATATCGCCGTGCCCGGTCATGAAGATGATCGGGAGGCGATTGTCCATCGCGGCCAGCTGTGCCTGGAAATCCAGGCCGCTCACGCCCGGCAGGCGGACGTCGAGCACCAGGCAGCCAGGCGCGTCGGCGTGGTCGCGCACGAGGAAGTCCGCGGCGCTGCCGAAGGTCGCCACCGCCAGCCCCACCGAACGGAACAGTGAAGCCAGCGCCTCGCGTACCGAGGCGTCGTCGTCCACCACACAGACGATCGGTTCCGGTGCCGGTTGCGCGACGGTGGTGGCGCGCGTCATACCCCTGCCTCCTCTTCCAATGCCAGCGGCAAGGTGAAATGAAAGGTGGCGCCGCCGCCGGGCCGATTGGTCGCCCAGAGCCGGCCGCCGTGGGACTCGACCGTGGAACGGCAGATCGCGAGCCCCATGCCCATACCGTTGCCGCGCGTGGTGACGAACGCATCGAACAGGTGCGGGGCGATGTGTTCGGGAATGCCGGTCCCGCTGTCCTCGACTTCCACGAGGAGACCATCCGCGACGTCGGCGCGCGCTCGCAGCACCAGGCGCCGCAAGCCGCCAGTGTCGGACATCGCGCGAATGGCGTTCGCCATCAGGTTCACCACGACTTGCTGGAGTTGCACGCGATCGCCGCGAGGTGCGGGCGTGTCGCGGTCGATGTCCATGCAGAACGCGATGCGATGCTTGACCAGTTCGCCCTCGAGCAATTGCACACATTCCTCGATCAGCCCGGGAAGATCGAAACGGACATGCTGGCGCGGCTCCTTGCTGGCCAGGCTGCGCACACGGTTCACCACTTCGCTGGCACGGCGCGCGTCGCGCACCACGCGCTCGATGGCATCGCAAGCCTCGCCGATGTCGGGATCGGCACGGCGCAGCCAGCGAAGACTGGCCTCGCCATGGGTCACGATCGCGGCCAGCGGCTGGTTCACTTCGTGGGCGATGGACGCGCTCATCTCCCCCAACGCCGTGATTCGCGCCGCCTGCGCCAGCTCGGCCTGCACCGCGATCAGCGCGCGTTCGGCACGCTTGCGGTCGGTGATGTCCACCACACTGACGAGGACGCGGTCGTAACGGGTGGGACCCAACGGCATGTTCAGCGCGAAAAGCACGGTGAGCCGTTCGCCGTCCAGATTCACCAGGTGGGTTTCGCCCTCGGCGACGCCGCCGCTCTCGATCGTGGTGAGCACTCGGCCGAAGGTGCGCTGCGACGGCGCCAGCACGCGGGACAATGGACCGATCAGGTCCTCCCGCCGCTGCGCCCCGAGCATCCGCACCGTCGCCTGGTTCACGTCCACGATCTGGGTGAGCGCGATCGCCTCCGCCACGAATCCGGGATGCGCCTCGAGATAAGCGGTGATGTCCGTCACTCCCTGCTCGCGCAGGGCGCGAAGGCGGTCCATCACCAGCGAGTAGTCCTGTTCCCAGAAGCAGAAGCGCGCGTTCTCGAACATGGTCCGATAGCGGCGCTCGCTTTCCGCCAGGGCCGCGGCGGCGGCACGGCGGCCGGTCACGTCGGTACCCGCTTCCAGGATGACCCGGGGCTTGCCGTATTCGTCGCGCAGCAAGGCGCAGCGCGCCTCGACGATCACGATACGATCGTCGCGATGACGCTGGAACACTTCGCCCTCCCAGCGTCCGGTATCGAACAGCGCGGCTTCCGCCTCGGCGTGGTCGCCCGGAAAAGCGGTGCCCAGCAGGTCGCTCGCCCGGCGCCCCAGCGCTTCGTCCGCCGTCCAGCCATAAAGCTGCTCCGCGCCGCCGTTCCACAGCACGATGACGTCGTCCATGTCGCGGACGAAGATCGAATCGTGGGTCAGCTCGATCAGCCGGGCCTGGCCGGCGATGGTGATCAGGCGTTCGCGGTTGCGCAGCGACAGCACGCCGGTGACGCCGATCGCGCCGAAGCTCACGGCACAGCGCAGCATGGACGCGTCCACGGCCGGCATGCCATGGCCGCGCAGGTACGCCACGGCGGTAAGGACCATGCAGCCCACCGTCGCGCCCACGATCGCGCGGCGGCTGCCACTGGCGGCCACGAGCAGCACGACCACCACGTAGACCACCGCGACGGCGCTCTGCAACGGGGTGAAGGTGTCCACGAGGAACACCCCCAGGGCCAACAGCGCCCCCGCGGCCATGAGAAGCACGGCCACCAGTCGCCGCGGACGCGTGGCGGGTGCATAGGCCTGGCTCTGCAGGGGCCGGAATCGAGTCATCGGACAGGCCGGTAGGTGTCTTGTACAGAATGAGCGTGAAGTGTTTCGGAATCCCGTTCGGTCCGTCTTGCACAGCGGTGATGGTTTTTGACCGTTACGGTACGAACGCTACAAGAAATGGCACAAACCGCCGACTAACCCTTTGGTATGCAACGGCCCGACCGAACGTAGAATTCCGGCCCGATAGGCATCGCGCATAGGCTCCCAGTCATGGGCAGTCCCGCCCGTCACTCGCCGCCATGGAGCAGACGCAGATGCGCATCGAAGTTAACGTCCCCGAGGCCGGGCACGGCATGCCGCCCTTCGCCCACGTCACCAAGCTGCTGGAGCAGGCGCTCACCGCCGCCGAAACCGACCTGGCCACGACCCGTGCCTGCGTAGCGCGCGTGGCCGCGCTCCTGGAGCGGGAACAGCCGCCGGCACCGCCGGCTGCCGCCCGCCGCCGCGTGGGCGCCGGACTGGCCCCCTGGCAGGCCCGTCGCGTGGCCGCGCACGTGGACGAGAACCTCGGCTATTCGATCACCATCGACCAGCTGGCTTCCATCGCCGGCCTGTCCAGCAGCTACTTCTGCCGCGCTTTCAAGGACAGTTTCGGCGATCCGCCGCATGCCTACATCATGCGCCGCCGCGTGGAGCGCGCGCAGTCGCTCATGTTGCAGACGCGCGAGCCCTTGAGCCAGATCGCCCTGGCCTGCGGGCTCTCCGACCAGGCCCATCTGTGCAACCTTTTCCGCCGCCTGGTGGGACAGAGCCCCAGCCAGTGGCGGCGGTCGCGTTGGCAGGAGGCCTAACCGAACAGGCGGGTGGCCACTTCCGCGATGTGACGTCCCTGGAAGCGTGCCCCCGCGAGTTCGTTCTCGCTGGGCTGGCGCGAGCCGTCGCTCGCGGCGATGGTGGTGGCGCCGTACGGGCTGCCGCCGGTGATCTCGTCCAGTCTCATCTGCCCCTGGAAGGCATAGGGCAGACCCACGGGAATCAGACCCAGATGAAGCAGGTTCGTGATGATCGAGAACAGTGTCGTCTCCTGCCCGCCATGCTGGGTGGCGGTGGAAGCGAAGGCGCCACCGACCTTACCGTTCAGGGCGCCGCGGGCCCACAACGGCCCCGTCTGGTCCAGGAAAGCGGCCATCTGCGAGGTCAGGCGGCCATAGCGCGTGCCCGTGCCGATGACGATGGCGTCGTAGCCGGGAAGGTCGTCCACCTGGGCCACCGGCGCGGCCTGGTCGAGCTTGAAGTTCGCCGTCCGCGCCATGTCCTCGGAGACGAGCTCGGGAACGCGCTTGATGTCGACGGTGGCACCCGCCTCGCGGGCTCCCTCGGCGATGGCTTCGGCCATCTTTTCGATGTGACCGTAGGCGGAATAGTAAAGGACGAGGACTTTGGCCATGGATGTGAACTCTGGAAAGGGAAGAAGGATCGTGGCAGGAAACAAAATGCTGGCGCTTGGCAATCCATGCCGTGGGTCCTTACAACCGCGCCACCGTATCGAGGTGTTCCCATGCATGCCCGCGTCGTGGATATCCGTTCCGCCGTTCAGGTCGATGCCAGCCACACCCACGCGTGGCACATCCTCCACGAAGCATCCCAAGTCGAGCCTGACGAAGCCGCGCGCATGGCCTGGTATCGCGGCGATCCCATCGCCGAACTGGGCCAGCAGACGGCCGAAGCCCTCGTCGCATGCGGCCGCCACGAGGACGTGCTGGCCTTCCTGCGCAGCGTGAAACGCGACCTCGGCGTCGAACTGACCCGGGGCTTCATTCCCTTCTGACGGCAACGGCGGGCTCGCGGTAAAGTCGGACGAAACCGAACCCGCCGGGCCACCACGTGTCGATCGAAGAAGCCATCACCCCCGCCCGCGACGAACGGCTCACCGCCGAGCGCGCCTATGAGCTTTATTGGGCCGACCTGCTCGACCGCGACGCCGCCTTTACCTGCGTCGGCACGGGATGCTCGGCCGCCCTGATCTGCGCCTGCCTCGACAAGCCCGAGCAGAACCTCCGCATACGGCCGTACTTCCGCTCGTACCGGCTGGAGGACCACGCGGAAACCTGCGAGGTGGCGCACGGCCGCGGCGAGGTGAAGGCGGTGAAACAGCCCGACGTGTTCGAAGCCGAACGCCCGGCGGGTCATTTCCGCACGGAAGCCCCCTCGGGCAGATCCGCGGCGACCACCCCGACGGTACGCCGCGTGGCTGCCGCGCCCGCGGCCGGCCTGATACCCCGCGCCAGCCATTACTACCGCCTGTCCTCGCTGGTGCAGAAGTTCCTCGAACACCGGCGCGACAAGGATCTGGCCGACGCCACCGTCGAGATCGGCGGCGAGACGACGACTTACGAGGCGCTGTTCCGCAACGTCTACCGGCAGAAGGTCGCCGACCTGCTCGGCACCCGCGCCGTCTGGTGGGGCACGGCGTCGATCCGCGCAACGAAGGAAGGCGGCTACTACCTCCGGTTTTCGCGCCCGTTCCGCCATGAGGACGCCGAGCTGCGTCCGACGATCACGCTCACCGCGAAGGACATCGAGGCCTATCCCGTGCGCAAGCTGCTGCGCGCGCGCCTGGACAAGCTCATCGCCGAATCGGACGGCTACTGCGTCGCCTTCGTCTGGGCCAAGCCCTGGATGCCGAAGGACGCCGGGAAGCCTTTCGTCCGCTTCTACGTGAACAACCTCGACCACATCGACGTGCGCGGCCCGGAGATCCTCGAGGAGCTGAAGAACACGTCCAGGGTCGGAAGCTGATGCGGTAGCATCGCGCCATGTCGCCCAAACGCCGCAAACGCCTGCGCCTGCCCTTCGTCCGCCACCCGCGCGACGCGTCGCACGATTTCGACGACGCGAGCTACGACGGCGGCACCTCGGGTGGGGCGTACCTGCGGCACGTGGTGATCCTGGCGATCGTGCTTGCCGCGATCGCCTTCTTCATCCGCCAGTTCTTCTGATCCCGTCGCAGGGACGACGTAGGCAGGAAACCCGGTAGATCCTCGCCTCGTCCGGACGCAACGCTCCCCTTGCTTCGTCGCCGTGCGTCGAGAGCAGCACCTTCCCGGCGGGCTCCGGCATGGGAAGGTCTGCGGGAGCGCCGGTAAAGTTCAGCACGACGACCACGCGCTCGCCGTCGTGGGTACGCTCGTAGGCGAGCGCCGCTTCGTCGGCCAGCAATAGACGGATGTCGCCCCGGCTCAACGCCGGCGTCTCCCGCCGCAGCCGCAGCAGCGCCCTGTACAGCGACAGCATCGACGACGGATCGCCCTCCTGCGTCGCGACGTTGCGGGTATCCACGTCGTCGCCGATACGTAGCCAGGGTCTCCCCCGGGTAAAGCCCGCTCCCTCGCGCGGATACCAGCGCATCGGCGTCCGTTGGGGGTCCCTTCCCAGCCCCTTGTGCGGCTCGTTGAGTTCGAACGGATCGCGCACTTCGTCGAACGGGACAGGCACATCGCGCATGCCGATCTCGTCGCCGTAGTACATCGTGGGCGTGCCGCGCAGGGTCAGCAGGAGCATCGCCGCGACGCGCGCCTGCGCGTCCCCCACCCGCGATGCGATCCGCGGCTTGTCGTGGTTGCCCAGTACCCAGTTGGGCCAGCCACCGGATGGCAGCGCGGCTTCGTAACGGGTCACGAGGCCGGCGATCGCCCGCGCGGTCCAGGGCGTGCCGATCAGCAGGAAGTTGAACGGCAGGTGTGCACCCGACAGATCCTCGCCGTAATAGGCGACGATGCGCTCCAGCGGCAGGTACAGCTCGCCGATGAGGACGCGGTCCGGAAACTCGTCCACCACCGAGCGCATGGCGGACACCACGCCCTGCGTCTCCGGTATGTCGGCGGTATGCAGAGGCAAGTACCTGTGCGATTCCGCATCGATGCCTTCGTGGAACGCGGGATTGGGCGGGTTGTCACGGAAGGCCGCATCCTTCATCACGTGGTAGATCACGTCCACGCGGAATCCGTCCACGCCACGCCGCAACCAGAAGCGCATCGATTCGTACATCGCCTCGCGCAGCGCGGGGTGACGCCAGTTGAGGTCCGGCTGCCTGTCGAGGAAGAGGTGCAGGTAGTACTGCGCGGTGAGCGGATCGAAGGTCCACGCGCTGCCGCCGAAATTGGACAGCCAGTTGTTTGGCGGGCCACCGTCCGGCGCCGGGTCGCGCCAGATGTACCAGTCGCGGAAGACACTATCGCGCGAGCGGCGGCTTTCGCGGAACCACGGATGCTCGTCGGAGCTATGGTTCGGGACGAAGTCGAGAATCACCTTCAATTCCAGCGCATGGGCATCGGCGATCAACGCATCCATGCCGGCGATGTCGCCGAACAGCGGATCGATGCCGCGGTAGTCGCTCACGTCGTAGCCGAAATCGGCCATGGGCGAGGGATAGACGGGCGATATCCACAGTGCGTCCACGCCGAGCCCGGCAAGGTAGGGCAGCTTGCAGCGGATCCCGGCGAGGTCGCCGATGCCGTCTCCGTTCGCATCGGCGAAGGAGCGCGGATACACCTGATACACGACGCCGTCGCGCCACCACGAGCCTTCCACCCATCGCCTCCTCGGCTCCTACAGCAAAGCGAAGCCTCGCTTGCCGGATGTGTACGAAATGCCTTCACACACCCTCGCTCAGCCTCGGGAGCACCCCATTGCCCGGATGCCGTCATGATCAACGACCTCTGGTACAAGAACGCCATCGTCTACTGCCTTTCCGTGGGATCGTTCCAGGATTCCAACGGCGACGGCGTCGGCGATTTCCAGGGACTGGGCCGCCGGCTGGCCTATCTGCAAGGGCTGGGGGTGACAGCGTTGTGGCTGATGCCGTTCCAGACCTCTCCCGGCAAGGACGGCGGGTACGACATCTCCGATTACTACAACGTCGACCCCCGCTACGGCACCCTCGGCGATTTCGTCGAGTTCACCCACACGGCGCGCCAGCGCGGCATGCGCGTGATGATCGACCTGGTCGTGAACCATACCTCGGACCGCCACCCCTGGTTTCGCGAGGCCTGCCGCGATCCGTCGTCGAAATACCGCGACTGGTATGTCTGGTCGAAGACCCGCCCCGACCATGCCGACGAAGGCATGGTCTTTCCCGGCGTGCAGAAAAGCACCTGGACTTACGAGAAGACCGCGAAGGCCTGGTATTTCCACCGCTTCTACCACTTCCAGCCCGACCTCAACACCTCCAACCCGTATGTGCAGGCGGAGATCCTGAAGATCATGGGTTTCTGGACCCAGCTCGGCGTGTCCGGCTTCCGCATGGATGCCGTGCCCTTCGTGATCTCGACCAAGGGTGCCGACGTCAGGCGCCCGAAAGAGCAGTTCGACATGCTGCGCAGCTTCCGCGAACTGTTGCAGTGGCGGCAGGGCGATGCCGTGATCCTCGCCGAAGCGAACGTGCTGCCGCGCGACGACATGGAATACTTCGGCTCGGACGGCGACCGCCTGCAGATGATGTTCAACTTCCAGGTGAACCAGCATCTGTTCCATGCGCTGGCATCCGCCGACGTGCGTTCGCTGGCGGGTGCGTTGCGGAAGACCCGCGCCCGCCCGACCACGGCGCAGTGGGCGCAGTTCCTGCGCAACCACGACGAACTCGACCTTGGCCGCCTTTCGCCCACGCAACGCGAACGGGTCTTCGCGGCGTTCGGTCCCGACAAGGACATGCAGCTCTACGACCGGGGCATCCGCAGGCGCCTCGCGCCGATGCTGCGCAACGACCGCCGCCGCATCGAGCTGGCGTACAGCCTGTTGTTCAGCCTGCCGGGCACGCCGGTCCTGCGCTATGGCGACGAGATCGGGATGGGCGACGACCTCTCGCTGCCCGAGCGCGAGTGCGCACGCACCCCCATGCAATGGTCGACGGAGCCTTTCGGCGGCTTCACCCGGTTGCGTCGCGGCGGCAGGACGGTGATCTCGAAAGGCCCGTTCGGCTACCCGCACGTCAACGTCGCCCAGCAGCGGCGCGACCCGGGATCGTTGCTCAACTGGATGGAGCGGCTCATCCGCATGCGCAAGGAGATCCCCGAGGTCTCCTGGGGCGACTTCGAGGTGTTGCCCCTGGACGACAACGCCGTGCTGATGATGCGCTACACCTGGCGCGGAAACGCCGTGCTGTTCCTGCACAACCTTTCCGACGCGCCCGTGGAGGCGAGTTTCGCCGGCCCGGACCAGCTGACCAACGTGCTCTCGGACGACCACAGCACGCCCGGGGAGCACGGCCGCCACCAGATCATGCTCGAGCCCTACGGTTACCGCTGGTTCCGCGAGGGCGGGCTGGGCTACATCCTCGATCGAGTGGAAATCGACGGAATCTGAGCAGGCTACCTCTTAAGGGGGTAGGTGCCGATCCTTGCATGCGCAATGCTTGGGTTGTCCTCCGATACCTAGAAAGGATCGGCCTCCATGTACCGCGCCGAACCCGTTTGCAGCATCCGCCGTGCGGACCTCCCCACGGTCATCGTCGACCTGGCCCAGCGCTCCGCCGCCATCGACCGGGGCGACCGACAGGGCAGCACCAGCCTCGTGGAAGATTTGCGGGGCCGGGCGCAGCTGACCGAAATCGCCCTCGACGACGCCTCCAACGACCTGCTCCTGGTTTACCGTGCCGCCTGCGCGGCCGATGCCGACGGTGCAGGCGCCATCCTGTTCCGCCGCCAGGCGGAGGGCGACAAGGAAGCCGGGCACCCGCCGGCCGTCCGCACCCTGGCCCAGGTATTGTTCGACAGCCTGCGCGCCGAGGCACCCAACACCCCCTTGCTCGCCCATGTGGCGCTGGCCTTGCGCGCCCTCCTCGGCGGCCCCTCGCCGCGCGAAGACGGCGGGGCGCCTCGCGGCGGGCTCGCCACCTGGCAGGAGCGCCGCGCCGTCGCCTATATGGACGAGCGGCTCGACCAGTCCTTCCCCGTATCCGCCGTGGCCGAGGCCTGCGGGCTCTCGGTCAACCATTTCTCGCGTGCCTTCCGCCGCAGCATGGGCAAGCCGCCGCACCGCTGGCTGCTCGACCGGCGCATCGATCGCGCCCGGGAGCTCCTGCGCGATACCACCCTATCGCTGGCCGACATCGCCCTGGCCTGCGGTTTTGCCGAACAAAGCCACTTTACCCGCGTCTTCACCCGTACCGTCGGCATGCCGCCGGGAGCCTGGCGACGCGCGGCGGACTGATATGGGTAGCGAAGAGACGACTTCCTCCGCCCTCGGCCTGGGCCGGGACCTGATGCTGGCCGGCTCGCGCCTGCGCGATGCCGTCGGTCGTCGTGCCCAGCGCGAGTTCGGGCTCACGGCGCTGCAGAGCGACATGCTGCTCCTGCTCGCCCTGCGCGGGAGCATGATCTCCACCGAGCTGGCCATGGCCTGCGGCGTCAACGCCAGCACCGTCACGCACGCCGTGGACGCCGGTATCGAGCGCGGCCTGATGGTCCGCGAGCGCAACGCGGAGGACCGCCGCCTGGTCGACATCGCGCTGACCCTGGCCGGCAAGCGCATGGCCGAGCGGGTAAGGGCCCTGGTGGCCGACCTCGCGCGGACGGCCCTCGAAGGAGTGGACCAGCCGGCCGTGCTCGCCGAGAGCCTGGCCCAGGTCACCCGCAACCTGGAAAAGGGGCAGGCCCCCTAAGCGGCCCGGCGCCCGAAGATCAGGTGCAGCCCGAACAGGGCGAAGATCGCTCCCGCGCCGCCATCGATCCAGCGGCTGGCACGCACGTAGCCGCGGCGCATGGCCGGCAGGGCGAAGATGCCCGCCACCACGGAGAACCACAGCATGGTCTCCAGTGTCACCATGGCCCACAGGCCCCAGCGCGCGGTGCCGGACATGCCGTCGCCCACGAAAGCCGAAAAGATCGAGGCGAAGTAGATCGCCGCCTTCGGGTTCGCCAGGTTGGTCGCCAGGCCCCGGAGCAGCGCGCGCAGGGGGCTGGAACCGCGCACGTCGACGACCGGCACGCCCGCATCCGGCTTCACCTTCCACGATGCGCGGAGCATCTGGAAGCCCATCCAGCACAGGTAGGCGCCACCGGCGACCGCGATGCCGCGATCCAGCCAGGCCAGCTGGCGCAGCAGGATGTGCAGGCCCAGGAGGGCCAGCGCGGCCCATACCGCCACGCCAAGGGCGATGCCGACCACGCCCGCGAAGGCTTCCCGCCGCGAGCGGCTGGCGGCGAGCTGGGAGACGAAGAAGAAATCGGGGCCTGGCGTGACCAGGGCGACGATCTGGACGATGGCGATGGTGAGGAAGAGGTTCATTCCCTCGATTGTCGCCCCTGCGGCGGCAGGGGCCTAGTGTCTTTCCGCACTCCGCCTTGCCCCCCAGGGATTCCTCCCGTAACCTCGCGTTTTTTAAAGCGGTCACGGGGCTACCCCCGGCCTTCGAAGGGGTAAGTCACGATGCTGGGTCTGCTGGGCCACGTTCTCTTTGGCCTGTTCGGTTTGGTGGTGCTCGTCGCCATCGCCTTCTGTTTCTCCAACAACAAGCGCCAGGTCGACTGGAAGCTCGTCGGTACCGGCGTGCTCCTGCAGATCGCCTTCGCCGCGATCGTGTTGAAGGTGCCGCTGGGCCGCGACGTCTTCGATGCCATCGCCACCGGCTTCGTGCGCTTGCTCGACTACGTGGACGTCGGCTCCCGCTTCATCTTCGGCAGCCTGCTCGACAGCGACAAGTTCGGCGTCATCTTCGCCGTGAAGGTGTTGCCCACCATCGTCTTCTTCGCCTCGCTCACCGGCGTGCTCTACCACCTGGGCGTGATGCAGCAGATCGTGAAGGGCATGGCCTGGGTGATCACCAAGGTGATGCGCGTGTCCGGCGCCGAGACCACCAGTGTCTGCGCGAGCGTATTCATCGGCCAGACCGAGGCGCCGCTCACCATCAAGCCCTACATCGAGCGCATGACCCAGGCCGAGCTCATGACCGTCATGATCGGCGGCATGGCCCACATCGCCGGCTCGGTAATGGCTGCCTACGTGGCGATGCTCGGCGGCGACGATCCCGTGCAGCGCACGTTCTACGCGAAGCACCTGCTCACCGCGAGCGTGATGGCCGCGCCGGCCACCATGGTGCTGGCCAAGATCCTCGTGCCCGAGACGCAGGAGCCGCTCACCCGCGGCACCGTGAAGATCGAGGTGGAGAAGACCACCGCCAACGTCATCGACGCCGCCGCCACCGGCGCGGGCGACGGCCTGAAGCTCGCCATGAACGTCGGCGCGATGCTGCTGGCCTTCATCGCGCTCATCGCCCTCATCAACGGCCCGGTGCAGTGGGTGGGCACGATCGGCGGCGAGCACAGCGTCAACGCGTGGCTCTCGGCCAGCGCGGGCCACCCGATCGCGCTCAGCCTCGAAACGATCTTCGGCTGGATCCTCGCCCCGGTGGCGTGGCTCATCGGCGTGCCGTGGCACGACGCCACCCTCGTGGGCAGCTTCATCGGCCAGAAGGTGGTCATCAACGAGTTCGTCGCTTACGCCGACCTCGCCCGCCACCTCGACGACCTGATGCCGCAGAGCCGCCTCATCGCCACGTATGCGCTGTGCGGCTTCGCCAACTTCTCGTCCATCGCCATCCAGATCGGCGGCATCGGGGGCCTTGCCCCGAACCGTCGCGGCGACCTCGCCCGTCTCGGCCTGCGCGCCGTGCTGGGCGGCTCCATCGCCACCTTCATGACGGCGACCATCGCCGGCGTGCTCGAGCAGTTCTGACGGCATGACCGCCGTGCGCCTGCTGGTGGTCGGCGGATACAGCGAGGAAGAGCGCTGGCGCACGCCGCGTCTTCCCCGCCCTGGCGAGCCCGCCTACGCCGACGACTTCGAGCGCCGGCCCGGCGGCAAGGCCTTCCACCAGGCGCTGGCCGCCGCCCGCGCGGGCGTGCCGACCGGACTGGTCGCCGCCATCGGCGACGACACCATCGATCCCTCCGGACTCCCGGCCAACGTCGTCGCGCGGTGGCAGGTGGTCTCCGGCGTCCGGACGGGGCGGACCGCCATCGTGCTGGATGCGAAGGGACAGGCGCTTTCGGTGTTGTCCCCCGGCGCCAACGACCATCTCGATGCGGGCTTCGTCGCCGCGCAGGCGGACCTGTTCGACGGCGCGAAAGTGCTGCTCGCCTCCACCGAGGCGAACATCGACGCGGTGGCGGCCACCCTCGAACTCGCCGGTACGAAGCGGCTGCTGCGCGTGCTCGATCCGGGCCCGTTACCGCCCGGCCTTTCCGTGCGCGAGTTCGCCAGCACCGACGTGCTGCTGCTCGACGTGCACGAGTTCGCCCGCGTGTGCGGACGCTTCCTCTCCATCGACATCACCGCGCAGGCCGTGACGGGCATGGACGATACGACGATCAATGCGCTCGCCCGACGCCTGTGCGCGGGCACGGTGGTGGTGTCGCTGGACCGCAGCTGCCTCGTGTCGCACGGGAGCGACCGGCACGGCGACGCGGCGGATCTTTATCGCGTACCCACCTGCGGCGCCGGCGATACGTTCAAGGGCACGCTGGCGGCGCGGCTGGTCGACGCGCCCTGCTTCCGCGACGCCCTCGTCGCGGCCTGCTCCGCCTCAACCGTGTAGGAGCCCACCGTCGCTGTAGGAGCCGCTATAGCGGCGAGAAGCCCACGAAGCGATGAAGCGGCGAGGCACGTTCCCTTGCCGCTATAGCGGCTCCTACAGCGCGTGGCCGACCTTGATTTCGTAAACGGCATCCCAGCACTTGCCCGTCACGAACAGCCGGTCGTGCGCCGCGTCGTAGGCGATGCCGTTGAGGACGTCGTCGGCGGGGTTGTCCACGTGCTGCATGGCGGCCAGGTTGCCCAGGTCGATCCATCCGGTCACGTGACCGGTCGCGGGGTCGATGCGCGCGATGCGCGAGGTCTGCCACACGTTCGCGTAGATCTCGCCCTTCACCCATTCCAGCTCGTTGATCTGCCGCAGCGGCTGGCCGTCGACGGTAACGTCGATCGAACCCGTCTGCGCGAAGGAGTCCGGATCGAGGATGCGGATACGCGGCGTGCCGTCGCTCATGAAGATGTGCGAGGCATTCCGTGTCATCGCCCAGCCCTCCCCGGGATAACGGATCTGGCCCAGCAGGGCGAACGACTTGCGGTCGTAGAGGAAGCCAATGCCCTCCTGCCAGGTGAGCTGCAGGATCTTCGAGCCGCTGGCGACGATGCCTTCGCCGAAGAGGTGCAGCGGCGTTTCCCGCTGCTGCACCACCTCTGCCGTGTCCAGGCGCACCTTGCGCACGCCGGCCTGGACATACCCGCCGGTGCTCTCGAAGAGGAACCCGTCTTCGTAGTACAGGCCTTCGGTGAAGGCCTGGCGGTCATGCGGGTAGATGTGCACGACGTGCGCCGTGTACGTCGGCACATCGATCGCCATCAGCCGTTCTTCTTCAACCAGGCGTCCACCGCGGGCAGGCGCTCGTTACGCACCATCACGCGGTACTTGATGTTGGCCATGCTGGTTTCCGCATCGCGCCGCGAGGTCGGGGCGATGTACTTGTCGGCGAATGCCTTGACCTTGTCGACCATGGCGATATCCATCGAACCGCTCGCCAGCCTCGGGTAGTAGCGCGACGTGGAGGTCGAATCCACGAAGTGGTCCACCTTGTCCTTGTGCGCCACGGCGAAGTCGAACGCCAGCTCCGGATGGGCGCGCGACGCGGCGGAGATCATCGCCGCACTGTTGGTCGCGCCGGGTTCGTCGGTGAGCGCGAGTTCCAGCGCCCGCTTCGCCAGCGCCTCGTCTTCCGGCGTCGCCAGCAGGGCATACAGGCGGTCCTTCACCAGCGGGGTCTTTTCCGCCTTGGCTTCGGCGTGCAGCTTGTCCCAGGTAGCGGCATCCGCATGCGCGGCCACCACGGCAAGGATCGACTTGCGCAGTTCGGCCGGCATGGTGTTCGTTTCGTAACGATGGCGCGCCTCGGCGATCACCTTTGCGTCGCCCAGGTGGGCCAGCGTGCCGATCAGGTGCGCACGGAGGATGGCGGCCGGCGCTTCCTCGCCCGGCCGCGCTTCCCAGCCCAGCTGGGCGAACTTCGGCTCGAGACGGGAGATGGCGTACTTGCGCAACGCGGCCTGGCGCTTCGCATCGCCCTGGTAGTAATCGTCGAGCGCGGACATGTCGCCGGCAACGTCCTCCCACAGCAACGGCGAGGCATCGAGCGGCACCGCCTTGATCAGGTCGAGCACGTCGGACGACGGTTGCAGGCCGGCCATGCCGAGGGCCCAGACGTCGGCGGTGAGGCCAAGCTGGTCGATCGGGTCGAGCGTCGCGAACGCGCCCTGCAACGCCTTGATCTGCGCGGGCGCATAGAGCGTGCGGTAGTAGCCGGTCTGGCCGGCGTTCACCAGCACCGGCGCGCAGCCGGCGACGGTGAGCGTGCCCGCGCCGTCCGTCAGCAGCGTGGACGCCGGGGCACCGCCGACGGTCTTCGCGATCACCGGCACGTGCCAAACGAGCGGCTTCTTCTCCGGGCGGTCGCGGGTGAACTCGCCCTGCGACAGCTTCAGCGTGGTGGAGCCGTTGGCGCAGGACACCGACTCGACGCGCACGAGCGGAATGCCCGGCTGCAGCGTGAAGTCGTGGGCCACCGTGCTCACCGGCTTGCCGGCCGCCGCGTCGATCTCTTTCCAGAGATCGTCGGACACCGTGTTGGAATACTTGTGCGCCTTGATGTACGCCTGCACACCCTTCTGCCAGGTGTCGGCGCCCACATAGGCCTCGAGCATGCGGATGACCGATTCACCCTTGGCATAAGTGATCGAGTCGAACGCCTGGCTGGCCTGCTCCACCGTTTCCACGTGCTGCACGACGGGGTGCGTGGTGGCGACGGCGTCGCGCGCCATGGCGCCTTCGCGGATGAGCACGGCTTCAAGGTTGGTGTGCCATTCCGGATGCAGGCGCTCCGTGGTGCGCGAGGCGAGCCAGGAGGCGAAACCCTCGTTCAGCCACAGGTCGTCCCACCAGCGCATGGTCACCAGGTCGCCGAACCACTGGTGCGCCATTTCGTGCGCGGCGGTGTTGAACACGGCCTGCTTGTCGGCCTGGGTGGAGAAGCCCGGATCGAGCAGGAGCGCGTACTCGAACGTGTAGATGGCGCCCCAGTTCTCCATGGCGGAGAAGAACTGGCTCTGGCCAGGCGAAGCGATGTTGTCGAGCTTCGGCAGCGGGTACGGCACGCCGAAGTACGCGTTGTACTCCTTCAGCACGGCCTTGCCGGAGTCCAGCGTGAACTTCGCCTGCGAGGTGAGGCCCTTCTGCGTGATGACACCGATCTCCACGCCGTCGCTCTTCGTCGTGGCGCGGTCGAACTCGCCCATGCCGAAGAACAGCAGGTAGGTGGACATCTTCGGCGACTGCTGGAAGGTGACCTGGGTGAGACCGTTGCCGAGGTCCTTCTTCGAGGCGGCCGGCATGTTGCTCACGGCCATGTCCTTGCCCGGTACGGTGGCCTGCAACGTGAAGGTCGCCTTGTACGCCGGCTCGTCCCAGGACGGGATGAAGCGGCGGGCGTCGGAGTTTTCGAACTGCGTGTAGAGCGCGCGCTTCTTGCCGTCGGCCTTGGTGTCGTAGTCGATCGCGAACAGGCCGTTGGCCTGCGTGCCGATCTTGCCGGTGTACTTCATCGACAAGGTGTACGAGCCGGCGGGAATAGCGTGATCGAAGGTGAAAGTGGCGGTCTGCGCCTTCGCGTCGACGGCGACCTTCGGCGCCGCGAAGCTCGCCTTGCCCTTCGAGGGCACCAGCGTCACGTCGGCGAAGGTCATGTCGATGGCGTTGAGCGTGATCGACGCCGTGGGCTGGAGCACGTCGACGGCGATGGACACCTTGCCGTCGAAAGTCAGCGTGTCGGGATGGGGAACGACGGACACGTCGTAATGCGACGGGCGCACCGTCCGCGGCAGCTGCGTCGTGGCGAGCTGGCTGGTGTCGGCGGCAGGGGCGGCGACGGCGGTGGCGGAGAGACCGGCGAGCGCGAAAGCGATCGCGCTGACGAGAGGTGTACGCATGGCAAGCCCTTGGGTTCGCGCCCCGCCGGACATCCGGCGGCGGTCGATCCGCCGATGGTCGCGGGGGGCGCGGGCGTCGCGGAAGCGCCGGAAGTCATGGGCGCAGGTTCTTGCGCAGGGGCCCAGCGACTTCCTACCTGTCTCGCCAGACCCTCCACCACGCCCTCTTCTCAAGCTTCCGCAACGCTTTCAAATGCCCTCTCGCGGCCGCCTTGCGGAACCACGCCCGGGCGATCGAGAGGTTGCGCGGTACGCCTTCGCCACGCTCGTGGCACACACCCAGCTCGAACTGCGCATCGGCGTGGCCCGCGCCGGCGGCAAGCCTGAGGAGGCGAACCACCTCCAGCACGTTGCGCGGCTGGCCGCGCCCTTCGTCGAGCATCCTCGCCAGGGCGTACTGGGCGGGCGCATGCCCCCGCTCGGCGGCCAGCGCCAGCCAGCGCACCGCCTCGCGGTCGTTGCGGGTCACGCCGTCGCCGGAGGCCAGGCGCTGGCCGAGCAGGAACTGCCCCGCGACGTCCTGCGGGCCGAGGCGTGCGTCGCGTTCGAGGGCCGGGGCTTCCGGACCCGGCATCGCCGCGAGTTCGGCCAGGTGCCGGCGCGCCTCGCTGTCGCCCTGCTCCGCGGCCAGGCCGAACCAGTAACGCGCCTGTTCGCGATCTTCCGGCAAGGCGCTCGCTTCCAGGTGCAGCTTGCCCAACGCGAACTGCGCGCTGGCGTTACCCAACTCGGCGGCACGCCGGTAATGGTGTTCGCCCGCCACGGTGTCGCGGGGCACGCCGATGCCGTCGCAGTACATATGGGCCAGGCTGCACAGCGCGTCGGCGTAGCCGGCCGCGTCGGGCTGGCCCTGCTCGACGGCGCGGGCATAGTAGGTGAAGGCGAGTTCCGCGTCGCGCGGCACGCCGCGCCCGAAGTAATGCGACACGCCAAGGTTCACGCACGCCTGCACATGCCCCTGGTCGGCCGCGAGCGTCCACCAGCGCAGGGCTTCCTGCCGGTCCGTCGGGGCGCCGTGGCCGCGGGCATGGAGGGTGCCCAGCGCGCATTGGGCGTCCGCCGATCCCGCCTCGGCCGCACGCCGGTACCATCCGGCGGCCTCGAAGGGGTCGCGAGGCACGCCCAGCCCTTCCGCATGGTGGGCCGCGAGGCGGCACTGGCTTTCGAGATGGCCCTGCTCCGCCGCGCGGCGGAACCACTGCGCGGCGCGGAAGCGGTCCTGTGCCACGTGCTCGCCTTCGGCGTACATGTGTGCCACTTCGAACTGCGCGCGCACGTCCCCGAGCTGCGCCGCCTTCTCCAGGCGACCGAATTTCTGCAAGGCGTCCATCTCCGCGACGAACCGATGGTCGCCGAGCGCGCCGGTCCTCCCCTGCGACATACCGTTCCCCTGCAAACGCCTGTCGATCGTGGCGCCGGATCATAGGCGGAAGCCGGGCGGGAAGATATCGGCATTTTGGAGGGGTGCCCAAAGGCCTTGCCTTGGGCTATGGGGCCGGCGGGAGTAAAAACGATGCCTGGCGCGCACGAAGGGAGGATGATGCGGCGATCCCCATCGGAACGCCCTCCATGAAAGCCATCGTTTATACCCAGCACGGCCTGTCGATCGACGATCCCGCCTCCCTGGTTGAAACAGACCTGCCGAAGCCCGTGCCGGGCCCCCGCGACCTGCTCGTGGCCGTGAAGGCCGTCTCGGTGAATCCGGTGGATACCAAGCAGCGGAACAACGTGCCGGTGACCGAGCCGCGCGTGATCGGTTTCGATGCCGTGGGCACCGTGACGGCGGTGGGCGATGGCGTGACCCTGTTCAAGGAAGGCGACGAGGTGTTCTACGCCGGCTCGCTCGTGCGTCCCGGCAGCAACGCGGAATTCCAGCGGGTGGACGAGCGCATCGTGGGCCGCAAGCCGCGAACGCTCGACGCCGCCCACGCCGCCGCGCTGCCGCTCACGGCCCTTACCGCCTGGGAAATGCTGTTCGACCGGCTGAAGGTCGCCGAGGGCGGCGGCGAGACGATCCTCATCATCGGTGCCGGCGGCGGCGTCGGGTCCATCCTCGTCCAGCTGGCCCGCAAGCTGACCGGGCTCACCGTGATCGGAACGGCTTCGCGCAAGGAAACCGTGGACTGGGTGACCGGCCTCGGCGCGCACCACGTCATCGACCACGGCAAGCCGCTCGGCCCGCAACTGGAGGCGTTGGGCATCAAGGAAGTGGACCACGCGGTGAGCCTGACCCACACCGAAGAGTATTTCGACCAGCTCGTCGCGATCGTGAAGCCGCAGGGCCAGTTCGGCCTCATCGACGACCCCAAGGCACTCGACGCGACCAAGCTGAAGCGCAAGGCCATCTCGCTGCATTGGGAATCGATGTTCACCCGCTCCACCTACCAGACGCCGGACATGGCGAGGCAGCACGACATCCTCAACCGCGTGGCGGACCTCGTCGACGCCGGTACGCTGCGCACGACCTTCGGCGAGCACTTCGGCAGGATCACGGCCGAGAACCTGCGGCGGGCGCATAAGCTGATCGAGAGCCACCAGGCCCGCGGCAAGATCGTGCTCGAGGGTTTCTGAGTACCCGTCTCGCCGCTCAGTCCAGCATGCCCCGGATGCGAGCCAGCAGGACATCGATCTCGAACGGCTTCGCGATCATGTCCGTCCCCTGCCCCAGGAACCGGGACCGCTCCATCGCGTTCTCGGCGTAGCCGGTCATGAACAGCACCGGCAACGCCGGGCGCCATGCGCGTGCCGCTTCCGCCAGTTCGCGGCCGTCCATGCCAGGCATGCCGATATCGGTGAGCAGGAGGTCGATGACAGTGTGCCGATCCGCGAAAGCCGTTCGAGGAACGTGCAGGTCTCGCTCCCCCGGGCGCGTGATTTCAGTTGACGAAGTCTTCACGCAAGACACGGTATCTGCGTCGCCCACGACCCACCCTAAGAGCGGATTTGCATGGCCACCGAACGCCCCCTCGTTGTCCTCCTGGTCGAGGACGATGACGCCATCCGCGAAATCTCCGCGATGATCCTTGAGGACGCCGGTCACGAGGTCCACGCCATGCCGAACGGCGATGCCGCGGAGCGGTGGTTGGATGCGCGGACGCCCGCCTTGTTCCCCGACGTGCTGTTCACCGACGTGCGCATGCCTGGCAGGGTGAAGGGCCAGGACCTGGCCCTGCGCCACCACGTCGACATGCATGTGCTGGTGACCTCCGGCGAGATGCGCGACCAGCACCCGTGGCTGGTCGAAGGCATGGGCTATCTCCCCAAACCCTACGACCGCAAGACGTTGCTCGCGGCCGTCGAGGGTGTCGCTGCCTGAGGCTTCAGGCCTTGTCGACCACCCGGCAGATCCTGCCGCCCGAGAACGCGAATTCGGAACTGCCGCGCATCTCCACGACCGTGCCCGCGCGCGGTCCGTCCGGGATGTCCTCGGCGATCTCGCCGTGGAAGTCGATCGTGGCGGCGACGGTATCCCCCTCTTCCACCAGCGCCACGACCGACTGGTGCCGCGACGCGAACATCGCGGCGCCGACGCGCGCCAGCTTCTCCAGGTCCGCCTTGCCGTCGGTCGCCACGCTGACCTCGTCGCCCGAGTGGTGCTCGAAGCGCACGTCGTCGGACAGGGTGGCGAGCATGCCTTCGATATCGAAGCGGTTATACGCATCGATATAGGCCTCGATGAGTGCCTGGCGGGCGGGATCGATGGCGGGGTTCGTCATGGCGCCATCATACATAGCCGTGGCGATGGCCGGATAGAGCAGGAACGTGCCTTGCCGCGACCTCCCCGGCCCCGTATGGTGCGGCTTCCGTCCCAACCGAGCATCCCGATGTCGCATTCGCAGGAGCACTCCCCCGAACATCTCAGGCGTAGCCTGTCGAACCGCCATCTGCAGCTGATCGCCATCGGCGGAGCCATCGGAACCGGGCTGTTCATGGGATCGGGCAAGACCATCAGCCTGGCCGGGCCGTCCATCCTGCTGGTGTACCTGATCATCGGCGTGATGCTGTTCTTCGTGATGCGGGCGATGGGCGAGCTGCTGCTCTCCAACCTCAACTACAAGTCGTTCATCGACTTCTCCACCGATCTCCTCGGTCCCTGGGCGGGCTTCTTCTGCGGCTGGACTTACTGGTTCTGCTGGATCATCACCGCCATCGCGGACGTGATCGCCATCGCCTCCTACGCGCAGTTCTGGTTTCCCGGTCTCGCGCCGTGGATACCCGCGGTGCTCTGCGTGCTCCTGCTGCTGACCTTGAACCTCACGACGGTCCGCCTTTTCGGCGAACTCGAGTTCTGGTTCGCCCTCATCAAGATCGTCGCCATCTGCGCGCTCATCGTCACCGGCTTCGGCATGGTGGCCTGGGCCTTCCAGTCGCCGGACGGACACGTGGCCTCGCTCGCGAACCTGTGGAACGACGGCGGCCTGTTCCCCATGGGCATCGGCGGATTCTTCGCCGGCTTCCAGATCGCCGTGTTCGCCTTCGTCGGCATCGAGCTGGTCGGCACCACGGCGGCCGAAACGGCGGACCCCGAACGCAACCTGCCCAAGGCGATCAACTCGATCCCCGTGCGCATCATCCTGTTCTACGTGCTGTCGCTCGTGGTGATCATGTCGGTGACGCCGTGGCGCCAGGTGCTGCCGGGCAAGAGCCCGTTCGTGGAACTGTTCGTACTCGCAGGCATTCCGGCGGCCGCCAGCCTGATCAACTTCGTGGTGCTCACCTCGGCCACGTCGTCGGCCAACAGCGGCATCTTCTCCACCAGCCGCATGCTGTTCGGACTGGCCGAGGAAGACCATGCGCCGAAGGCCTTTCACCACCTGTCGAAGGCGGCGGTACCCTCGCGCGGCCTGCTCTTCTCCTGCATCTGCCTGCTGGGCGGCGCGATGCTGGTATACGTGATCCCGAACCTCGTCACCGCATTCACGCTGGTGACGACGCTGGCGGCGATCCTCTTCATGTTCGTCTGGTCGCTGATCCTGGTGGCGTATATGGCCTACCGGAAGAACCGTCCCGAGCTGCACGCGGTGTCGAGCTACAAGATGCCCGGCGGGGTGTTCATGTGCTGGGCCTGCCTTGCGTTCTTCGCCTTCGTGCTGGTGTTGCTGGCACTGGAGAGCGATACGCGGCAGGCGTTGATCGCGAGTCCGGTGTGGTTCGCGATCCTTGGCATCGGATACGCGTTGCGCCGGAAGAAGGCCTGAAGCCGCCGCCATCGTCGTTCCGGCATGGGCGGGTGGCTTGCGATACGTGGTGGTTCGAGTCGCTGGGCCCCTGCCTCAAGACAAGAAAAGGCCCGCTCTTTCGAGCGGGCCTTTCCTTTACCGCTGAAGGCTACCTCAGAATGCCACGCGCACACCCGCGGTCACGCCAATGCCGAATTCTGTAGGAGCCGCTATAGCGGCGAGGGCCGCTTGCCAACCGCAAGATCACCGTGCCGAAGCCCCCACGCCGGGAACGATCGACGACAAGAGCAACGCCCCCCGCTTCACCTTCACGTACACCGAGCCCACGGCCTCCAGCTTCCCGCCCTTCAACCGCCAGGCCGAGACCATCCAGTCGCCGTTGATACGCCAGCCCACATGCCCGTGCCCGATGAAGCCGAGCAGGGTCTCGCCGCGGAAGTCGATCGGGAAGAACGTGGCTTCGGGTCCATAGCCCGTCATCTCGCCTTCCGCGAAACGGGCTTCGAAGGTGGGAAGGTCCGCATAGGCATTCGTGTCGCCTTTCGGAGCGATCCCGGAAGGTGACCGGGCGGGCGCGACCATGGCCTCGTAAGCGGTTTTCGCCGCGCCCGTCAGGGATCGGTCGAGCGTGCCCGGCACAGGGCTAGGGTCGTAGCGGGCCACCGCGGCCATGGCCGTGGTGGCGAAGTCGTCGCACGGCGACTGCTTCGGTGCACATGCGCTGCCCACAGGAGAAAGCGCATGGTCGAAACGCATCGTCAGCTGCGTGCCCGGACCGAACGTCCGCCCGTCCCACCGGCTCGCCTCAAGGTTCATCTCGCCGGCCGAGGGGTTGGTAAGCACCGTCGCGACCACGTCGTCGCCGATGCGCGCCATGCCGTGCACGGTCATGCAGTCACCGTCCCACATCGCAGGTGCATCGACCGCCACCGCCTTCGTTCCCTCGACACGGAATGCCGTCTCCGTCCAGCAATGCGCCGTGCCACCGACCGAGAAAAGCGAGCTCACGGTCGTGCCGGGAAGCTTTCGATAGCCCGACGAAGCGTCCAGCTCCCCGAGCGCCTTGCGCAGCCTGGCGTCGGGTTCATAGGGAAAGGATGTCGGATCGTCGAGCGAGGCATCGGTGGCGAGCGTTATCGGCAGCCCCACCTTGCCGAGGTCGGCCAACGCGTCGTAAGAACCCGCAGGCAGTCGGGACAGGCCCGCCCGCACCGCATCCAGCGGCTTCGGGGCCGTCCTGTCGAGGCCGCGGAGGAAGTCGATGCGTGCCGGGTATTGCCCGATATCGGCGGGCAATGGCTTGCCGGGACTGTCGCGAAGGAAATCCGTGATGGAAGCATCCCGGTCGGCCAGCCAGTGACGCTGGTCGAGCTTCAGCGCACCGCCCTTTTCCGGATGATTTTTCACGGCGGTGCGGAAGGCGGCGCCAAGCTGCCCATCGAGGGCGGAGACGGCGGGCGAGGCGCAGATTGCCTTCTCGACCGGCGTGGAGGCCTTGCCACAGTCGAAGCCCGCGGCATATGTCATGGCGGGAGCGAGCAGCAGCGCCGGCGACATCCATCGAATCGTCTTCCTCACGAGCAAACCTCCATCCTGCCGGCCTCCCGGCGGTCGGGGGTCATTCTAGAGAGGGAACCTGAAGGTGGCCTGCGGCACCTGTCACATAGGCTGTAGGCGTCGGCCTACAGGAATGCCGTCAAGGGTGCGCTATATTCCCTTCTTCCGATCGGCCAGCCGGGGGCACGGGCCGCGAACGGAACAGGGGAGACACCATGGCAAGACAGCCGTACATCCCAGGGCCGGTCCGATGACGACAGGCTTCAAGTCCGTCGATTTTCGACACGACGACGCACTCACGCGCGTTTCGTGGGACGCCTTCGAGCGCCTGATCGCCGATCACTACCGCGGCCTCGGATATGACGTGGTGCATACCGGCACGGGCGGGGGCATGCACCGCACCGACGGCGGCATCGACCTGAAGCTGCTGCGCGACGAGGAAGTGATCGTCGTCCAGTGCAAGCACTGGAACTGTTGGAAAGTGCCGCACAACGACGTGCACCAGCTCATCGGCGTGATGCATACGGCGGGCGCGACCGGGGCCATCGTCATTACCTCGGGCGAATTCACGGAAACCGCCATCGAAGCCGCCGCCAAGTTCCGGCACATCCGTCTCATCGACGGCAAGGCCGTGCGGGCCATGCTCGGTCCTGTCGCGGAGCCCGAACTGCCGCACGCCAGCATCGACGACATGCCGTCCTGGGCGAGCAAGGCACGCCGGTCGCGGCGCGCAAAGTCGAATCGCATGCCCTGGGTCGCGGCAGCCGGAGCCGTCCTTACCATGGTCGTCGCTTTGACGATGCTCTACAGCCACTACATTCGCGAGATCCACGCCGCCCAACTGGCTGCCATGCGCGCCACCGTCGCGCGCGCGGCCACCCAGGTCGCGCAGGCACGGCAGATGCCGGCCACGTTACCGGCACTGATCTCCCAGCGCCCCATGAACACCCTCAACGGCCGCCCCGCCATCGTGCACGACGTGCCGATGAACAAGTCGGACATTGCCGCATGGGAAAAGAAGAACGCGGAGTCGATGCGGATCCTGGAGAAGACGACGCCGTCGTTGCCGTAGTCAGCGCGACCGGCGTTTCGCCAACGCTTTGGACGAAAGACACGATTCGTCCCAGGTCGCCGAACGCACGAGCCGCTCTTCGCCAAAGCGATCTTTCGGCAGCGACACCGGCCCACTCTCCGTCATGGCCGCGCAACGATCGCCTGCGCATTCGATAGGAATGGCGGGCATGGGCTTCCCGTCGTCGGCTCGCCGGATGTCGACGACGGATACATCCACGAGCCCGTCGCGAAGCTGCCTGACTCTCGCCTCGAACCGGACGAACTCTCTCCTGCCCTCTTCCCATCCCTCTTCGCCGATCCCGAGCGATGGGAGTATCGGGGTCAAGGCCGTGATCCCGACCAGGACCGGTATCAGCAGCAGCGGAACGTACACCGCGATGAAGTAACCCGCCCACTTCGTCAACTCGTCGAGCGTCTTGGTAACCCTTGGCCCGATCAGGGGACCCTGCGCATTGGCACGATGCCGGACAGCCCAACGCTGCGCCTTTTCGGCAACGAATTCGATCAGGCGGTAGATGGCAACGATGATGAGCGACACGACGAGGATCGTACGCAGGGGATCGAACCGCGACCCGAAGAGGGACCCGCTCCACATGAAAAAGCCAAGAAATCCGTCATACAGCATGTCGGCGAACGAGTGCTCCGTCGCCATCAGCGGAAGGCCGATACTCCGCCAGTAGTTCGTATTGAACTCCCGTCCCGCCATGTAGAGGATGGCCGTTAACAAGGTCAGGTACGGAAGTCCACGCACCGCGTTCTTCAGGGCTGTCAGCAGCTTGTCCATGATCCCCGCTCCCTCGATGCGAACCGGGTGGACCGGCCGCTCCGGCATATGTAGCGGCAGCATGACGGCGAACTTGAGGTCCGCACGAACGCCCTACCCTCGGCGACGGACAAAGCCTGTTATCGCGGATAAGGCACGCGCTCGCCCGCCTTCAGCGCATCGAGGTCGCGATTGATCGTGGCGACGGCCACGACCTTGCCGTCCTTGATGTAGCGCACTTCGGCATCCTTGGCCGCGACGGAACCGATCTCCTCGATCGCATCCCACCCTTCGGCATGGCCGACGTAGCGGATGGTGACGTCGTAGTGGACGCTCCAGAAGAAGGGAGCGTCCGAGTAAGTGTCTTCCTCGCCCATCATGGCCGCCGCGGCGACCTGCCCCTGCCGCTCGGCCACGACCCAGTGTTCGATACGAACGGGATCGCCCGCCGCGCCAGGAAACCGCGCGATGTCGCCGGCAGCAAAGATGCCCGGGTCGGAAGTCCGCATGGACGCGTCGACGAGCACGCCGCGATCGAGCTTCAGACCGGCCTGCTCCGCGAGATGCAACCGGGGCTTCACGCCAATGCCCAGCACCACGCGCGAGGCGGCGACGACGGTACCGTCATCGAGCTTCACCAGGCCGTCTTCGTATCCCACCGCACGCCGTTCCAGGTGGAATACGACACCGTTCGCTTCATGCAACAAACGGATGAGACTACCGATCTGCGGCCCAAGCTTGGTCGCCAGCGGCGCGGGCTCCGGACCGATCACATGCACGGCCACCCCACGGTTCCGCAGCGACGCGGCCACCTCCATGCCGATGAAGCTGCTGCCGATCACGGCCACGGTCTGCGAGGCATCGATATCGCCGAGCACGGCGTCGGCGTCCTTTATCGTGCGCAAGGTATGGACGTGCGGCCCTTCGAAGCCCGGCGACGAAGGCCGGATCGGCTCGGCGCCGGTAGCAATCAGGAGCTTGTCGTACGCGAGGCTATCGCCGGAACCGAGAATGACGGTATGCGCCTTCGCATCGATAGCCGTGACCGACGTGTTCAGCCGTACGTCGATGCCCAGGTCCGCATAGAACGCATCGTCCTTCAACGGCATCCACTCAGGCTCCGCCGTGCCGGCGAGGTAGTCCTTGGAGACATTGGGGCGGTCGTAAGGCGCGTCGGCATCGGCACTGAGGACGACGATTTCGCCATCGAAGCCCCGCGTGCGCAGACGTTGCGCCGCCGCAAAGCCCGCGGCGCCGCCGCCTACGATGACCATGCGCCTGCTCGAGCGCGACTTGGGACACGATGGCGACGGCGTATCCAGCTTCTCGCGGACGAAGACTTTCCCGCCCACTTCCTCGACGCGCCAACAAGCAACGGGCGCGAGCGCCGGTGCCTTGGCGGCGCGACCGGTGCGGAGGTCGAAGCACGCATGGTGCCACGGGCACTGGATGGTGTCGCCAACCCGCAGGCCCGCGTACAACGGGCCGCTGTAGTGGCTGCAGGTGGCCGTCATGGCCACGATGCCGGCACGGGTCAGGGCAAGCATGACGGCTTCGCCATCCACGTGACCAGGGAACACCCCGTCTTCCGGAATCGCGGAGCGATCGACACCCTGCGAAAGGTCCGGCCCGATGGTGGCGGGATCGGCGACGACGTCGGTCATGGCTGGCTCCGGTGACGTGACTGGCTCGCATCGACTTTATGCGCCCGCGATCGTGCTGAATAGATGGGTTTGCGTGTGCGGGGTGTTGCATGGCGGGCAACAATGCATTGGGTCGAGGCCGGGCCCCCGGGCGCCTCGCCGTGATCCTAATGAGCATCTTTATGACCCTTGACGTCATTAACAAGCTCACACCCCCTTCGTAAAGTGTCTCCACCGACACAACGAAGGAATTGGCACCATGTCACGCCTGCACACCCCCGCCCTCGACTCCGCCACTGGCCCGACCGCCGAGGTTTACGCCCAGATCAAGAAAAGCCTCGGGCGGGTTCCCAACGCCATGGCGGCCATCGGGGCGCATGGCCCGGAGGCCTTGAAGGCCATCCTGGAGGCCGAGGGCGTGCTGGCAGCCAGCTCCCTCAGCAAGCAGGACCAGGAAACCATCAAGCTCGTCGTGAGCGTCGCCGCCGGCTGCGACTACTGTGTCGCCGCCCATAGCCTCGTCGGCAAGTTGGCCGGCCTCGAGCCCGGCACCCTGAAAAGCATCCGCGACGGGTCGCCGACCGGCGACGAGAAGCGCGACGCGCTGATCCGCTTCGTCCGCAACCTGGTCGAAACCAGCGGAACGATCGAACCGGCCTCGTTCGCCGAGATCAAGGCCGCCGGCTACACCGACGCCGAGCTCGTCGATATCAGCCTGACCATCGCGGTCATCGTCTTCACCAACACCTTCAACCGCATCAACGACACGACGGTCGACTTTCCGTCGGTGTGACGAAAGCGGCTACAGCATTCCCAACCATCAAGGGGTACGAATTGAACAAGGTCCACATCCGGCACAACATGATAGACAAGGCCATCGTCGCCCTGTCGAACACGGCGCTATTCCGCGGCGAGATAGGTCACCACCTGGTGCGCGCGGCCATGGTCTTCACGTTCGCGATCTTCAGTTACCAGAAATGGTTCAGTTTCGAAGCGCACCAGATCAGAGGGTTCATCGAACATAGCCCCGTGGTGTTCTGGTTGATTCCCGCCTTCGGTGTCGACGGTGCCGCCCACTTCCTCGGCGCGACCGAAATGCTGTTCGGCAGCCTCATCCTCCTTGGCTTCTGGAACAGGAAGCTTGGCATCCTCGGCGCAGCCGGCTCGGTCGTCACGTTCATCGGCACCGTCACCATCATGCCGTTCCTGCCGGGTGCCTGGGCGTCGGAAGCGGGTGGCTTCCCGGCCATGTACCTCCCCGTCGCGTTCCTCGTGAAGGATGTGCTCTTCCTCGCCGTGTCGCTTTACCTCCTGCAACACGACGTGAAGCGGGCCGCGCTCGAGATCGCACAGAAGTAAGACAGGCAACACAGCCGAAACCCGTCGCCGTCCGATGCCTGGGCGGCGCCAACGACATCGATCAATGAAGGAAACGCGTCATGGAACGCATCGTCACCCCTGCCCTCGAATCCGCTACCGGCGCCGCCGCCGCCGTCTTCTCCAACATCCGCAAAGCGGCAGGATATGTCCCGAACTGCTACGCCGCCGTCGGTTCGCTCAAGCCCGCCGCGCTCAAGGCGATCCTGCAAGCCGACGGTGTACTGGCTTCGAGCACGCTCAGCACGAGGGACAAGGAAACCGTGAAGCTGGTGGTCAGCGAAGCCGCGCAATGCGATTACTGCATCGCGGCGCACAGCCAGCTCGGCGCGCGGGCCGGACTCGAAGCGGAAGATATCCGGCGGATCCGCGCCGGCGAGCCCACCGGTGACACGAAGCGCGATGCCCTCGTGCAGTTCGTACGAGTCCTGGCGAAGGGCCATGGGACGGTGTCCGACGCACAGTTCGCCGCCATCAAGGCAGCCGGATATACCGACGCGCAGCTCGTAGATATCAGCCTCGCGATCGCCGTTACGTCGTTCACCAATGCGTTCAATCGCATCAACGACACACCGCTCGATTTTCCGTCCGCCGAGTGATGCCGGAGCCCGCCGTGAACGAGACGACAGACTGGCTGAGCCGCCTGCTGGAATTCGCACCGGTACGCGGCCGGCTCGACCTGAGATGCGTGTTCGGTGCGCCGTGGCGCATCGAACAGCCACACGCCGACTCGGGCGAGATGCCCTACCACGTCGTGCTGGCCGGTTCGGCCACGCTGGAGGATCCGGAAAACGGCTCCTCCATCCGGCTCAAGGCCGGCGATATCCTGGTGTTTCCGAAGGGCGCCTCACATGTGCTGCATGATGGCAGCGGGGCGTCACCCGCACCGACACGGGAACGGGAAGCCGCCAGCATCGTCGTCAGCGAGAACACGGGCGCCGGTGCGCGCCTGGACATGCTATGCGGCCACTTCGTCGTGACCGCCGCTCACGAACGCCTGCTCCGCAACCACCTCCCGGAGCGGTTGATCGGAAGATCGAGCGGTGCCGACGAAGAGACATCGAGGCAACTGAAAGGCCTGGCGACGCTCATGCGTGCCATTACGGATACCGAAACGCTCGGCGCCCATGCCATGCTCGACGCGTTGTCGACGGCGCTCTTCACGGTGGCATTGCGCCTGGCCAGCGAGTCGCGGGACCCGTCTCCCGGGCTGCTTTCGCTGGCGGGATCGCCCCGCCTCGCACCCGCGCTGGAGGCGATATTCCGCGACCCCGCACGTGCCTGGACACTCCCGGAACTCGCACAGCTCTGCACCATGTCGCGGGCCACGTTCGTCCGTCTTTTCCGCGAAAAGCTCGGCGCGTCAGCCAGCGACCTGCTCACCGATATCCGCATGACCATGGCGGCCAACGAACTCAGGAAGCCGTCCGCGCATGTCGCCGCCGTGGCGGGCATCGTGGGTTATCAGTCGGAGGCGGCGTTCCAGCGGGCGTTCAAGAAGCACATGGGGGTGACGCCAACGCATTGGCGGAAGTTGTCCGGGCACCACGGTCATGGCGAAGATCCCGCGACATAGCTTCGCGACAGGCTAGTTCAAGCCGGGGGACGTCGGGGCCACGACATAGATCGGGGCGCCTGCATGGTCGAGGCGAACAGCCTCGGGGATGGTGATGGCAAAGCCGTATGCCGTGCCGCCCGTGCCGCACATGGCCGTGTCGGTGGCACTGCTGGGCTTGTTCGCCAGAACGGACGAGCTCATGGGCGTAGCCGTTCCTGCGGGGCCGTCGATGAATACTTCCACTGCCGTCCATCGACCTGCAACCGCTCGAGACTCATCAGGTTTTGCTCCGAGCGTCGGCTAACGACAAGAACCAATGCTCGTTCAGACACTCCTGTCGGAGACGGCCGTTGAAGCTCTCCACCACGGCGTTGTCGGTGGGCGTGCCGCGGCGTGAGAAGTCTAGCTCCACTCCGTTTTCGTATGCCCATCGATCCATCACCTTTCCTGCGAACTCACTGCCGTTGTCCACTTTGATGGCCGCCGGCTTGCCGCGTTGAGCGACCAGGCGCGTCATCGCTTCGGCCACGTGTTCGCCACGCAGCGATTGATCCACCACAATGTCCAGGCACTCGTGAGTGAAATGGTCGCTCACCGTCAGTAACCGAAAACGACGACCATCGAAGAGCGCGTCGCTGACGAAGTCCATACCCCAAAGTGTGTTGGCCGCCGTTGCCAACCTGATCGGCTGCCGACGACGGGCACTGCGGCTGCGACGCGGCCGGCAAAGCCGCAATGAAAGGCCTTCTAGCTTATAAAGACGGTGCACGCGCTTGTGATTGTCCCGCCAGCCCTCACGCCGCAGCATGATAAAGACTCGCTCACATCCGTAGTGAATTCGCGTCTGCGTGATCTCCCGCATGCGCTGCCGGATCGCACTGTTGTCGCGCGACTTGGCTTGATACGAATACGATGATCGTGACATCGACATGATCCGTAAGGCGCGTCGCTCGCTTGCGCCGAAGCGCTCCTGCAGCTGGCCTACCCAGGCTCGCCTTTGGGCAGGCCTTAGAGTTTTTTTGTGACCACCTCTTGGAGCATGGCCTTGTCCAGGCTCAGATCGGCCACCAGTTGTTTGAGCTTGCGATTCTCGTCTTCCAGCAAGCGCAATCGCTTCAGCTCCGAAGGCCCCAGACCGCCGTATTTTTTCCGCCAGACGTAGAACGTCGCCTCGGAGATACCCATCTTGCGGCAAATCTCCCCGACCGCCGTGCCCAACTCGGCCTGCTTGAGCGCGTAGGCCATCTGCTCCTCGGTAAAACGCGACCTCTTCATGCGCTGACTCCTCGTTTGGTAACGTGACCTGCCCCCAGCAGCCGTACCAGTGATCACTATGAAAGTCCGGGGTTGAAGGTTACTGCGTTGACGTCCCGTTGTGCGCGGTGGTGGGCAGCGAATTGCGACGGTGGAATACGGCCACAGCTGCTATGGGGCCGAACCTCGTTGTAATCCCGACGCCAGCTTCCAATGACGTCACGCGCTTGGATCAGTGACGTGAACCAATGCTCGTTGAGACATTCGTCGCGGAACTTGCCGTTGAAGCTTTCGATGTAGCCGTTCTGCGTGGGGCAGCCCGGTTCGATCAGGAGGTGCTCGATGCCATGCTGCTGCGTCCAGGCGATGAAAGCACGACTGGTGAATTCGGGCCCGTTGTCGGTGCGTACGGCGCGTGGATAGCCACGGAAACAGGCGGCCTGATCGAGAAAACGTACGACGTAGACACCGCTGATGCCATGGTCCACCGCGATGTCTACGCTCTCGCGAGTGAAGTCATCGACCATGGTCAGGCATTTGATCCGGCGCCCGTTGGCCAGGGCATCGAAGACGAAATCCATGCTCCAGGTGTCGTTGGGCCGACACGAAGCCCGCAGCTTCTGGCGCTCGCCGACCGGGCGCTTCGCCTTGCGGCGACGGCGCACCGACAGCTTGGCCTCCTGATATAGGCGATACACTTTCTTGTGGTTCACCGTCGGGAATTCCGGCTTCAACAGGTCGTGTAGGCGGCGCTAACCGAATCGGCGGCGTACCTACACCAACTCGACCAGCCACAGCGACAACGCCTGCGTGGCAGGCGTGGGCAGCGGTTCATGACGGAAAGCATCGCGGGACAGCCCCGCAAGGCGGCAAGCCCGGCGCTCGCTGATCGAGGTCAGCTTGCACATGCGTCGGATTGCCTCGCGCCCGCGTTGCGGGACTAGCGTTTTACCCCGAACCCGACCTTCAGCGCCTCGATGTCCAAGTGCGCCTCCGCCAACAGACGCTTCAGCCGACTGTTCTCGGACTCCAGGTCCTTCAGCCGCCTGGCGTCCTCGGCCTCCATGCCGCCGTACTTGGCCCGCCAGGCGTAGAAGCTGGCGGGACTGAAACCGTTTTGCCGGGCCAGCTCCGAGACCGCCATGCCTGCGTCGGCCTGTTTGATGAAGCCGATGATCTGCTCGGTAGTGAAACGACTCTTCTTCATATCCGTCCTCGTGATTGACGGACTTTACAGCTTCACGTGGTACGGCTCAGTGGGGACAGGTCAAGCCTCCACGAGAACCGGGGCGGTTCAGACGGCGCTTCCTCGCGCCGTCTGCACCACGTTATCCGCACCGTCGTACTGCATGACGGTGTTACCAGTCTCAGGTTCGATCACCCGACATGAGTTGCGGAGCGCTTGTCTGGTCGGACTGTACGTTGCGTATCGCCCATAAGCTCGGCGTGACGCTGGCCGCGACGCCTCGCGACGAAACCAACGGGAGTTCGCTTTATTGCGATATTTTTCGACTGGATGGGACGTATGCGGAAGCTGGCCGCGTGCACAAGGCGGTGTAGGGCTTTACGGTGAAGGCGACCAAACGAACCAATTGTTCGATGTCCTCACCCAAAGAAGAGGAGCACAACTACCATTGCTGCGGAGTGAAATATCGCGAACGTGATCATTCGCAGTATAAGAACACCATCATTCCTCCAGCACAATTTGAGAATCAATACTGTATTGAGCAGTAGCCAGGCGACATAAAAAATGTAATAGCTCAACCCGCCCGATCCGACCAACAAGGTAGCAAGGATCTTGCCCAAGACGAACATGGGCAAGATAAGAATGAAGAACAATATCTTGTCAAACAACATGCGTACCTTTGTTTACCCATCAAGGTTTAGCTGGAGGATTCCTCAGCGAACTTTGAGGAGCTTCGTCGGCGCAATGTCCGTTGTCGTCACACCCACCTAGATCTTCGATGTGAGTAACTACTTCCACGCCAAAGCCGACTGGAGTCACCTTAAGTACGCCACTCTTTGCGATCTTAGCTGTTTTGAACGTTAGCATCTTTACAATTCTATTCGATAGAAAGTCATCTATCCGCCGAACTACAGGCTTGAAAATGCTCGGTCTGAAGATCCGCCGCCCACCGGGCGGGCGGAAGATCGGTGGGGGAATCCCTACGGAACCGGTGTTGGGTGTGACCTTGACTTCGTCAAGCTGCACGATGCTCTTCGACGGAGGCGGAGGGGGCGATGTCGTTGGAGCTTGATCGTCCTTAGGCAACGGTAGAGGCGGCTCAGTTGCGGGACACTCCTGACCGTCGACACTTATCGGACAGAGCCCCGTGGGATCCCAATTGACGACGGGGTTGTCACTTGCATAGGCGTAGTCGTCGACGTTGAGAAGGTTCGCCAACTCCGAACTAAGAGGGTCCACGCTCATGAATCGCCCGATATCAGGATCGTAGTACCGCGCTTGCATGTAGACCAAGCCAGAATCGAGATCATAAATATGCCCCGTATAGCCGGGACCCGGCTCCGCGACTCCAAGCACCTGCCCGCCATACGGCCGGTAGTCCGCTGTCGACAGCACATTACCCGCTTCATCGGTTGTCGCCAGCACCGTCCCCTGCGGGCTTGTGTAGTAATAAGTCACCGTCTCCGCAGCAACAGACGAATTGCCGCATAACGCCGCCAGCGTAATCGCGATGAAACAAAGGAAGCGACCAGCAACCCCACGAACCGACCTGCAAAGCTCAATCATCGCCATCGTCCTCATGTCGCGCTCACCCAGGCAGAGCAGCCATACGCGTTACACGCACGGACCTGGTAGCCATACAGAATGATTTCCCCGATGGGTCCTGTTTCGACGAGTTGTTTCAGCGTCGGCATGTTCACGTGCCATGTCGTGGTCGTGTTGTTGCGAAGCACCTCGTGGTATGTCGCACCTGGCGTGGCATTCCATGTGATGGTCAGCGTCTCATGGCTGCCGCTGAAGGCATCGACGGCGTGGACATTGGTCGGTGCCGGCGGAACGTTGGTCACCGTCACTGTCACAACTGCGCTGTTCGGCCCGCATCCGCCGGCATTGCACGCGTTGACGTAATAGTTGTACGAGCCATCGGGGCGGTTCGAAGTAGGCCAACTGCCGGCGGCCGTGTTCTGGACCAACCCCCATCCACCGCCGTTGTATCGCTCATAGAGGGCATACCGTGTCGCCCCCGCGACGCCACTCCAGCTCACTGTCCACGCTCCGTTGTGCACGGCAGCCGGGGCACTGATGGAGGGAGTGCCGCTGGGTGGGATGGTCACCACGACCCCACCGCTCGTCTTGTATGGCCCGCACACACCGCTCCCGTTACAACCGGTCACGCGGTACGTATACGTACCCGTGACCCCGACAGTCAGGGCCTTGGACGTCGCAGCTCCCGAGTAGGCTAAGGTCCAGGCTCCGCCATTGATGCTCTGTTCGAGGTGATAGGTAGCGGCGTAAGTCGCCGCCGACCACGACACCGTGATCGGTCCGTTGCTCGTGGCTGGCACGGAGATGGTCGCCGGTGCCGGCGGAATATGCGCCACCGTGACCGTGTTCGAGACTTTTTCGATACTGCAGTTCACCGTGACGCAGGCGCGAACCCGGAACGTCCAGTTTCCATCGGCCGGGCCGCCGAACACGGTCGACAGGTTCGTACCGGTATACAGACTGGACCAGGCGCCACCGTTGAACTGCTTTTCCACCTGATACGCGGTGGTCCGCGCCGAGGCTGCCCAGCTTACGGTGATGGACGCGAGGTCCCCCGCCACGACGGCGGTCGCACTGGCAGGGGTATCGGGCGCCGATGCCGAGGCGGGCACGAACGGCACACCCGAATTTGCGAGCTGCTGGTCGGGGCCGCCGATATTGGAATGGGCCACGACATAGATCGGGGCGCCTGCATGGTCGAGGCGAACAGCCTCGGGGATGGTGATGGCAAAGCCGTATGCCGTGCCGCCCGTGCCGCACATGGCAGTGTCGGTGGCACTGCTGGGCTTGTTCGCCAGAACGGGCGAGCCCATGGGCGTACCCGTTCCTGCGGGGCCGTCGATGAATACTTCCACCGGGACAGGGTCCGTGGAGCCCTGCGAGCAAGCCCAGCCGTTCAGTGTTGCGATCACGCCGCTCTCGGTGACCCCACCAACGAAGCCGATAAGGGTCTCGTGCACGTTCTCCGCGGCGGCAACGAGCTTCTTGCCGAGGTAGATATAGTCTTTGGCTCGCTGGGTGGACGGGTTGTACTCCCACATCAACTGACCCGAGGCGCTGTACGCGGAGTACTTGGGAAGCACGGCGCCCGCCGGCGTCTGCTTCACGCGGCGACCGTTCGCGTCATACGCATAGTCCGCGATGCCGGCGATGCCACTGAGCCGATCCGCCAGGTCGAAGGCCAGCACCTGCCCTGCCCTGCTTGTTACGTTGCCGCGCACGTCATAGGCGTACGAGGAAGTCACACCGTCAGTCGTCGTGATGGAGTCCAGGCGATTCGACGCGCCATAAGTGTAAGTGCGTCCCGTCGTCACTCCGCCATTGAGGGTATCGATGCCCGTGATGTTGTTAAGCACATCGTAGTGGTAGGTATCTTTGCCCCACAGCGGCACGGATTCCGCCGTGACAAGTCGGTTGAGCGCGTCATAGGTAAAGGTCTTGCTCCGCTGCCCGCCGCCCAAGTGGTCCTCGATGTGGGTGATGTTGTCCGTCCGGTCGTACGTCAGTGTCTGATCGATGACCGTGGCTGCCGCTGTTCCATAGGTGAAATCTTGCAGTGTCATCCGGTCATTTTCCCGTGCAAAATAGGCCGCACCGCTACCGAACGCGAACGACTCCAGGTTTCCGTCAGGGAAATAGCTGACCGCCGTGGCGTATGTGCCTGCCTGCGTAGCACGCCCCAGGGCATCGGGCGTGTAACCCACGATCTTGCCATCGGGATACGTGATCGCGGACAGCGCCCCCTTCGCATCGTAATCGTAGGCGATGTCCCACTGCCGTCCATCGACCTGCAACCGCTCGAGACTCATCAGGTTGACGTTGTTACGCGCGTACGACCAGATGGTGTCCACACCGGCTTGAGCCGTCGCCGGATTGCCGAGGCCGTCATAAGTCAGGGTCACGGAGGGCGAACCATCCGGATAGGCCACTGAAGTCAGCCGGTTCATCGCATCGAAACTGCGTACCACCGTCGATCCGGCGGGCATGTCCGTGGCAGACAGGCATCCGTCGCCGCTGACGGCGATGCCTCGCGCCGTCTGCACCACGTTATCCGCACCGTCGTACTGCATGACGGTGTTACCGGTCTCGGGTTCGATCACCCGGCAGGCACGGTGGAAGGCGTCATACTTGTAAAGCTTCTCGCCGCGCGGGTCCGCCCCCATCTGATGGATAGCCAGAACATCGCCAAAAATCGTTCGGTCGATGACCTGGTCCACACCTTCCGGCGCCTGCACTCGCAAAGGCTGCTCGTAGGAGGGCGCGTCGAAGACCTGGAATGTAGTGGTGATTTCATTCCCACGCGGATCGGTGAACTTCCGGCGCGCACCACTGAGATAGGCCGTACCGGTCGTCAGGACCACATCGTCACCGGCGTCTCGTGTCGAGCTGGTTTCCCTGCCCAGCGCATCGAAGATATGCCTGACACCCTTCTGAGTCGGATCGTAAGCGGCTGAGCCGGCAATCGGATACGATGCGAAGGTCTGGTTGCCGCGCCAGTCGTAGTTCGCCAACGTGGTGATCGTCAAAGCGCCGTCCGAGGCACGACGCTGTTCGGATGAGATAGGGTGGAGCAGGGCATCGAATCGCTGTATGTCCGCGCGATCGTGATGAGTGACGGTGCGCCGCCAGTGGCTGCCGGCGATACCCGGCTCGCTCCCCACGAATTCATACGTGAAGATCTTGGGAGCCCAGGTCTTGCCGTTCGCCTCGGTCTGGTAGTCGACCTGGGTAAGACGACCGATGCCGTCGTAGTGATAACCCGTTGTCACGCCGCGCTGGTCGGTTGCCGAGACGATCTGGCCGAGGTCGTCGACGACAGCGGTCTGGGTATGTGTATCCGGGTAGGTCACCAGCTGCGGAATGCCGCGCCGGTAGTTCGACAGGCTGGTGGTGTGCGCATTGCCATCTGTGAACGAGGCCAGGTCGCCACCGTTCCAGCCGTAGGTCATCACCGTGCGGCCGAAGCTCTTTCGCTCGGTCGGCCGCGCCAGCGCGTCAAAGATCGTCTCCGAAACGGTCGTGGTCGCGGTGGGTTCGATGACCTCAAGTTTCCTGGTCTGGCCAAGCACCCAATGCGCCAGGTCATCGTTATACGTCGTTCGCTCGGTGCGAGTGCTCTGGCCGGCCATACCGACCGTGCCGCGGTTGACGGTGAGAGGGCGCGCGAAGACATCGAAACTACCCGATGCTACTTGCCACTGGTAGGTATCGCCGTCTTGCAGGAGGGTCCGCTTCGAGACCGGTGAAAGCATCTCGGTCTGATCGTGGTTCATCAGGCCCTGCAGGTTGTCGCCAAGCCGGGATGGCCATGGGCCGGCGGTCGCAGCAGCATATTCGGTGATTTCCGAGCGAGTGGGATTCACGCCGCCGACGGGATAGGTGTCCTCCCGCTTCAGCAGTGTTTCAGTCGAGCCCCACTGATTGGAAAACGTATGCACCACGCGGCTGCCATCGGGATCCGTTTCCTGTGTCCACACGGTGTTCGTGCAGCCACTCGTGCAATCGGTATTCCAGCTTGCATTGGCGGGCGAATACGTGAAGCTCCAGAGCTGGTCGACGCCCGCCCCCGTATAGTGTTTCTGCGAGATCGCAGACGACACATAGGCGTGTGGGATCTGGATGATGTTCACGCCGCGGTCGAGGATGCATCGCCTCGGTACGTTCGAACGACCACGCACGACGGAGGTCAGCGTGAACGTGCCGGTAAGCCCGGACGGGTGCGTCAGCGTCGCCACGTCCGAAACGGGGGTTCCGCCTGCGGTGTACACACATCCTTCGTAGTCGACCCGAAGCTTGTCCGGCTGGGCCGATTGGCCGGTGGCGAGCGCCTTCATGTTGGAGAACGACCACGAAGAGCTGTTCGGCAGCGTCACACTGGCGAGAACCGGCTCGTCGGCCGTGCCGCCATAGGTGTAGGTCCAGGTCCTGTCGCCCGTCGCCGCGTGCTGAGTCACCGTCGTGATGCGTTCACCCACCGGGAACAGGCCCGAGGAATGCTGCCACTGCGCATAGGTGAACGTGACACTGCGGCCATCGTCCGCCGTGATCGACGTCAGGCGGTTGTTTGCGTCATAGCTATAGCTGAGCCGCCTGCCGAAACGATCCTCGGCGCGGCTCGCCTGCAAGGTCACGACGCGCCGCTTCAGGGCGCCGCCGCCGGGATGCGCGAGCGTGGAGGTCGGGCGCCACGACAGTCGGTCCAGCCAGTAACGGGTGCCGTCCGGTGCGACGGCGACGAAGGTCTCGCCAACCCCTGCGGTGTTCTCGCAGCCGAGCGCCCAGTTCTGCCGCGTAACGGCGGTAAACGGCATGGCCGAGCCGTCCGCACGGGTCATCTGGGGCACATTGTTGTTACCGGGATCCCGCTGGAGGACATCCTGCGCACCGGCGCCCGGAATCTTCAGCTGGATACCATGCCACCACTGGTTCGGCGTCCACATCACGCCGTCCTCGCCCGGTTTGGTCGGCACGTCGATGGTGCCCGCCCCGTAGAAGCGCGTGCAGCGTTGCGGCTCGTCAATGAAATACCAGAAGGACTCGTCGTGACCATCTTCGTCCGTGAACCTGGTTTCGGCAGAGAGCGTCTCCAGCTGCGGAACCGTCATGTCCCAGTCGGTGAAGCCTTGGGCAGCCAGCTCGAACACATAGGCATTCGGACCGCCTACCGGTCGCGCATGGATCGTTCGCTCCACGATGATGGGCAGGCCATTGCCCTTAGCCTCGAGGTCCACCTGTCGGAACGAAAGAGACCCATCGTAGGTACTTATGGATTCGCCGAAGGCGTCAGGCCCCAGCGGCTGAATGTCTTCATTGACCCGAAGAAGCTTCTTCCATTCCGACTCGATCGACACCGACTGCGCGGTAACCGCCGTCGTCATCATCCCTAAAACACACGCGAAAACCGCATCGCGCGTACGCGACCGCCTGGAAGCACCCATCCGTTGTTTTCCCCTGTCGAACAGCTTGTTCGGAACGAGGTCGGACTAGGTGGCCCGGTCCTCGCGCGCACTTCGTGTCGCAGGGTTATACGAGGGTAGCGGTGTGAAACGCAATAGGTTGCGACGACAGGCTTCGAGGCCGCGTAGCGCGTTTGCTCTAAGCGCGAATGACAGTTGCCGAAATTGCATACCTCTCGAAACTATTCTCGAATCGGTGTTTCGCCAGCCTACTTACCGGCATCCCAACGCGAGATAAGCATCATGCTGCTGTAGTCCCTGCGGACGAACGAAGGATCCTTGTACGCCATGATGTCTGCGAGGCCCGTGCCCTGGGTCGTCCCGATGCAGCGAAAGCCGGCGTCCTAATCGAGGGCATCCTTGCAGGCCTTGCCAAAGTGAATGCTACCGTTTGGATAGCCGTTGCTGTTCACAAGAAGCAAGCCCGCCGTACGGCGCCCGGCGACCGGGTCGCCGGCGCACCCGTGAGCCCGTGTTACGACGGCACGACAAGGAGAATGCGATGAACGGACCGAAAGACCACCCCCACCTGACCGACGCGGATGCGACCGCGCACGCATTGATGAACGAAGCCACCGAGTGGTTGCAGCACGCGCGGGGCATCAGCAGCCTTCTGGCCTCGTTGATCTACGAGGCGGAAGGAGTGAAGTGCAAGGACATGGCATCGGCACTCGATGCCATCGAGGCGATGACGCATATGGGCCTGCAATGTGCGACGCAGGCGCATACGCGGATGGTTTGGGATCAGACGCCACCGGTGAATGACGTTCTCAGGGTGGTGTAGTCGGTGAGGCCGACGCGTCTCCCGCACCGGGCTTCACCACCTTGGGGGAGGCGCACAGGCTGGACCGTGCCATTGGTCGGGGTCGACGGTGCAGCCTCGCGTGGTTACGCTCGATTTCCACAGGGACAGGGGAAGACGATGCAACTTACGCTCAAGATCGTGGCCAGCCTATGCCTGGCGATTGGCGGGTGCGGGACGGCCTGGACGAAGGATGCATGTGAGGTGGCGCGCCATCCCGCCGATCCGGTCATCCGCCTGCCCTTTTCCACCGTCGATGACCGAATTTATGTTGAGGCGCACATCAACGGTCGCGGACCGTTTCGCTTTGCGGTAGACACCGGTGCAAGCGGCGTCGGGCGACTCGATACCAGCATGCTTTCTGCACTCGGCTTGCAAACCAGCGGCAATACGACGACGTCGGACGCGGTAAAGACCGCCGAGGTAAAGACGACGCACCTGGATTCGCTGACGCTGGGCTCACTTACGCGCCGTGACATCGACCTGATCACGCGCGATTACAAGAAGCATGCAAAGGGCGATGCGGCGTTCGACGGCATCCTCGGCCGTGACTTCTTCGCCGATGGCCTGGTTGTCATCGATTATGAAAGGCGGCAGATCGAGTTCAGCAGGGCTTCGCACCTGGCGCAAGACGACAGCGGCGCGCTGCCTTACGAACGCGCATTCCGTGTACCCATTCGTATTCATGGGGATCCGTTTGAAGCCCATCTTGATACCGGTGCGAATGTGGGCATGGTGGTGCCGCGCGCGCTGTGGGACAGTGTTTCGTCGGCTCCCCTGGCGCAGGCAGGCACGGGGCAATTGTCGAATACGAAGATCGACACTGCGCGAGGCGTCGTTGCGGGTCCCCTGCAACTCGGGGCCATGACGCTCGAGAACCTGGATGCGAGGGTTTCCGATCGCTTCCCTGAAATCCTGATGGGTGCGCACGCCCTGTCTTCATCGATCCTCGCCATCGATCAGCGCTCGCGTGCCATCGCCGTTTGCCCGATCTGATTCGTCACGTGCCCGCCAGGGCTCAAGTGACATCGCTCCCTGCCGATAACCCCGGAAGACTTGGGACTCCGCAGCCCGCAAGGGGCCGCGCGAAGCAATCGACAGGGAGTGAATATGCATCAGGTAAAGCGAATCGTTATCGCGCTCGCGGCAGTCGGCCTCATGGTCATCGCGCACCTTTCCAACGCGCAGGCCGCCGATCCCCACCAGCGCATCGTCTACATCGCCGAAGCGGCCGACGTCGTCTGCGCCAAGGCGGCTACAGGTGGGTGGAGCGCGTCGGCGAACGTATCGGCCGACGTGAAGGCGGAGGTGAGCAAGGTGCTTCGCAAGATCGTGAAGGCGGAGGGAGATGCCAAGGCGGGCGTCCAATGGGAACGCCATGAGGGCGTTCTTGCCAGCCAGGTCCTCGACGCCGCCAAGGCATCCGACGACTGCCGGCGCCACGTCTTCGATGCCATGAAGGACTATTTCTTTCCGACGCTGCCGCACCCTGCCCCGATGACCACCGGCAAGAACAGCCCGGTCATCCAGCACATGAGTGGCGGAACGCTGAAGATCGGAGACTGACCATGCGCCTCATCTTGCTCCTCATCATCGTGCTCGCCGCGGGATCGGCATACGCCAACCCATCGACGTCGGGCAATTGCAGTCCCGCCCTGGGTAGCCAGACCGGCAATGCGAAAATCGTCATTCGCTGCACCTACGGTGGATCCACCGTTCAGGACAGCTACCTCAAGGCGACCCACCCCACGAAGCTGGGGTTTCCGAGCATCGGCTTTTCGCGCTGGTTCGAGGACCAATCGCGGCCGTTCCTGTCGATCGAGCTGAGTCCGGAATCGGATCTTCCTGCCATCAATACCATCGTCGAGGTGCTGAAGCCGGGAACGTCCGCGCAGATGAGCGCGCTCAAGCCCTTTGCGGTGGAAAGCAGCGGCATCTTCAGGGCCGTGGGAACGAAGCAGGTGACCGTCGAGAAGGGCGAGCCGACCAACTACCCTTTTCTTTCGCTCGATGATCTGCTCAAGAAAGTCCACGGCGTTCCCGACGACTTCTGCCCCTACGATGCCGGATTCACCATCGGCACGACGCCCGAAGAAAACAAGGCGAGAGAAGCCGAGTCGCTCCAGAATCTATTGGTCTCGGTACGCGACAGCTCTATAGAGCAGCCTTTCGGTCCGATGAAGGCCGCACAGACAGTCCAGAAAGGACTGCTTCTTCGCATTCGTTACCAGACCATCTTCGGCGACAAGATCACTTTGTACAAACAGGTGTTCGTCAATTACGCCAGGAAGGGAGCGACGGCTACCGTCTGGTATCCGAGCAAATCGGCGCTGGGCCCGCTTCAGTGCATTACTGACGAGCATCCCAACGCCTGGCATTGACGACTGGGTCTGATGCCTGGCGGTGCCGCACCGTGTTGTATGAGCGTCAGTGGCATCTGATCGATCCGCAAAACATGCCACCAGAAGAACAGGCGCTGCTGGATCATCTGGTGAAGCACTACGGTGGAGAGGTTCTGCATGTTTAACCGCCCCCATCATCAGCGCATCATGAAGATCCTGAAGTCCCTCAACAGCCAGATTCTGCAAGCGCGACGTGCGGGCATGCCGAGAAGCTCTTGGCAACTGCCGGCGGGGCCTTGATTGTACGGCGTCACATACGACGCGGTCGCTACTACTTCCCGGTATTCCAGCGCGACTTCAGCATCATGCTGCTGTAGTCCCTGCGGACGAACGTGGGGTCCTTGTACGCCATGATGTCCGCGAGGCCGGTGCCCTGGGTCGTTTCGGGACGGTGCTTGAGGCTGTCGTAAGCGGTTTGCATAAAGCCCTCAGCGAAGCGGGCGGGGCGCGGATGGGCCGCCTCGACGGCATTCCGCTCGGCGGCGGTGAAGTCGTCGTAACCGGCGGCGACGAGATCCATGTTGGCACCCTCGGCAAGCAGGGTGGCGATGGGGAAAAGATGCGGCGGAATGCCATTGGTCGTGTGCAGCGCGATCGCAAGCCAGATGTTCTGGCTGTCCGTGTCCGATACGCCGTGCTTCTTGAGGAAGTCGCGTGCGGCGTTCGCACCATCCACTTCGAAGCGCGAGTGACTTGTGCCATACCCTGACGTCATGCCGAAGTCGTGAAACATGGCCGCCACGTAAAGGAGTTCCGGGTCGACGCTGAGCCCCTTACGCTTTCCCGCCAGGGCCGCCCAGTAGTAAACGCGCACGGAGTGCTGAAAGAGGAGGTCGCCCTCGGCATCGCGAACGATGCGGGTGACGTCGCGAGCCATCTTGCTGTCGGGGAGTCGCACGCCGGATACCTCGCTGGATTCAGGCATGGGCGCCGAGGGCTGGGGCTCCCGTGCCAACGAAGGACCGGCCATCGCGATGGCAATGGCGATACAAATGGCGGTGATGGGCCTGCGGCTCGGCATGTTCGTTCTCCGTGTTTCAGGCCAAATCTAGGCGCCGCCCGGCCCTGAAAGCTTGCAAATAATACCTTGGTGCATCCGATGGTCGCCCGGGTCCGCTTTGCCCCTCCCATGTCCCGCTCACCACAAATCCGACGCCAGTCGCGGCAGGCGCCGATACACTCGGTCTCCATGACCCTCCTGACCCGCCCTTCCCTGACCGCCGCCCAGGCCGAACGTGTCCCGATGCGGGGCACCGCGCTGCTCGCCGGGCTCTGGGCGGCGTTCTGGCTGCTGATGATCTGGGCTTCGGCGCAGGATGCGCTGCGCAACCCGGCCATCGCATGGTGGGAACCGGTGCTGTGGGAGGGCAGTTCGGTGGTGGTGGCGACGGGCTGGGCCTGGCTGGCGTTGCGTGCACGCGATCGGTACGCGCCCTACCTGGAGCACCCGTTGACCTGGTTCGGCCGGTACCTGCGCTGGCTGCCCTTGGCGGATATCACGTTCGTCGTGGCGGTGTATGCGATACGGCACGGCGTGTACGCCGCGATGGGGCGTCCGTACGAGCACGCGGGGTGGATGTTCGTCTTCATCTACGAAAGCGTGAAGCTCTGCCTGTTCGCCGGGCTGTGGCTCGGCATCCTGTTTGGCATGGACTCGTATGGCCAATGGCGACACCAGCGGCAGGGCTTGCTGGAGGCGCAGCGTGCACTGGCCGAAGCGCAGCTGGTCCAGCTGCAGGGTCAGTTGCGGCCGCACTTCCTGTTCAACGCGCTGAACACGGTATCGGCGCTGATGCATACCGATGTCGCGCGTGCCGACCGCCTGGTGGCGACGCTGGGCGATCTTCTCCGCGCGAGCCTTCGCACCGTCGGCACGGAGATGATGCCACTCCGCGAGGAGCTGCGCCTGCTTGCGCTGTATGCCGATGTGATGGGCGAGCGCTTCCGTGACCGGGTCGTGGTCGCGTGGGACGTGGATGAGGCGGTGGGCCATGTGCCGGTGCCGGCGCTGTTGTTGCAGCCTCTGCTGGAGAACGTGTTCAAGCACGGGGTGGAGCGGACCATCGGGACAGTCACGGTGGTGATCGAGGTTCGTGGAATCGACAATCCGGCAGGCGTGGAGGTGTCTGTGAGCAACTCGGGCGTCACGTTATGGCCAGGCCATCGGGATGGGCTGGGCCTGCGGAACTGCCGCGAGCGGCTGCGGATCCTTTATGGCGACCGCGCGTCGCTGGCCGTGGTCGACGAGGACGATGGCGTGGTCGCGAGGGTGCGGCTGCCGTTGGCGGAGCGTGTGGCGTGATCCGCGTGGTGATCGCCGACGACGAGGCGCCTGCGCGCGAGAAGATCGCGCGATGGCTCTCGGAACAGCCGGACATCAGCGTGGTCGCCGCGGCCGAGGATGGTCTTGCCGCGGCACAGGCCATCGCCAAGGAGCAGCCGGATGTTGCGTTTCTCGATGTGCAGATGCCGGCGCTCTCGGGTCTTCAGGTAGCTGCTCAACTGGATGCGGCCACGGCGCCGCTGATCGTGTTCGTCACCGCGTTCGACGAACACGCCGTGCGCGCCTTCGACCTGAATGCCGTCGATTACCTGCTCAAGCCCTATGACCAGGAACGCCTCCTGCGCACGCTGGAGCGCGTCCGCTCCCGGGTGGCCGCGCACGACGTGGGTACGGCGGCGGTGGCGGTCGGCCGCGCGCAGGCGCCACCGTGCGAGCGCCTGCTCGTGCCCGATGGCGAGCGTCTTCACTTGCTGGACGCAGCCACCGTCGACTGGCTCGAGGCCGACGACAACTACGTGCACGTCCACACGGCATCGCGCCGGTACATGCTACGCCGGACCTTGATGGACCTGCTGGCCCAGCTTGGCGAGGAGCGTTTCGTGCGCATCCATCGTTCGGCCGCCGTCAACATCGGTGCCATCGGCTCGTTGACGCCGCTGTTCAAGGGCGACCACGAACTGCACCTCCGCAACGGCACCACGCTGCGCCTTAGCCGGCGTTACCGCGATGCCTTCTTTGCCCGCATGGGCCAGTAGCTTCCACTTCGCCCCGGGGTACGCCCCGTCCGCCACATTTCCGCGGCGGAGCGCATGGTCCACTGCCACGCTGCGACCCCTACACCACACGAGGGTTGGGGCCATGGTCGAGCGCTACGATTTCCTGGATTGGCTGCGTGTCATCGCCATCTTCATCCTGTTCTTCTTTCATACCGGGATGATCTTTGTCGGTTGGGGCTGGCATGTGGTCAACCATGAAACCATTCCTGCGCTGGTTTGGCCGATGGATATTGCGCACCGCCTGCGCATGCCCCTGCTGTTCGTGATTGCCGGGGCGGGCATGTGGTTTGCCTTGCGTCGACGCAGCCCTGCGACCTTCGTGCGCGAGCGGTCGATCAAGCTGCTTGTGCCGCTGGCGGTCGGCATGTTTCTGCTGGTGCCACCGCAGATTTATGCCGAGCGACTCCAGGCTGGGCAATGGAGTGGCGGCTATCTGGCTTTCTATGCTTCGCGGGTGCTGCAGTTCCATCCGTATCCGGCGGGGGATTTCAGCTGGCACCATCTGTGGTTCATCGCGTATCTCTACGTGTATGTGCTGTTGCTGCTGCCTGCGATGCTGTGGTGGAAGCCTGCCCAGCCGCGCATCAAGCCTGGCAGCTGGCTGTTCCTTCTTGGCCTACCGCTGGGGATCAACGAAGCCTGCCTGAAGTCCCTGTATCCCGAGGCACATAACCTCGTCAGTGACTGGTACATCTTCAATCACTATCTTCTGCTTACCGCTTACGGCTATGTGCTGGCGGCCATGCCCGGTACGTGGCAGTGGTTGTGCGATGTACGGCGGTGGTCGCTGCTCGCGGGCGGCGCGGTCTTGGGGTTGCTGATCTGGGGCTTGACCAGCGGGGTCGTGGCGCACGATTCGGTCACCGATCATGTGGGTGCCAACGTTTTCACCTGGCTGTGGACGATGGTCTTTATTGGTTATGGGTACCGGCACCTTTCCTTTGCCAATCCGCTGCTTGCATGGGCGCGGGAGGCTAGCTATCCGCTGTACATTCTTCACCAGACGGTGATCGTTCTGGTGGGGTATGTCGTGGTGCAGTATCCCTGGGGGCCGTGGACCAAGTACGTCGCTGTTCTGCTTGTGAGCATGGCGGTGTGTCTGGTTATTTATGAAGGGTGTGTGCGGCGGGTCCGGGGTTTGCGGCTTGTCTTTGGGATGAAGGTGGAGGGCCGGTCGGTGCCGTCGACGGTGTCCACGCCTCTCAAGAACTGATACGGCCACGCGGCAGGATTGCCGCATGGCCGATCTCGAACCTCCCTCCTCCCCACTCTCCGACGACGACGTGCGCTGGCTTATGGTTCGCACGGCGCGGTCGCTGGCGCACCTTTGGGCGCGGTTGATTCGCCCTGGTATCCGAGCCGGGAAGCCGCCGATATATCCGATGTGCGCAAGGGACGTCCAGCGGGGCGAACCCTGGCTGGAGGCCGTCTCGCCGAACACCAGCGTGAGCGGGGTGGTCAACGCGGTGCTGCTGGCGCAAGGCCTGCTCATCGACGACGCCGTTGCGCCCCGGCCACCCGACCGGCGGCGCGTCTGCCTGATCGTTCAGCACGTGAGTTGCGGCGCGCTTGTCTGGTCGGACTGTACGTTGCGCATCGCCCGCAGGCTCGGCGTGACGCTGGCCGCGACGCCTCGCGACGAGACCAACGGGGGTTCGCTTCATTGCGATATTTTTCGGCTGGATGGGACTTATGCGGAAGCTGCCCGGGCTGAGGCTAATCCGCCGGCCCCTTGCCACGCTCGCTGAGCTGGTGCTGGTAGTAGGCGTCGATGGGGTCGTCGAGGATGGCTTCCTGATCGGCCAAGTGTTTCGGGTCAGGGTTTAGCCAGGCGTCGAGGTGTTCCGGTCGGATGGCGATGATGCAGCGGTCGTGTCCTGCTGCCCGGATCTCCGGGGGCGGCGGTCGGCTGATGGCGGCGAAGGAGTAGAAGCCGGGCTCGTTATCGGTGGGCTCGCTGTAGCGCCAGAGGCAGGCGAGGAACATGTCCTGAGCGGGCTCGGGACGGAATTCGAGTTCTATTGAGATTTCCCGTTCTCCGGGGGCCAGCGAACGGTGTTGCAGATCGTGGAGCCTCACGGCTTCGTAGAACCGGCTTGCCACGACAACGGCGTGGTTGAAGCCCCAAAGCTTTCTCCACACGGTGGAAAGGCTGTTGCGGCGGGCCATGTAGGTGCCGGGCTTTTCGCGTTCGTCGGCGGCTGTCCAACCGGGGAGGCGGCAGCGGTAACGCATGGGGACCACCATCCGCTCGCCCGTCGCGGGATCGCGAATCAGGACGGGGGCGTAGTAGCCGGGCCAGATGCGGTCAAAGCCGTCCTGGATGGCGAAGTCGTTGACTTCGGAGAGCTTGCGGCGGGCCTCGGCGATCTTGTTGGTGGCGACGCGTTTGTCGGTCGCGGCTTTCTTTGTGGGCTTGGGGCCGGCCAGGACGGACTCGGCGCGGGTCAGGCGTTCGGTTTGTTCGGCGATCAGGCGCTCCTGGGCCAGGGCGGCTGCCCGGTAGGCCTCGAGGGCGGCCTTTCTGGCCTCCTCGTCCTCGGGGATGGCTGATGCCAGGAAGGCGTTGCGCATGGATTTCGGGACGGCGCTCATCCAGGTGCCGGCTTCTGCGGCCCAGCCTGCCAGCTTGGCGAAGGCGCGCATGTCGAGGGTGCCGCCGTAGCGTTGGTAAATGCGGAAGTCGGCCAGGATTTTGGCTGAGTAACACATGTGGCGAAGCGTATGCCCCGGAGAGTTTACGATCGATATGTCTTAAGGAAGAGCCTTTCCCATATAGCTGCTTAGGATTATTCTCATCTCCTAAGGGGCTTCGGCCTAGAGCAATAACGCGGTCGCCAAAGGCGAAGGGGTCGCTGTGACTTGGGGTAAGCATCGAAAGGCGTCTCGGGGATTCAAGGCAGTCGCCTACTTCACGTTGCCACTGGCTCGTGGGCTCCCACGATGAAGGATGAATTCATCGATCTTTCGAGATTTCGACTTGGCGACAGCTACAGCCGTGCGGAGATCGCGGAGCTAGGTTCTATAACGCCTAAGAATTTCGTTCGGCCTACCGGAATTACCGAATTCGCGAACGCTGTACTCCTCTTCGTGACGTTGGAGAAGGATCACTACACCTATCGCGATCAGTTTGAGGGGAACCTGTTCTGGTGGCAGAGTCAGACGCGCCAGACACAAGAAAGTCCAGTGCTACAGAGCCTCATATCGGGCGAGCGCGAAGCTCATCTTTTTGTGCGAGTCCGAGCGAAGGCTTCCTCGACACTTCCTTTTGTGTATTGCGGCCGACTTTCGCCACCGCTGATGAAAGACGAACGCCCTGTCACTTGTGAGTTCGAGGTGTTGGACTTTGTCCAGCACCCGACCGGTGAGCTCGCTCGAGTCTATGCCTGGCGATCAGAAGCGCCGATGGCGACTGCCGAGGCCGAACGCCGGCAAGCACTCGTGACCGAGGAGCTAGCGATGCCTCGTGCGCATGGACAGGGCCGAATGCGAGACTACCAAAGGCGAAGAACCGTCGAGATACACGCAATGGAAATAGCCAAAGAGCACTACGCGACCTTGGGCTACCGTGTAATCGATACATCCAGCACTCACCCCTTCGATCTAAGGTGCTTGCAGGCCGGCGTCGAGAAGCGAGTGGAAGTGAAAGGTACGCAATCGATTGGCCATACCGTCGACGTGACTGCAGGTGAAATCCAGTCAGCATGGAATGGTCGAAAGGATGGCTACACAACGGATCTTTTCCTCGTCCACTCCATTTCGCTGAGGAGCACTGGGCAGGACGTCTACGCTACAGGTGGCGAGGTAGTCAAAGTCGAAGACTGGCAACCTCTACAAGCTGCCCTTAAGCCCATAGCTTTCCGCTATCAACTCTAGTCCGCGATTGCTGTGTCTGTAATGACCCAGCGGTTCCTGCACAGGTCAGGCCGCTAAAGCGTATGCCTCAGCGGGTGTCTTCATCCCCAGCGCCTGGTGCGGACGCCAGTGGTTGTAGAACGCGATCCAGTCGCCGATCACTCGCATCGCATGCTGCTGGCTTTCGAAGCGGTGCCGGTGTGCGCACTGCTCCTTCCGTAAGCTCCCCTGTCAAGCAGACACATCAAAAGTAGAACTTCTGGCGTGGTTGGTGCGAAATTCGACGGGGCTGATGCCGCCAAGAGCGTCGTGGGGTCGTACTTCGTTGTAGTCGATCATCCACCAGTGTGCCGCCTCGCGAACATCTTCAAGGCGGGCAAAGAGGTACTGGTCCAGGACCTCCTCGCGGAAGGTGCGATTGAAGCGTTCGATGAAGGCGTTCTGGTTGGGCTTGCCGGGCTGGATGTATTGAATTGCCACGCCATTGGGTTTTGCCCACTGGGTGAACGTCTCGCCCAGGAACTCCGGCCCGTTGTCCGAACGCACCACCTGCGGCAGTCCGTGGTCGCGCTTGATCTGATCGAAAACGCGCACCAGGCGGCTTGAAGTGATCGATGTGTCCACTTCGATATGCATCGCCTCGCGATTGAAGTCGTCGACGACGTTGAACGTCCGGAAGCGGCGGCCGCAAGCCAGAGCATCACTCATGAAATCAATGGACCACACGGTATCCGGCAACTTCGGCACATAAAGCGCGATGCGATCGCGTTTCGGAAGGCGACGCTTCGCTGCGCGCCGGATGTTTAGCTTCATCGCCTTGTACACACGGTATATCCGTTTTGGGTTCCAATCCTTTCGCTTCTTGCGCAACTGGTCGCTGCACTTCCAGAAGCCCCGGCTTGGCCGCTCTTCCACCAGCTTCGCCAAGGCGGCGATCAGTTCAGCGTCACGCACCGTCCAGTCCAGGGGCGGCGCATACCAGGCCGCTCGTGACAACCCGAGATACCTGCAGGACCGGCTCAGTGGGCGGGCATGCACCTCGGTCAAGAAGCGCACCGCCTCTCGCTTCTGGGCCGGTCCTAGAGTTTTTTTGCAATCAGGTCCTTCAGTGCCGCGTTATCCAGCGCCAACTCTGCGTACATACGCTTCAATTTGGCGTTCTCCGCCTCCAGGTCCTTCACCCGGCGCAATTCGGACGCCTCCAGGCCGCCGTACTTGGCCCGCCAGGCGTAGAAGCTGGCGGGACTGAAGCCATGCTGCCGGGCCAGCTCCGAAACCGCCATGCCTGCCTCAGCCTGCTTGATAAACCCGATGATCTGCTCGGTGGTGAAACGACTCTTCTTCATATCCGTCCTCGTGATTGACGGACTTTACAGCTTCATGTGGTAGGGCTCAGTGGGGGCAGGTCAGGGGGAGCTTACGACCCGATTGCGTCCAACGCTCAACACATCGATGCGCCTGCGGAAGAAGACTTCATATCGCGCGGGGGTATTGAGCCACTAAGACGGCCGCGAATTCATATCAGACATCGAATCGTCGAATGGTCGCAAGTACAGCTGCTCTCCGGCAATCTTGGTCATTTTTAGACGAATGATCATGCGTAATTTGGGATCGACGAACCGATAAGCATCTCCTCTGGGCGTGCGCCGTATTAGTGGCTTCTGAGATGAAGCAAGCTCCGACAACAATTGAGGAACATTCAGTACCACATCTTTGCAGCTATTCGGGAATTCGCGACGAATTATCAACTCAATCTCATTACTTGTTAAGTCGTAATTCTTACAGGCACCGAGGGCATAAATAACTTGATTCTTTCTACCAATCTTGGTCGTCCGCGAGTTCATATTGAACTCAACGACCGATAGCTCACTTATGAGCGAGGCCCGAACCCAGTCATGTCGCCCCTTGTCGAACGCAGAGAAATCAATAACATTTCCATTCTCTTGCGCTCGAAATGCAATCTGCAAGCAGATGTCCTGCAAATACTGCGGAATAAGATCCGCATAGTAAATTATCTCATTGACATAATACTTGAGATTGAACTCGCGATGGGGTTCGATTGTATACCCCAAGATTTCGATGAACCCTCGGGTGGCAAGAACTCGAGCTTGATCGTCCGATAGTCGAGCAACCTCCGGTATTTCCATCAACCGATTAGTCACGGTATTGGAATTAGAAGCCTGAGTAATATACGAACGGATATCATTCGACGTACCAACAAGCAAGATCTTCACATCGTACTGAGCGTAGTTGCTGTCGTCCACCAAGAGTAGCAACCCAACCAGCTCCTTAATCAATTGAGGATCGTCAAGGATATGCTCTAGGTTGTCGAACACGAGGCAACATTTACGCTTCGTACCCGCCTTCGCTCTTACCGCTTTTAAGCACGCTTCGAATGCATCTTGCTTCGGAAAGGCAAACATATTGGAGTGTGAAAGCTCACCTTCAGCGACGAACGCCTTGACTGCCGCTTTCTTCTCCTCTGAGTATCCGGAACGGGTTGCAATACCATTTCGAGCGAGAGTACTTTCAACCACGGCCAATATCGTACCTGCCGAACTTGCCCGACCAAGATTTATCACCTCATAGGTGATGTCTTCCGCTTCGAACAGCCTCTTGTAGAGCCAAGACTTACCCGCGCCGCTTTCGCCATGTATCACTACATGTTTCGACATACGTAATGCGCGAAGAAGAGCCTTTTCGAGAATGGGGCGCTCAATATACATATCACTCCGCACCCTGTTCGCACGCGGAGTGAAAACGGCTTCCGGCTGCACCGCTTCCTTTACGACCATGCTGCCCCTTCCCCTAGAAAAAATTGCCCAGCCCAATCTTTGCGCACGGATGCGCGCATCTCCCTGACGTTATTATTAGCCCCTGCTGCGGGACACGCATCAACTTCGTGCAGCTCAAAGCGCATCACGCCGAAGAAGTGCTTTCTCCAACCTTATTAGGGACTTAAGCGGGATCACCTCACCCGCACTTCGAATACCCACAATTCAAACAAGTCTGACACCCATCCATCAGCACCAGCGCCTGGGTATTGCACTTGGCGCAGAGGGTGGCGCCGGCAGGGAAGCCCGAGGCGTTGGTGTGGGACTCGGCTGAGGAAGCGCTATCGCCAGCCTGGCTCGCCGCTGTAGCGGCTCCTACAGGGGCGGCGGCCGGCTTGGCGGCGGCCTTCTCGTAAGCCGCGCGCTTCTCGGCGATGAGCTGGCGGGTGGCCTCGCTCATTTCGGGATCGTGGATGAGCCCGATCGACTTCATATGCTGCTCGATCACCGCGCCGATCTCGGCGACGATGCTGGGCATGTAGACGCCGCCGGCCTTGAAGTAGCCGCCGCGCGGGTCGAAGACGGCCTTGAGCTCTTCGACGATGAAGGTCACGTCGCCGCCCTTGCGGAAGACGGCGGACAGGATTCGGGTGAGCGCCACGATCCACTGGAAGTGGTCCATGTTCTTCGAGTTGATGAAGAGCTCGAAGGGACGGCGCTGTTCGTAGGGGGTGCCGGCGTTCAGGACGATGTCGTTGATGGTCACGTACAGCGCGTGCTCGAAGAGCGGCGACTTGATCTTGTACGTGTTGCCCACGAGGGTTTCCGGGCGCTCCAGGCTTTCGTGCATCTGGATCACTTCGGCCACGGGCGCGGTGTCTTTCACCGGCGCGGCGGCGGGGGCCGGGGCGGCCTTGTCCTCGGGCTTAACGACGTTGTAGCCCTTGATCTTCTTTTCGATCTTGATCGCCATGACTCTTCTCTCTTAGGTATCCGGCCCGGCGCGTACGCCGGGCCGGATGGGTACTACTTACTTACGACGGCCACGGGCGGCGGACTTGCGCGCCGACGTACGGCCGGTCTTGCTGGCAGTGGACCTCTTTACCGCCTTGGAGGCGGCTTTCTTACCAACCGCCTTGCGGGCGGTCGTCTTACCGGCGGCCTTGCGGACCGTCTTCTTCGTTGCGACGCGGCCGGCGCTCTTGCGGGCGACCTTGCGCGTGGTCTTCCTGGCGACGCGGCCGGCGGCCTTGCGGGCGCTGGTCTTCTTCGCCGCGCCCTTGCGGGCGACCTTCTTGACGGCGGCCTTGCGGCCGGCCGACTTCTTCACGGCCTTGCGGGTGGCCTTCTTGGCCGAAGCCTTCTTCACGGCGCCCTTCCTGGCGGCGGACTTCTTCACCGTCGCCTTCCTGGTCGCGCCCTTCTTGGCGACAGCCTTCTTCGCAGAGGCTTTCCTGGTGGCCGACTTCTTGGTGGCCGCCTTCTTCGTAGCCTTCTTGGCGGCAGCGCCCTTCTTGGCAGCGGCCTTCTTCGCCGTACCCTTCTTGGCAACCGCCTTCTTCGCCGCGCCCTTCTTGGCCGAAGCCTTCCTGGCAGCCGGAGCCGCCTTCTTGGCAGCGGCAGCCTTCTTCGCAGGCTTACGCCTGGTCGGCGCCTTCACCGCCGGCTCGCTGGTTTCGTCTTCCACCGGTGCGTTGGCGGCGGGTGCCGGCGTGGGCTCGATCACCTTGCGGGCAACCGGCTTGCGCTTCACCACTTTCTTGGCGACGGCCGGTGCCGGCATGTCGTCGGCGGTGTGATCCGCCGCCGGTGCCGGCATGGTGTCGGTAGCGCTGCTCTCGGTCGAGGGCATTTCGCCCTCGACGGTCTGGTTCTCGATCGACATACGTATTCCCTCTCCGCGGGGTCAGAACTTGCCGTAATAGCCTTCCTTCAGGGCATCGAAAAGGTTCGCGGCGGTGTGCATTTCACCGTCGTACTCCACCTCGTCGTTACCCTTCAGTTCGACAACGCTACCGTCTTCCAATTCGAAGCGATAGAGGGTGTTCTCGAGATCGGTTTCCTTGACCAGCACACCCTGGAACGCGGCCGGGTTGAAACGGAAGGTCGTACAGCCCTTCAGACCCTGCTTGTACGCGTAGAAATAGATGTCCTTGAAGTCTTCGTACGGGTAGTCCGTGGGCACGTTGGCCGTCTTGGAAATGGAGGAGTCGATCCACTTCTGCGAGGCGGCCTGGATGTCCACGTGCTCCTTCGGGCTGATGTCGTCGGCCGCCACGAAGTAGTCCGGCAGGCGGGTCTTCGGGTCGTCGGAGAGCGGCAGGGCATCGCCGTTGATGAGGGCGCGATAGGCGAGCAGCTCGTAGCTGTACACCTCCACCTTTTCCTTCGACTTCTTGCCCTCGCGGATCACGTTGCGCGAATAGTGGTGGGCGAAGCTGGGCTCGATGCCGTTGGAGGCGTTGTTGGCCAGGCTGAGGGAAATCGTACCGGTGGGGGCGATGGACGAGTGGTGGGTGAAGCGCGCACCGGTCTCGGCCAGGGCGTCCACCAGGTCCGGGGCCACTTCGGCCACGCGCTGCATATAGCGCGAGTACTTCGCGTGCAGCACGCTGCCCTTGATGGTCTGGCCGATCTTCCAGCCGTCCTTCGCCATTTCCGGGCGCTTGCGCAGCATGTCGCCGGTCACTTCGTACTCGCGCGCCAGGACGGGCGCCGGGCCCTTTTCCTTGGCGAGGTCGAGGGCCACTTCCCAGCCGGCCAGGGCCATCTCGCGGGACACGTCCTCGGTGAAGGCCACGGCATCCGCCGCGCCGTAGCGCATCTTCAGCATGGTGAGGGTGGAACCCAGGCCGAGGAAGCCCATGCCATGGCGGCGCTTGGAGAGGATTTCCTCGCGCTGCTGCGCCAGCGGCAGGCCGTTGATCTCCACCACGTTATCGAGCATGCGGGTGAACACGCGCACCACTTCGCGGTATTCGTCCCAGTCGAAACGGGCCTTCGGGCCGAACGGGTCGCGCACGAAGGTGGTGAGGTTCACCGAGCCCAGCAGGCAGGAGCCGTACGGCGGCAGCGGCTGCTCGCCGCAGGGGTTGGTGGCGCGGATGTGCTCGCACCACCAGTTGTTGTTCATCTCGTTGACGCGGTCGATGAGGATGAAGCCCGGCTCGGCGTAGTCGTACGTTGAGACCATGATCATGTCCCACAGATGACGGGCACGGATGTGGCCGTAGATCTTGCAGGCCACCAGGCCGTCGTCGCGGGTGACGTAGTTTTCCCGGGTGGGCCACTCGCGCCACACGACCTTGGAGGCGTCGTCGAGGTCGATCTCGCCCTGCTCCTTCACGTGCACCGGGAAGACGGTGGGCCAGTCCTCGTCGTTCTCCACGGCGTCCATGAAGCCGTCGGTGATCAGCAGCGACAGGTTGAACTGGCGCAGGCGGCCGTCCTCGCGCTTGGCGCGGATGAATTCCTTGGCGTCCGGATGGCTCACGTCGAAGGTGCCCATCTGCGCGCCGCGGCGGCCGCCGGCGGACGAGACGGTGAAGCACATCTTGTCGTAGATATCCATGAACGACAGCGGGCCCGAGGTATGGGCGCCGGCGCCGGACACGTACGCGCCGCGCGGACGCAGCGTGGAGAACTCGTAGCCGATACCGCAGCCGGCCTTCAGCGTGAGGCCCGCCTCGTGCACCTTCTCGAGGATGTCGTCCATCGAGTCGTGGATGGTGCCCGACACGGTGCAGTTGATCGTGGAGGTGGCGGGCTTGTGCTCCAGCGCGCCGGCGTTGGACGTGATGCGGCCGGCGGGAATCGCACCGCGGCGCAGGGCCCAGAGGAAGCGCTCGAACCAGTGGCTGCGCAGCTCGTCGGTGGCTTCCACGTCGGAGAGCGCGCGCGCCACGCGCTTGTAGGTCTCGTCGACGGAGCCGTCCACCGGCTCGCCCGTCTTCGACTTCAGGCGGTACTTCTTGTCCCAGATGTCATACGAGGCGGGCTGAAGCGGGATGGCCGCGGTCTCAAGCCCCATGGCTTGCGCACGTGCAGTGCTCATGTATGTGTCGTCCTCGAGTTCCGGCCTTTGTCGGGCCTTTCTTATAGTGGCTTGCGTCGGCGCAACACCGTCGACGGACCCTCCCCCCGGAGATTCCTGTCGACCATCCCTGGCTTCCCTTCGCCAACCTTTCAAAAAAGCCTTTGGCGACGATGGTTTGAAGCTTGTACCTGATTATCCGCAGCACCAGCACTTGGTAAGTAGCGAACGAAGGAACACAAGATGTTGTGGTTGCGGCCGAAGTGAACCTTAAACCGGCAGGGGTGCGATGTAAAGTATCCGCGACGTGCGTCTCAAGGACTGAAACCCGCGCCGCGGGTTGTTGTCGAAAGCGCCGTCCCACGTGCCCGGAGCACACCAGCCAAGGAGCTTCTCAATGCCCGCCCGCAGTTACCGGCGAACCACTTGCTTTGCCCTCGGTGCCGCCCTTGCCATGAGCCTGGCGTCGCCTGCCTTAGCATCCCTGCCTCCGGCCGTCGACGGTCAGCCGATTCCTTCCCTGGCCCCCATGCTGGCGAAGGTGACGCCGGCGGTGGTGAACATCTCGACGAAGACCCGCGTACGGGTCCGCGACCCCTATTTCGACGACCCGTTGTTCCGCCAGCTGTTCGGTGGCGGCGGCATGCCCCGCGAGCGGGTGGAGCAGAGCCTGGGCTCGGGCGTCGTCATCGACGCGGCCAAGGGCTACGTGCTCACCAACAACCACGTGGTGGGTGGTGCCGACGACATCACGGTCACCCTGCAGGACGGCCGCGACCTGAAGGCGAAGCTGCTGGGCAGCGATCCGGAAACCGACATCGCGGTGCTGCAGATTCCGGCCGAGCGCCTGCAGGCGCTGCCCATCGCCGATTCCTCGCAGCTGCGCGTGGGCGATTTCGTGGTGGCCGTGGGCGATCCGTTCGGGCTGGGGCAGACGGCCACCTCGGGCATGGTTTCGGCGCTGGGCCGTTCCGGCCTGGGCAAGGGCATCCAGAACTTCATCCAGACCGACGCCTCGATCAACCCGGGCAACTCCGGCGGCGCGCTGGTGAACCTGCGCGGCGAACTGGTGGGCATCAACTCGATGATCTTCACGCCCTCCGGCGGCAACGTGGGCATCGGCTTCGCCATTCCCACCGACCTGGCGACGGGCGTGATGAAGCAGTTGCTGGCCTACGGCAAGGTGCGCCGCGGCAACCTGGGCGTGGAGGTGCAGGACATCACGCCGCGCATCGCGAAGGCACTGGGGCTGAAGGACACCAACGGCGCCGTGGTCACCCGGATCAACGACGCCTCGCCCGCGGAAGGCGCGGGCTTGCAGGCGGGCGACGTGCTCACGGCGGTGAACGGCAAGCCGGTGCACGGGGCGCAGGACCTGCGCAACGCCGAAGGTCTGCTGCCGCTGGGCGCGAAGGTGAAGCTCACGGTGCAGCGCGACGGGGCCACGCGCGACGTCGAGGCCACGGTGGCCGCGGAGAAGATCGCCAGCGTGGACGGGGCGAAGGTGGACAAGCGGCTGGCCGGGGTCACGCTGAGCGACCTGTCGCCGGAACAGAAAGCGCAGGGTCTCTACGGCGTGGCACTGAGCGGTGTGCAGCGCGGTTCCGCTGCCGCGGCGGCGGGGCTCAAGGACGGCGATATCGTGGTGGCGATCTCGCAGGCGCGGATCACAAGTGTGAAGAGCCTGCCAACGACCGGCTCACTGGGTATGCGGCAACTGTTGCTCACGGTGGTGCGAGACGACGCGGTGTACTACGCGGTGCTGTGACCTCGCAGCGCCTTGTAGGAGCCGCCATAGCGGCGAGGAAACCTTGCCGTACTGTCGCAAGATTGCCCTCGCCGCTATAGCGGCTCCTACACGAAGACGGAAGCCGGAGATCTCCTACAGCCTACGTTCCGTTTCCCGACGGCAGGATGCTGAACGATGTCAATGCTGCGCGTGGCGCCGGGATGCCCCACAATGGCGGCTTGCTTGCCTATTAGCCCCGTCCCGAGGTCCCAGCCGTCCATGTCTCTTCGTTTCGCGCGACTGTTCACCGCCACGCTGATCGGCCTTAGCGCCTCCGCCACCGTTCTTGCCGCCGCAGGCACCCAGCTGGTCTGGCGCGGCGACATCACTACCGCGCGCGGCGTGGTCACCGACGTCGCCAAGGCCTGGGAGAAATCCGGCAAGGGCAAGATCGAGCTGCAGCCGTTCAACACGGCCTCCGGCATCGACGCCGTGGTGAAGGGCAGCGCCGACCTCGCCGGTTCGGCCCGCCCCGCCGTCGGTGCCGCCGAGCAGTCGCTCACCTTCACGCCGGTGGCATGGGACGCCCTGGTGATGGTGACCTACCCATCCAACCCGGTCAGCAACATCTCGCTGAAGCAGCTCCACGAGATCTACATGGGGCACATCACCAACTGGAAGGAGCTCGGCGGCAACGACGCCCCGATCAACCTCTACGCGGTGGCCAGCCCGGCCGACGGTGTCGAATACAGCCTGCGCCGCCTCCTCTTCGGCCGCGGCAACCAGCCGGTGGCCGCACCGCGCCTGTATGTGAACGTGGCGAAGCTCGAGGAAGGCGTCACCCTCGACAAGCAGGGCCTCGGCGCCAGCACGCTCGCCGGCGCCTCGTCGAACAGGAAGGTGAAGATCCTCTCCATCGATGGCGTCGCGCCGTCCATGTCCACGGTCAGCAGCGGCACCTATCCGCTGTACACCGAGCTCTACCTCGTCACCAACGACAGCAGCCCGAAGGCCGCCGAGGTGAAGGAGTTCATTTCCTTCGTCACGTCCAGCAAGGGCAGCTCGCTGCTGCGCTCGCATAGCCTCGTGCCTTATGCCGACGGCGCCGCGCTTGCCGCGAAGGACGCCTCCCGCCGTGCCGCCATCGCGTCCGCCGTGGGTACGCGCGCCAACGCCGGCCAGCCGATGACCACGCCGGCCGCCGTGGCCGCCGCGCCGGCCGCTGCCGCCGCCGTCGCCGCGAAGGAAACCGCCCTCGCCAAGGCCCAGGCCGCGAGCAAGGGTGCGAAGGCCGCGAAGACGACCAAGGGCACCGTCGCCGCCACCGCCGCCGAGCCGCCGAAGTTCGCTCGCGTGGTCGCCGGCGTCAGCACCTCGGCGCACATGAGCTTCGTCGGCGTGCACGCGGAAGCTTTCACCATGTCGGACAACGCCAAGATCGGCGGACGCTTCGCCAAGGTGCGCGCCGATGCCGTCACCGTGCGCGGCAAGCCGGTCGCGAAGGCGGCGGACGCGTCGGAGAAGTCCACGACCGTCGCCACGCCGAAGGTGGCGGAGGCCAAGCCGGCTCCGAAGCCGGCGAAGGTCGTCGCCAAGGCCGGGAAGCCGGCCGCCTCGCGCACCTACAAGGTGGCCGCGGGCGACACCCTCTACTCCATCGCGAAGAAGAACGCGATCGACGTGAACACCCTGCGCGCCATGAATGGCCTGAAGGACAACAACGTCCGCCTCGGCCAGGTGCTCAAAGTCGGCGCGCGCTGAGCCGTGACGGTTCGCGCCGTTTCCCTCGATCTCGACGACACGCTGTGGCCGGTGCTCCCGGCCCTCATCGAGGCCGAGCACTGCGTGAATCGCTGGCTCAGGGAACACCACCCGGATGTCGCCGAGGCATGGCCCATCGAGGCCATGCGCGAGCTGCGCGAGAAGATCGCGCAGGAAAACACCCACCTCTCGCACGACTTCAGCGCGCAGCGGCGCCTGACCATCCGCCATGCCTTCGCCGCCTGCGGCATCGACGATGCGCCGGTGGACGAGGTGTGGCGCATCTACTTCGCCGCCCGCAACGCGGTGGAGCTGTACCCGGACACCTTGCCGGCCCTGGAGCGCATCGCGGCCCGCGTGCCGCTGGTGAGCATCTCCAACGGCAACGCCGACCTCGAAGTGATCGGCCTGCACCATCTCTTCCACACCCGCCTCAACGCCAGCGGCGTGGGCGTGGCGAAGCCGCACCCCCAGATCTTCCTGGCCGCCGCCGAGGCCCTGGGCCTGGCGCCCGCCGACATCCTCCACGTGGGCGACGACCCCCTGCTCGACGTGCTCGGCGCGCGCGAGGCCGGCATGAAGACGGTATGGCTCAACCGCACGGGCGAGCGCTGGTCGCACGGTCCCGCGCCGGACTATGAATTCCCGGACATGACCCACCTTGCGGACTGGATTGACGCGTCACTCGCCAGGGACAGTTAGAATGGCGGTTCACCGATAGCAAGAACCCTTTGACGCGGTCGCCCCGGCCGCGAGGCACGGGAGGCCTGATGTCACCGCTGATCGATCGCAAATCCGGAAAACGCGCCGTTCCCATCGAAACCGTCGATGCAGGCAGCATGGCTGCCGCGGAGGCTCGCCTGGATACGGCGCAGCGCAAGTGGCTCCAGTCCACAGGATTCCGACCGAAACCGGGCGCGTTGGCGGTACTGCCGGGCAGTGTGCCCGGCGAAATCGCCCTGGTGCTGGTGGGCGTGGATCGGCACAACCCGATGGCCGCGCTGGGCGGGCTGCCCTTCCGCCTGCCGGAAGGCATCTACGAACTTTCGTCGGACGGTGGCGTGTTCACGGAACGCGAGCACATCGAGCTGGCGATCCTCGGCTGGGCGCTGGGCGCCTACCGCTTCGACCGCTACCGCTCCTACGAGCGCAAGGCTGCGCAGCTGGTGGTCACGCCGGCCGCGATCCGCGCGCTGCAACCGCTGATCGACGCCACCGCCGAAGTGCGCGACATGGTGAACACGCCCACGGAGGACATGGGCCCGGAACAGCTGTCGCAGGCCATCCACGAGCACGCCAAGGCGCATAAGGCCACCGTGCAGGAATGGGTCGGCGACGACCTGATCAAGCACAACTTCCCCACCATCCACGCCGTAGGCCGCGCCAGCCATCGCGCGCCGCGCCTCATCGAGCTCACCTGGGGCAAGGCCTCCAGCCCGAAGCTGGTGATCGTTGGCAAGGGCGTCTGCTTCGACACCGGCGGCCTGGACATCAAGCCGGCCGACGGCATGCGCTGGATGAAGAAGGACATGGGCGGTGCGGCGCACGCCATCGCGCTGGCCGGCCTCGTGATGAAGGCTAAACTGCCGGTACGGCTGACGTTGCTCGTGCCGGCCGTGGAGAACGCCATCGCGGGCAACGCGATGCGTCCGGGCGAGGTCATCCGCACGCGCGCGGGGCATACGGTGGAAGTGGACAACACCGATGCCGAAGGTCGCCTCGTGCTGTGCGATGCCCTTGCTTACGCGGTGGAACAGTCGCCCGACCTGATCGTGGATTTCGCGACGCTCACCGGCGCCGCACGCGTGGCGCTCGGTCCCGAACTGCCGGCGCTGTTCACCAACCGCGACCCGTTGGCGGACCACGTGATCAGCTCCGCCGAGCGGGTGCATGATCCGCTGTGGCGCCTGCCGCTGTGGCGTCCGTATCGCCGGATGCTGGAGTCGTACGTGGCGGATTTCGCCAATGCGGGCCCGTCGCGCCACGCGGGCGCGATCACCGCGGCGCTGTACCTGGAACGCTTCGTCCCCGACAGCCAGAACTGGATGCACCTGGACACCTACGCCTGGAACGACGGGGACCGCCCTGCCCATCCGCGTGGTGGCGAGGCCCAGGGCCTGCGTGCGTTCTTCCGGTTCTTGTCGGAGCGGTATTCCTGAGAGCCCGGGCTCGGCGGCGATCGGGCCGACTGCGTCGGCTCGCCGCTATAGCGGCTCCTACAGATCGGGCACCGCTGTTGCGGCTCCTACAGATCGGGCACCACCGTTGCGGCTCCTGCAGATCGGGCACCACCGTTGCGGCTCCTACAGATCGGGCACCACCGTTGCGGCTCCTACAGATCGGGCACCACCGTTGCGGCTCCTACAGATCGGGCACCACTGTTGCGGCTCCTACAAATCGGGCACCACCGTTGCGGCTCCTACAGATCGGGCACCACTGTTGCGGCTCCAACAGATCGGGCACCACCGTTGCGGCTCCTACAAATCGGGCGCCACTGTTGTAGGAGCCGCTATAGCGGCGAGAACCCGTTAGCGTCACGCCCCCAATACGCCCATGCGCGGCCCGCTCCATGAGGGAGCCAGCGATTTTCCCAGGCCGCATCCGCGCACGCTTCGCCTCGTGACGGCATGGCCACCGAAGCGGCTCCCACAGCTAGGGACTTTCCTCGGGCGCATCCTGCGCACGCTTTGCCTTCCACGCGATGACGGAGCGCAGGTTCCGCTCGAGTTCCGCGATCGTCAGTGGAAAATAATCCGCATCGCTGTCGGTGACCTGCCAGCTGGTCATCCGCTTGTCGGTCACGGCCACGCCGTTCGCCTTGAGCGCGTCGCGGACATCGGTCGGATCGAGATCGGTCGCCTGCAGAATCAGCTGCCATAGCCAGTTCATCCGCTGCGGATCCACGCCGCGTGTCATGGGCGGGCGCGTGTAAGGCCGGCCCGGTGCGTCGAAGTCGGTCATGATGTACTCCCTGCGTGCACGTAAGACCGAGTATGCCATCGGCCCTTTCGATGGATATCGGCACGCATCCCGGATTTCCTCAGCCCTCGCCTTCGTCCCGTCCGCGCGGAACGAAGGCACGCTTCCGCGCCCGGTTAACGTGGCCTCGTATAGGCTCGGGAGAACCCTGACAAGGAGTCCGCGATGCGATCGCTCATTCCCGCCTTGCTCCTGGCACTGTCCCTCCCCGCCTTCGCCGACGACACGCCGAAGGTCGAAGCCCTCGGTGCCCGCCTCGAAAAGCTCGAATACCCCTACCCCGTCACGATGTTCACGGTGACGAACCAGGGCCAGTCGCTGCAGATAGCCTATATGGACCTGAAGCCCGAACACGCCAACGGCCGCACCGCCGTGCTGCTGCACGGCAAGAACTTCTGCGGCCCGTACTGGGCGGCCACCGCGGAGCACCTGCGCGCCGAGGGTTATCGCGTGGTGATTCCCGACCAGATCGGTTTCTGCAAATCCTCGAAACCGCACACCTTCCAGTACAGCTTCCACCAGCTGGCGGCGGATACGCACGACCTGCTCGCGAGCCTGGGCGTGGACAAGGTCACCGTCGTGGCGCATTCCATGGGCGGCATGGTGGGCGCGCGCTACGCGCTGATGTATCCGCAGGGCGTCGAGAAGCTGGTGCTGGTGAACCCCATCGGCCTGGAAGACTGGAAGGCGAAGGGCGTGCCGTGGCAGAGCGTCGACGCCTGGTACGCGCGCGACCTGAAGACCTCTTACGCCGGCATCAAGCGCTACCAGCTGGCGCACTACTACGACGGCAAGTGGAAGCCCGATTACGATCGCTGGGCGCTGATGCAGGCCGGTCAGTACGAAGGCGACGGCAAGGAAACCTCGGCCTGGGCCGGCGCGCTCACGTACGACATGATCTTCACCCAGCCGGTGGTCTACGAGTTCCCGATGATCGAGGTGCCGACGGTGCTGATCATCGGGCAACGCGACACCACGGCGATCGCCGAGGGCGCCTCCGCGGACGTCGCATCGAAGCTCGGCCATTACCCGGAGCTCGGGAGGGAAGCCGCTTCGCGCATTCCCGGCGCGAAGCTGATCCCGCTGGAAGGCCTGGCCCACTCGCCGATGATCGAAGCACCGGAGCGCTTCTACAAGGCGCTCGACGAAGCGCTCTGAAGCCCCCTTCTGCGCAAACAACGCCCGGTGTGGGAGCCGCTTCAGCGGCGATGGGTGCTCGCGATACGCGTGCCCGCTGCCGCGGGATCGCCGGCACAGCCGGCTCCCACAAGGTTCCTTCCAGGCCTGCTCTTCTGTAGGAGCCGCTATAGCGGCGAGAGCGATCTTGCCCCCGACCGCGAGGTTGCCTCGCCGCTATAGCGGCTCCTACAGGAACGAGGAATGGATGGGATGGTTACTGCGCGAACGCGATTTCGCGCTGCACGGGCCGGATGACGTAGCCCACGGGAAGCCAGTTGCCGCTGCCGGTGCCGCCCGGTGCCAGCGACACCGTTTCGAACAGCACCGCGCGGGTGTAGTGCGATACGAAGATCACGTTGAGGTAATCGCCGGCGGGAAGGCCTACCGGGTCGCGTACGCGCGTCACCTCGAACCACTCGCGCCCCACGAGCTGGCCGCGATCGAGGCGGATCTTCCGCAGGTAGCGCACCCACTCCGCGCGCGGCACCATCTTCTGCATCATCGCGCCGGCTTCCAGCCACATCGCATCCGCCCGGCGTCCGTCGGACATCCGCACCCAGTGGGTGGCGCAACTCACGGCGTTATCCAGCGAATTGGGCTGCGGGCCCAGCCGCGGCGCGTTGCTGATGCTCAGCAGCGGGCCGAAGGCGTTCCCAACGGGAACGCCGGTCGCGGGAAACTTTCGAGTCTGGACCGGCACCGACGACATGACCCCACTCCGACACGGGACGATCGCAGCTTCCGGCGGCCGGCGGGCCGTGCCAAGTCGGCCGGATGGAATAAGCGGGTTGGCCGGGGCAAAAACATACCGAACCCGAGGAAGCACCCCCGGCAGGGGCCGTTATTGCGGCGAGAGGGCTCGCCGGATCCCGGCCCGCTGCCGCGGGATCGCCGGCTCCCACACACTGAGGATCCGTAGGAGCCGCTATAGCGGCGAGAAAACCTCGCGATACACGGCAAGTTCCCCCCCCCCGCCGCTATAGCGGCCCCTACAGCTCGGGTTGTGGGGGCTTAGCGGCGGCCGAACGCCAGGACTTCGGCGGTATAGGTTTCCACCACGAGGCTGAAGGGCTGGTTCGCGTCGGTGAACAGCACCGCCCGATGGCGGAGCACTTCGTGCGGAATGGCCAGGGGGCCCTGGTGCGACGGCGGGAGCGGCGCGTTCATTTCCCAGCCGGCCGGCAGCGGCGACCACAGGAGGTCCGCGCTGAGCGTCTGCCGGCGGAAGTGCAGCGCCTGCACCACCTTTCCGAACGGCTGGTCGGTGGTGTCGAGGATCTTGTTCATCTCCGGCGTGAGACGCGACGGCACGTACCAGTTATCCGCTTCGGACAGCACGTGCTTGCCGCAGGCGAGCTGCACGCGGCGGTAGCGCACCGCCTCGCCGGGGGCGATACCCAGGGTGGTGCGCTCCGCTTCCGGCAACGGCTTGTCCTGGCCCTTCACACGGCGGGCGACGATCTTCGCCTCCGGCGCCAGCGAATGCGCGCCGCACCAGCGCTCCAGTGTCAGGGTGGCGCTGGGATGGCTCAGCAGGTCGGCGTTGAGCGATTGCAGCAGCGCCAGCGCCTGCGTGCGCGAGGCGACGTCGTCGCTCCACGGTTCGCGCGCCTGCGCGGTGGCCGCGAGCACGGCGAGGGAGGTGGCGGCGATGATGGTTCGGCTGTTCATGGGGTAATCCTTCACGGGTATTCGCGTGTTTCGGCTGGCTTTGTAGGAGCCGCTACAGCGGCGAGGGAAATCTTGCGAGGGCGTCGCGAGGTTTTCTCGCCGCTATAGCGGCTCCTACAGCGAGGGCGACTTAAAGGCCCTTGGCCGCCTGGGCCACGGCGCGGAACAGCGCGCGGCCCTTGTTCATGGTTTCTTCCCACTCGGCCGCGGGATCGGAGTCGTAGACGACGCCACCGCCGGCCTGTACGTGGAGGCGGCCGTCCTGGATGACCGCGGTGCGGATGGCGATCGCGGTATCCGCGTCGCCCCACCAGCCGAGCCAGCCGATGGCGCCCGCGTAGATGTTGCGCTTGAAAGGCTCCAGCTCCTGGATGATTTCCAGGGCGCGGATCTTCGGCGCGCCGCTCACGGTGCCGGCGGGGAACGTGGCCTTGATCACGTCCATGTACGAGAGGCCGTCGCGAATATCGCCTTCCACCTGCGACACGATATGCATCACGTGCGAGTAATGCTCCACCACGAACGACTCGGCGAGCTCCACCGTGCCCGTCTTGCTCACGCGGCCCACGTCGTTGCGGCCGAGGTCGATCAGCATGAGGTGCTCCGCGCGCTCCTTCGGATCGGCGAGCAGTTCGGTTTCGAGCGCGATGTCTTCCGCCGCGTCCTTGCCGCGACGGCGCGTGCCGGCGATCGGGCGCAGCACCACGCGGCCGTTCTTGAGGCGCACGAGGATCTCCGGCGACGAGCCGACGATCTGCGTGGGACCGATGTCGATAAAGAACATGTACGGCGACGGATTCATTGCGCGCAGCGCGCGGTACACGTCCACCGGGCGCGCGTTGAAGCCGATGCTCAGGCGCTGCGAAGGCACCACCTGGAAGATGTCGCCGGCGCGGATGTACTCCTGCGCCGTGCGGACCATGGCCTCGTATTCCTCGCGCGTGAACGAGGATTTGAAATCGGATTCGTCGAGCGCCTCGGGCTGCAGCAGCTGCGGGTAAGACACGCCGCCCTGGTGCAGGCGGAAGGCCAGCGTGTCGAGGCGGCGCGAGGCTTCCGCGTAAGCCTGCGGGCGCGACGGATCGGCATGGACGATGAGGTAGAGGCGGCCCTTCAGGTTGTCGAACACGGCCACTTCGTCGGCGAGCATCAGGAGCACGTCGGGCGTGCCGAGTTCGTCCTTCTTGTCCCACTGGGCGAGACGCTTCTCGATATAGCCGATCGTCTCGAAGCCGAAATACCCGACGAGCCCTCCGGTGAAGTCCGGCAGGCCAGGCAGCTTCGGCACGTCGTACTGCTTGCGCAGCGTTTCGATCTCGGCGAGCGGGTCGTCGAGGTGGCGGCGTTCGACCACCTCGCCACTGTCCTCCACTTCCAGCTCGTGGCCGCGCAGGCGGTACACGCGGCGGGCCGGCAGACCGATGATGGAATGGCGTCCCCAGGTGGCGCCGCCCTCGACCGATTCGAACAGGAAGGTGTACGGGCCGTCGGCCAGTTTCAGGTACACCGACAGCGGCGTGTCGAGGTCGGAAAAGACCTCGCGAACCAGCGGAATGCGCGTGTGGCCCTGCGCGGCGTAGGCGTCGAATTGTTCGCGGGAGATCATCTGGGGCGGGGCGATGGGGACGAATCCTCGATTGTAGGGCGTGGCGGGCATGGCTGCGCGCCCCTTGTGCGGGTGTCCACCGGGCTCGGGTGACGTGTTGCAGGAATCGCTATGGCGGCGAGGGCGATCTTGCGGGGTGGTCGCGAGGTTTTCTCGCCGCTGTAGCGGCTCCTACAGCGGGTTGCGCAAGAATTTACGGGGCGGATCAGGCCAGTCGCTGCCTTGGCAGGCCCCTCAGGTGCAGGGTGAAGGCCACGCCGTCCGCGAGGTTGCGCGCGCTGGCGCTGCCCTGATGGCGTTCGGCGACCAGGCGGACCACGTAGAGGCCCAGGCCCAGGTGGGGCGCGTCGCCCGGGGTGGCCTTGTCGCGCAGGCTCACGAGCGAGTCGAACAGTCGCCCCTGCATGGCCGCCGGCAGGGGCGGTCCCTGGTTGGCGAGTTCGATATCGGCCCCCTCCGGTGTGGGCCGCAGCGCGATGCGCATCCACCCGTCCGGTGGGGTGAACGACAATGCGTTGTCGAACAGCTTGTCCAGCGCCTGGGCGATAAGCTCCGGCGACACGTGCATGAACACCGCCGACGGCGGCAGTTCCACCTCGAGCCGGCGACCGCCCGCCAGTGCGCGATAGCCCTCGGCGCAACCGCGCACGATGTCGGCGAGGTTCACGTCCTCAGCCTCGGCCGCGGCGATGGCGCGCTCCATGCGGCTGGCTTCGCTCATCGCGCGGACCAGGGCGCCGAGACGCGCCACGCCATCGCGGGCGCGGGCGAGGTACGGCTCGGCCTCGGCGGGGAGCCCCGCATGGTCGAGGTTGTCCAGCGACGATTTGACGATCGCCAGCGGCGTGTTGAGTTCGTGCGAGAGCTTGGACGCCAGCGTGCGCAGGTAGTCGGTATACCCGCCGACCGCCTCGAACAGGCGCGCGAAACTGCGCGCGAGGTCGCCGAGCTCGTCGCCCGCTTCGGTGAGCGGGAACGGACCGTCGAGCCGCCCGTCGTTGGCCTGCGCGCGCTCGGCGGCGTTGCGCAGCCGGCGCAGGCGGATGGTCAGGCGCGTGGCGAACAGCAGCAGCACGCCCCCGGCGACCAGCAACACGGCGAAGCTGGTGAGCAGCAGGCCGAACAGCGCCCGGTTCGCCAGCAGCGGCACGGCGCGGCTGGGCTGTTCCAGCAGCACCACGCCGTGCAACCTGCCACGCATCTGGACCGGCATCGCCACGGCGAGCACGACGCTGCCGCGCGCCTCGCCCGCCCGCCACGCCGTGGCGGGCTTGCCGCGCAGCGCCTCGCGCACCTCGGGCAGGTCGACGCGCGGCACGTCCTCGGCCCAGGGGCTCTGCGCGTCGAAACGCGTCGCCAGCAGCGAGCGGTACACCAGCGAAGCGAACCAGCCCGGGCGTTCCGAGGCGGGAAGATCGGGGAGGTCCAGCTTGCCGCTTTGCGCCACGAGCCATGCATCGGGCGACAGCATGCGCACGCGCACGCCGTCGGGCGCCAGGCGTCCCAGCTCCTGCGACAGCGACGGGGAGAAGTCGATCAGTGGCCGGGTTTCGGCACTGAGCGGCTCGGTGTCGCCGTCGGCGGCGACATGCACGCCGAGGCCGAAGTGGTCCAGGCGCAAGCCGCGCGGCAGGCGGAATTCCACGCGGAAACCGCTGCCGTCTTCCTGCCACTGCGCGTTGATGCGATCGGGCAGCACGCCAGCGTCGGCGTCGAGCGCGATCGCCGTGGTCGGACCGGGCGCGGCGCTGGCCAGCAGGTACCGCTGCGCGTCCTCGCCGCTGGCGATGGAGACGATGAGGTGATCGGCGCTGAGCGCGAGACGATCCCCCGCGTCGGCACGACGGCGCCGGGGTGCGCGCACCTCGACGCTGAAATACACCCAGTGCTCGTCCTCGGCCAGCATCACCTTCGCGTTGCTGCCGAAGGTCTGCGCCCACGGGCTGAGCGGGGCCCAGTCGTCGCCATAGCCGTCGATGGTGATCGGCACGGGGGTGTGTTGCAGGTACCAGGCGGGGCCCGCCGGCGGCAGCGGGGCGTCGACCACGACCAGGCTGCGCGCCATCGCGCGCGCGGACGCCACGAGCGCCTGGGCCTGGCCTTCGCGCAGCAACGTTTCCATCTGGCGTACGTAAAGCCAGCCGGCGACCGGGAGTGCCAATGTGCAAAGCGCTACCAGCAGGAGTTTTTGGCGGAGGGTCATGGGGTGAGGGGCCGGGCTCTCGCCGCTGCAGCGGCTCCTACAGGAGGCGGCTTGCTCTTGTAGGAGCCGCCATGGCGGCAAGGCTCAAGGTGTCCAGCGGTAGCCCACGCCATGCACCGTCTCGATCGCATCGAATTCCGGCGCCAGCGCCACGAATTTCTTGCGGATGCGCTTGATGTGCGAGGTGATGGTCGCGTCGTCCACCACCAGCTCCGCTTCGCGCATCAGCTGGTCGCGGTTCTTCACGTGGCCGGGGAAACGCACCAGCGTGTGCACCATCCAGAACTCGGTCACGGTGAGCGGGATCTCGATGCCGTTCCAGAGCACGCGCATGCGCTCCGATTCGAGCTTCAATGGTCCGTGCTCGATCACCGTCTCGCTGGCGGCAGGCGTCTTCAGCGACTCGATGCGACGGAACAGCGCCGCGATGCGCGCGGCGAGCTGGTGGAGGCTGGTGTCCTTCGACAGATAGTCGTCCGCGCCGAGGCGCAGACCCGAGATCACGTCGAAATCCGAATCGCGCGCGGTGAGGAAGATGATCGGCAAGGTGGCCGATTTCGCGCGGAGTTCGCGGCACAGGTCGAAACCGCCCTCGGGCTCGTCGCCGAGGCCGATGTCGATGATCACCAGTTCCGGCAACCGCATGGCGAAAGCCGTGGACGCGTCGCCCCTCGAGCCATAGCCGCGGGTCTCGTAGCCGAAACGATTCAGCGCTTCCACGTAGTTGGCGCGGATGAGGGGTTCGTCTTCGACGATGGCGATGCTGCGGGCCATGGGCATTCCGTGAGAGGGATCGGCGTGCGCAGCGTGCTATGCGCCCGCCCCCACCGCAAGCCCTATAGCCGCATTGCCCTTCTGCACGAAGTCTTTGCCCTCCTTTTGCCATAAACGATCCGCGGATTGCCCTCGCCAGGACGCTCCGCCCGCCGCCTGCGGCTTTCAACTATGCATGACGGCGCGCCATCCGGCGCCGGAGGAGAAACCATGAAGACCAAGCCCGACGCCGACAACACCGAACTGGAACGCGACTTCGAGCCCCTGCGCGTCGCCCTCGCCCTGGGCGCGCTGCTGCTGGGCCTGCTTTTCGGCATGCACTGACGGGAGGATTTATGGATCTCTTCGACGACTTCGTGGAACCGGCCATGGAAGGCCTTGGCGCGGCCGGCGCACACGGAAGCGCGCCGGTCGCCGGGCCGGCGGAACCCGACCCGAACTGGCAACCCGTTTAACCCTTTCCCCCGAGCTCCTTGCTGGGAGCCTCCTTCACTCCCCCATCCTCTTGGACGGGGGAGCTTTTTTGCGGAAGGAGCTTACTCGGACCGGGCCGTGGTCACCTGGCTTATCGGGACGAGCTCCGCGTCGCCCACGAACACGTGGCTGTTGTAGCCGTAGAAGTACTGCGCCTTCTGGGTCTGGAGCATGCGGCCCAGCGAGAAGCCGCTCTGCAGCGGAACGCCGCCGGGTATGCCGGCGTAGCCGTACGGCAGGGTCACGCCGTCGATGAACACGCTGCCGCCGAAGTTCACGGCCCATGCGATCCGCTGGTACTCGCGGTCGAAGCGGCGCTCGGCACGCGGTGCCGCGACGGCATCGGCGTACGTGCCCTTCATGTCCTTCCAATAGGCGTTGGCCTGGGCGCGTTCCTCGGGCGTCACCTGCTGGAAGGCCGATACGAAGGTCGGCTCGTAGGCCGGATCGTGCCTTTCGGAGGCAAGGGCCAGCCAGGCAAGGCCCAGCGGGCGGTTCTTCTGGGCATGGTCGCCGTTGAAGTACATGACACCGAGGGCGTACTGCGCCGGCTTGCTTCCCCAGCTGGCGGCGTTAAGCAGGCTCTGGCGGGCGAGGCCGTCGTGGCCGCTCCAATAGCTGCGGGCGGCGGAACAGAAGTAGTAATCGCCCGGCAGGAAACGCTCCAGGCCACCGGGGCATGGCATCAGCGAACGCGACACGGCGTCCTGCTGGTCGGGCAACGGTTGGGGTTTTTCGCTCGCCATGGCGAGGGGTGCGGCGGCGAGTGCCGCAAGGGACAGAACAAACGACGTCAGGGATTTCATGATCGACTCCGACTGTTTGCTGGCGGTACCCCCCGGTACGCGTGGCATAAGGACCGTGTCGAAGTTCCTCCCCGGAGCCACCGTCACGGTCCGCAAACGGCGTCCCCTGCCCGCCCGGCACGACTCCCGGCGGGCGGCTCCACCGTAGCACCGGAATTGATATCTTTTAGTGAAATGCCGAATGCCGCCGGGCGAGGCCTGTAGGAGCCGCTATAGCGGCGAGAAGCCAACGGAAGCAATGAAGCCGTGGGGCGAGTTTCCTCGCCGCCATAGCGGCTCCTACACGGGAAGTGATCCCCGACCGTCGATGGCCGCGTGCATGCGGCGGATCACGTCGGCGTAGTCCGGCGCGTTGAAGATGGCCGAGCCGGCCACGAAGGTATCGGCGCCCGCGGCGGAGATCTTCCCGATGTTGTCCGGCGTGACGCCGCCGTCCACTTCCAGCCGGATGGCCCGGCCGCTGGCATCGATGCGTTCGCGCACGTGGCGGATCTTGTCCAGGGCGGACGGGATGAATTTCTGGCCACCGAAGCCCGGATTCACCGACATGATCAGGACCATGTCGATCTTGTCCATGACGTAGTCCAGCCAGGACAGCGGGGTGGCCGGGTTGAACACCAGGCCGGCCTCGCAACCCTCGTCCTTGATGAGCTGGATGGTGCGGTCCACGTGTTCGGTGGCTTCCGGATGGAAGCTGATGCTGCGCGCGCCGGCCTTGGCGAAGTCCGGCACGATGCGGTCCACCGGCTTCACCATCAGGTGCACGTCGATGTGCTCGGCGATGCCGTAGTCGCGCAGCGCCTTGAGCACCATCGGGCCGATGGTGAGGTTGGGCACGTAGTGGTTGTCCATCACGTCGAAGTGCACCCACTGCGCACCGGCATCGAGAACCTTGCGCGTGTCCTCGCCGAGGCGGGCGAAGTCGGCGGAGAGGATGGACGGGGCGATAACGGGGGATTGCTTGGCCATGACGGTAACCGTAACGTTGTAGGAGCCGCTATAGCGGCGAGGGGGGGCCTGCCTCAAGGGAAAGGTTACTGCTTCAGCGCTGCGTTGGCTCCTCGCCGCTATAGCGGCTCCTACAGCGCATTATTTGAAGCCCCGCTCCGCCTTGATCCGCTCATATGCCGCGTTGATCTCGCTCGCACGGGCTTCGGCGCGGCGGCGCATGTCGTCGGGCAGGTCGCCCAGGCGGTCCGGGTGGTGTTCGGAGATGAGCTTGCGGTAGGCGCGCTTGATGGCACGGTCGTCGGCGTCGCGCTGGATGCCGAGGATGGCGTAGGGATCCGGGCCTTGCGTGTTCCGCTGCGGCGGCACGTAGCCGCCGTTGGCGCGACCGCCGTAGGCGCGGCCGCCGGCACCGGCGTTCCAGGCGTAACCCTTCATCGCCATCAGCGCCATCAGCTCCATGTCGCTCACGCGCAGGGCGAAGGCGAGCTGGCGCAGCAGGGCCATCTTCTCGGGCGAGGGACTGCCCTCGGCCAGCACCGTCTCGATGACCACGTCGATCACGGGGAAGGCGTGGTCGCGGCGGTGGCCGACCCAGTGGCGGAGTTCGTCGATGACCGCCGTGGCGTTGAACTCGGGCTGCTTGCCCTCGTTGAATGCGTCGATGGCCGTGCGCCGGTCTTCCTGGCCGAGGCCCATGCGTGCCATCAGGCGCTCGGCGATGGCGATCTCCGCCTCGGACACGCGGCCGTCGGCCTTGGCGACGGCGCCGATCAGGGCGAACAGCGGCGCGATGTAGCCACCTTGCACAGGTACGCGGCGGCGCTGCTGCTGGCGGCTGGCGTCGAACATGAAACCGAGCGCGCCGCCGACGAGGGCTCCGAGCAGGTTGTGCGTCAGCCACATGCCGAGCACGGCGCCGATGAGAGTGCCGGTGAAATTCATGGAGCGGCCCTGGAAGGGGTCTGGGCGGAGTACCACTCGGCGAGCTGGTCGAGCTCCGCGTCGGTGAGGGGGCCGGTCGCGGCGCGCATCACGGGGATGTCGCGGCGGCCATCGCGGTATTGGCGCAGCGCCTCGCGCAGGTAGTCCAGCTTCTGCCCGGCCAGGTTCGGCGCGCCGGGAATCCTCGCCATGCCGGCTTCGCCATGGCACGCGGCGCACAGGCCGAGGCGCGCCGGCTTCGCAGGCGGGTCGGCGAGGACAGGGGTGGAGAGGGCCAGGGCTAATGCCGCGGTCGTAAGGATTCGCATGGCAGGGCTATGGGGGCGTGAACGCAGGATTCTAGCAGGCGTCCACCGTTACGCCTTAGTAGGAGCCGCTATAGCGGCGAGGAGCCAACGGGGCGAGGAAGCGGTGGGGCACGTTCCCCTCGCCGCTATAGCGGCTCCTACAGGGGGTAGGCCGGTACAATGGGCGGATCGATGCCCCACCGGAGCCCCGCTGTGCCCACCACCCTCTCGCAATCCGACCTGCCCGGCCTCGAACTCATCCATCGCGGCAAGGTTCGCGACGTCTATGCCTTGCCCGGCAACCGTCTGCTGATGGTGGCGACCGACCGGCTCTCGGCCTTCGACGTGGTGTTGCCCGACCCGATCCCTGGCAAGGGCGAGATGCTCACCCAGATCTCCAACTTCTGGTTCGGGAAGACGGCGCACATCATCCCCAACCACCTCACCGGCGAGGACGTGGCCTCCGTGCTGCCGCCGGGTGTGGACGTCGCGCTCTACGCGAAGCGCTCGGTGATCACCAAGCGCCTGAAGCCCGTGCCGGTGGAAGCCATCGCGCGCGGCTATCTCATCGGTTCCGGCTGGAAGGATTACCAGGCCACCGGCGCGCTGTGCGGCATCACGCTGCCGCCCGGCCTGCGCCAGGCGGAAAAGCTGCCGGAACCCATCTTCACCCCGTCGACCAAGGCCGCCGTGGGCGACCACGACGAGAACGTGAGCTTCGACGCCGTGGTGGCGGCGGTGGGCGAGGACCTGGCCAACGCCGTGCGCGAGGCCACGCTGGAGATCTACGCCTTCGCCGCGGCCTACGCGGCCGAACGCGGCATCCTCGTCGCCGACACCAAGTTCGAGTTCGGCACCGACGAGAACGGCGTGCTGCACATCATGGACGAGATGCTCACGCCGGATTCCTCCCGCTTCTGGCCGGCGGACGAATACAAGGTGGGGATCAGCCCACCCAGCTACGACAAGCAGTTCGTGCGCGACTACCTCGAAGGAATCGGCTGGAACAAGACGCCGCCCGCACCGAAGGTCCCGGAAGAGGTCATCGCCGGCACCGCGGCGAAATACGCCGAGGCGCTGGACAAGCTGGCGGGCATCCGCCTGGACTAAGCTTGTCGCATCGAAGCAGCACGGAGGGGACAGCCATGCGCGACGCAGCCACCTGGTTCGGCAACTACAGCCGCGACCACCAGAACCCGACCAACCAGCTGATCCATTGGATCTGCGTGCCGGCGATCACCTGGACGGTGGTCGCCTTCGTCTGGTTGATTCCCGTGCCGCACTGGCTGGGCCGGCCCGGCCTGTGGGCGGTGCTGGCGATGTTCCTGGCCTTCTGCTTCTACTACTACCGCCTGTCGCGCGTGATCGGCCTGGCGATGGCGGGCGCCTTCGTCGCGCTAGCCCTGTTCACCGACATGATTTACGGAAGCATCGGATTCACCGGGCTGATGCGGCTGGCGATCGGCGTCTTCGTGGTGGCCTGGATCGGCCAGTTCATCGGCCACAAGATCGAAGGCCGCCGCCCCTCTTTCTTCACCGACATCCAGTATCTGCTGATCGGCCCCGCGTGGCTGATGAGCAAGGCCCTCGGCCGCTTCGGCGTGTCGTACTGAGGGACATGCCGTGACCCAGTCGCTCCTGACGCTCTTTTCGGCCGCCATCTGGTGGGTGATCTATTCCAGCGCCGTCGCCGTCGTGCCGGCGCTCATTGTCTGGCTGGCCCTGCGCTGGCTGGAAAAGGTGCCGGTGGTGTTCAACCGGGCTTACCTGGCCAGCCTCGTCTGGACGCTGGTGGCCGTGCTTACCGGCGGCATCGCGATCGCCGCCCAGCATGGGCAGGCGCCGGGGCAGTCGCTCTTCGCCCTGCCCTGGATACGCGCCTCGCTGGTGGTCGACATGCTGCTGGGCGCCGGGCTGGTCTGGTGGATGGTGCCGCGCGTGGACGCCCGCCGGGTGAAGCCGACCAGCGCCTGCATGGCCGTGGCGCTGGTGATGGTCGTGGCGATGGTCGTGGGTACCGTCGTCCGGCGATAGACCGCCCCTATCGGCGCCATTCGCCATATCCGTTGGACTTCGGTTGGGCCGTCCCCATAATGAGATTTATTCGTATTGGGAGTGTCCGGCCATGGCCCGACAGATCAAGTTTGCCGCGACGCATTTCAGCATCGCGTTTTCCATGAGTTACGCGGTGAACCAGAACGTGGTGCTGAGCACCGTGTTCGGTATCGCCGAGCCCATCGCCTTCGCGCTCGGCCGCGACATCGTGCGCGGCGGTCACCCGGGCGTTCCGTTAGCGCCCGCCGCCTGATCCACCGCCCACCCGCGCGTTGGTGTCTGTCACCGCGCGCGTGAAGTTCTCGAACGGGATGTCGGTGATGCCGACAAGCCCGATGTGTGCGTTCTCGCCGTCGAGGATGCGCCCCGTCACGGGCTGGTCCACGTACTGGAACCAGTGCGTGCCGACGACGATCCCCGATGCCGCCGCCGCATCGACGAAGCGCCGATAGGCCTTCCCGCGTTCTTCCTCATGGGCCACCGCGACGATGCCGTTGCCGAAGGGCCCCCTGTCCGCCGAGCCGAAGTGGAACTCCGTGATCAACACCGGTTTGTCCCGCTTCTTGAAGGCGGCGATGTCGAAGCCATGTTCCGGCAAGTCGGCGTAGGTGTTGATGCTGGTGACGTCCGCGTATGTCGCGCTGGCCTCCTCCACTTCAGGCGTCCTCACGGCAAGGCGGCCGCCGAGGAAGAGGTGGTGCGGATCGGCCTGCCTCAGCGTGTCGCGCACCGTGCGGAAGTACTGGTCGGCGTATAGCTTGAGAAAGGCGATGTCGTCGGCGGCGATGGCGGGGTGCGCTTCGCCAGGGTCCGGCGCCCTGAAGCCTTGCGCTGCCACCTGGTCCCAGGAGGCGACTTGCACGCCCCAGGCTTTGGCGAAGCTTGCCGCGTCGCCGTGGGTTTTCTTCAGGTAGGCGAGGAAGGCCTGTTTTGCGGGGCTTTCCGGGCCCTGCGCCAGCGTGCCCGTGGCGAGCGCCCAGCGGCCTTGCGGACCCTCGCCGGCCCACGCCAGCTCGTTGTCGGCGAAGTAGCCAAGTAGCCACGGGTCGTCCTTGACGCCCTGCGTCGCTTTCGCCACCGCGGCTTTCGTGGCGTCGGCAAAGCGCGGGTCGAACGGATCGGGCATGCGGCCCCAGTAGTCGAAGCCGGTACTGACCGCGTCGAAGTTGCCGGCTATCAGGATCGGTACCGTGTAAGCCATGCGGGAGCCGACTCCGCCGGCGATCCCGCGGCAGCGGGCAAGCTTGTCGCAGGCACCCGTCGCCGCTGAAGCGGTTCCCACGGCGAAGGCGGGGTCGCTCCAATTGCCCAGGGTGTTGAAGCGCCACGCCTTGAGGCGCTCTATCGTGCGTTTGCGCCATGCGCTCGCGTCGTCGTCGCCGAGCGTGCGCGCCACGTTGTTCGCGTAGATGTCCCACCAGCGGCCGTGGTTCAGGGCGTTGTCGCGCTGCGAGCCCTGGTCGCCGCGACTGTCGCCGGTGCCGCCGAACTTGCCGTTGGCGGCATCCGGGTCGGCGAACATGTACTCGCGCCCCTGCACGTAGGTGCGCCCGTCGGTGAGGTTCACGGCATTCACGCCCAGGGAAAAGAAGGCATGGCCTTCGGGCGTCACCAGCCACCAGCGCTCGCCCTGTTTCTGCGTGTGGAACCATCCGGTGGCGCGCAGTGCCGGAAGATCGGTGCGACCGCCGTAACGGTCGAGGTTCTTCCCTACGGGACTCGCCGGCGCGGCGTTGGCTTTCGCCCGGAGTGCCGCATCGTCGGCGATCTTCTCGGGCCATGTGTCGCGGGTGTATTGGCCATAGCGGTCGACGATGCCGGTGTAAGCCCGGCGAAGATCGTCGTCCGGTACGCCGTCGAGCTTGCCGACGAGGATCGTCTGTGCGGCACCGGGCTGCGGCATCGACAGCGTCACCGAGGTGACGCCGCCCGCATCGATGGCGCCGTCGACCGTGGTGGCCACGAGCCGCTCCGTGCCACCGTCGCGAAACGGCATCGGCGGCCCGGCGTGCATCCCGAAGGCCCGCGGCGAGGTGGCCTTCAATGGAAGCGCCAATGTCATCGGCGGGCCCGGCGGCAGCCCCACCGTCGCCGTGAGGTGCTTCCCACCCGACGCCACGTCCACGATCAAGGTCACCGGCCACGGCATCCCGTTCTGCACCCGCCACCGCATCGTCCCACCCACGGGCCACGCCCAGGCGCCCCGCTCCGGCGCCAGCGAAAGCGACGGCTTCGCCGCCGGGCGGAATGTCACCGCCACCCGTTCCTCGCCGTCGGCGGTCTTGCGCACGGTGGGGTCGAGCGCCGCATCGGTCGCCGCGATACGCATCGCCACCGGATGAACGGGATCGAGGGTAGTGCCCCAGACAGCGGCCGAGGCGCTGATGAGAACGATGGCGGCAGCAAAGCGCATCGCCGGAATCTGCCACGAACGACGTGAACGCACCCTGCGATCGACCTTCTGTAGGAGCCGCTATAGCGGCGAGGCGGATCTTGCCACGCTGTCGCGAGATTTCCTCGCCGCTATAGCGGCTCCTACACGGACTCCGCCGTCCTCTGTCGCCGGCGCCACAGGTAATAGACAGGCACGCCGATCGCAATGATCAGCAAGCTCATCCCGGCATCGCCCGGTGCCGCGAACGCCGTGGCCGCGATCACGCACAGCACCGTCGTCGTGAAGATCAGCGGGAGCCACGGATACCCCGGCACCAGGTAAGGCGACGGCTCCGACTTCAATTTCCTGCGATACCAGAAGATCGTCGCGATACCGAACGCATGCGACAACCACTCGCCCACGGTCGTGTAATTGAGCAGGGCGTTGAAGCTGCCGGAGAGGATCAGCACGATCGCCCAGCCACCCAGCGCCACGAGTGCGAACTGCGGCGCGCCGGTACGCGGCTCGATGCGCGCGATGGGCCGGAAGAACATCCCGTCCGCGCTCATCACCTGCAGAACGCGCGCGCCGCCGGCGATGGCGATGCTGCAGTAACCGAAGGTGGAACAGGCGATACCCACCGCCATGACGGTCGCCCCGGATTCCCCGAAGACGCGACGCATGAGATCGGCCGCGGGCGCGGTACTGGCGGCCAGCCCGGCGTGTCCCAGGCCTGCCATGTAGGCGATGTTCACCAGCACGTAGCAGACGACGACGCTGACCATGCCGAGGCCGAGCGCGCGAGGCAGCGTGCGCTGCGGCTCGCGGACTTCGCCGGCGAGATCGTTGAGGTAGTGGAAGCCGCCGTAGGCGAACAAGGCGGGAAGGAGCGCTCCGACGATCGTGCTCGTCGGCACGTCATGGGTGGGATCGGCGACGAAGGCGAGACCGAGGTGGCCCCGCGCCAGATACAAGCCGACCACGATGAGTAGCGCGACGGCGCCGAGCTTCAGCACGGTGAAGGTGTTCTGCACCCACGCACCGGCGCGAATGCCGAACAGGTTCACCGCCACGATGAAGCTGATCGCACCCACCGCCAGTGGCTTCACCCATTCGTGCGGCAGGCCGACGGCCTGGCAGGCGTAATCGGCGAACGTCGTGGCCACCGCGGCGACGCTGCCCGGATAGTTGATGAGCGCCATGGTCCAGCCGAACAGGAAGGCCGGCAGCTGGCCGAAGGCTTCGCGCAGGTACACGTAGGTACCGCCGGCCTGGGGACGCCTGGCACCGAGTTCGGCGTAACAGAGCACCCCGGCAAGGGTAAGCATGCCACCCAGCGTCCACAGCACGATGACCTCGGTGCCGGAACTGGTGAGCTGCGCGACGGTGGCCGGCGTACGGAAGATACCCGCACCGATGACACCGCCGATGACGATCATCGCGGCATCCCAGATGCCCAGGCGACGGAGGTAATGAGCTGGCTGAGGGGCTGGCATCCGCCGACCATGCCATAACCCGGGCCGCAGGGCGAGATGCCGGAAGCCCGGCTGCTCCGCCTGTAGGAGCCGCTATAGCGGCGAGGGCAATCTTGCTGGCAAGTCGCGAGGTTTCCTCGCCGCTATAGCGGCTCCTACAGCCAGATAGCGTTCCAATAGGGGTAGTCGCCGATTCGTTCGACAAGGCCTGCCCGAAGGGGATTGGCCACCAGGTAACGGGCGGCGGCCTTGATATCGTCGTCGTAGCGAAGGGCGCGGTCGTGGAACGTGCGTTGCCAGACGGGATAACGTCTTTTCCCTTCGCGATTGATTGCTCGCGAAACCGCGGCCTTGAAACGCCCAACGGTACGATAAAGGTCTTCGTCGCCCAACTCGACCAGTCCGTGCCAGTGATCTGGCATGAGAACCCATGCCAGACATCGACCGTGCCGCCAGGTGCGCGCTGAGTGACAGATCCGCGAAGCGATACGCGCGTGACGCACATTGCGAAAGAGCGGCGTGCGGTTCCACGTGACACTGGTGATCAGATAAATGCGCCCGGGCTCCGATACCCGGCCGCGGCGCAACTGATTGGAATTTTCTGAGAGGGGCATCCCTCGAGGATGGCCCGGTGCCGATAGCCACGCTGCCGGCTTGCCGGCAGCGTGGGCGTAGGCGTTTTACTTCTTCTTCGGAATATACAAATCGGTAATCGTGCCCTCGTACACCTCCGCGGCCATGCCGACGGATTCGCCGAGCGTGGGGTGGGGGTGGACGGTGCGGCCGATGTCGCCGGCTTCGGCGCCCATTTCAATGGCCAGCGCGAGTTCGGAGATGAGGTCGCCCGCGTGCGGACCGACGATGCCGGCGCCGACGATGCGGTGGGTTTCCTCGTCGAACAGGAGCTTGGTAAAGCCTTCGGTGCGGTCGATGCCGATGGCGCGGCCGGAGGCGGCCCAGGGGAACTTGCCCACGCCGACCTTCAGGCCTTTTTCCTTCGCTTCGCGTTCGGTGACGCCGACCCAGGCGATTTCCGGATCGGTATAGGCCACCGACGGGATCACGCGCGCGTCGAAGAAGCTCTTCTCGCCGGCCGCGGCCTCGGCCGCCACCTTGGCTTCGTGCGTGGCCTTGTGCGCCAGCATCGGCTGGCCCACCAGATCGCCGATGGCGAAGATGTGCTTCACGTTGGTGCGCATCTGGCGGTCGACGGGGATGAAGCCGCGATCGGTGACTTCCACGCCCGCCTTCTCGGCGCCGACCTTGCCGCCGTTCGGAATGCGGCCGACGGACACGAGCACGCGGTCGAACAGCTTGGTCTCGGGGATACTCTCGCCCTCGAAGACGACCTCGATGCCCTTCTTCGTGGCCTTGGCTTCCACCACCTTCGTCTTCAGGTGGATGCCCTTGTAACGCTTGGCGACGCGCGCCTGCAGCGGCTTGATGAGGTCGGCATCGGCGCCCGGGATGAGCTGGTCGGCAAGCTCGACCATCGTGACCTCGGAGCCCAGCCCCGCATACACGGTGGCCATCTCCAGGCCGATGATGCCGCAGCCCACGACGAGCAGCTTCTTCGGGATGTCCGGCAGTTCGAGCGCGCCGGTGGAGGTGATGATGCGCTCGTCGTCCCAGGGGAACGACGGCAGCTTCACCGCCTCGGAGCCCGCGGCGATGATGGCGTTGCGGAAGCGGATGAGCTTGGTGCCCTCGGCCGTCTGGACTTCCATTTCATTCGGCGAGACGAAGCTGCCGACGCCGGTGACGGTGCGCACCTTGCGCGCCTTCGCCATCTGGGCGAGGCCGCCGGTAAGCTTGCCGACCACCTTTTCCTTGAACGAGCGCAGCTTGTCGAGGTCGATGGTGGGCTTGCCGAAGGCGATGCCATGCGCTTCCATGTGGGACGCTTCGTCGATCACGGCGGCCGCGTGCAGCAGCGCCTTCGACGGGATGCAGCCCACGTTGAGGCACACGCCGCCGAGCGTGGCGAAGCGCTCGACCAGCACGGTATCCAGGCCGATGTCGGCGCCGCGGAAGGCGGCCGTGTAACCGCCCGGCCCCGAACCCAGCACGACCAGTTCGCATTCGATGTCGGCCTTACGGCCGGAATCGCCGGCGGCCGCTGGCGCGGACGCGGCCTGCTTCGGCGGTGCCGGTGCGGGCGAAGGCACGGCCGGCGGCGGCGCTTCCTTCGTCACCGACTGTCCGACCACCTTCCCGGCGGCCGGCGCCTCGGCGCCACCCTCGGCTTCGATGAGGGCGATGACGGTGCCGTCGTTGACCTCGTCGCCGATCTTGAGCTTGAGCTCGACGATCTTGCCCGCCTGCGAGGCGGGCACGTCCATCGTGGCCTTGTCGGATTCCAGCGTGATGAGGCTCTGGTCCTTGGCGACGCTGTCGCCGACCTTCACCAGGATCTCGATGACCGGCACGTCGTGCGAGCCGCCGAGGTCCGGAACCTTCAGTTCGATCGTGTTAGCCATGCGTATCGGCCTCCGGTCAGAGCAGCAGGCGGCGGATGTCGCCGAGCTGGGTGGCCAGGTAGACCGCGAAGCGCGCGGCGAGCGCGCCGTCGATCACCCGATGGTCGTACGAAAGCGACAGCGGCAGCATCAGGCGCGGCGCGAATTCCTTGCCGTTCCATACCGGCTTCATCTGCGCCTTGGACACCCCAAGGATCGCCACTTCCGGCGCGTTGATGATCGGCGTGAACGCCGTGCCGCCGATGCCGCCCAGCGAGGAAATGGAGAAGCAGCCGCCGGACATGTCGGCCGCGGTGAGCTTCTTGTCGCGGGCCTTCCTGGAGATCTCGCCCAGTTCGGCGGCGAGTTCCAGCAGCCCCTTCTTGTCGGCGTCGCGGATGACCGGCACGACGAGGCCGTCCGGCGTGTCCACGGCGATGCCGATGTTGAAGTACTTCTTGAGCGTGAGGTTCTCGCCCGACGCGTCGAGGGAGGCGTTGAAGGTGGGGAACTTCTTCAGCGCCGCGACCACCGCCTTGATCTGGAACACCAGCGGGGTGATCTTGAGGTCCTTGTTTTCCTCGCCGAGCTTCTTGCGGAAGGCTTCCATCTCGGTGATGTCCGCGTCCTCGAACTGCGTGACATGCGGAATCATCGCCCAGTTGCGCGAGAGGTTGGCCGCCGAGATCTTCGGGATGCGGCCGAGCGGCTTTTCTTCCACTTCGCCGAACTTCGAAAAGTCGACCTTCGGCCACGGCAGCAGGTTGAGACCGCCACCGGTCGCGACCGTGCCGCCCGCGGAAGGTGCCGCGCCGGAGGTCATCACCTGCTTCACGTAGTTGCTGACGTCTTCGCGCTGGATGCGGCCACCGCGGCCGCTGCCCTTCACCTGGGCGACGTCGACGCCGAGTTCGCGTGCGAACGCGCGCACTGCCGGGCTGGCGTACGGCACATCGGCCGGCATGATCGCGCTGGCATCGAACGACACCGGCGGCGTACGCGGCGCGCCGCCGACCGGCGCATCGGCGGCCGCGGCGGGTGCCGGCGCCGGAGCGGGTGCGGGGGCGGCGGCTTCGCGCTGCGGCGCGGGGGCCGGCGCGGCCGGCGATGCGGCGGAAGCGGCGTCGCCGGCCTCGCCCTCGAGGATGGCGATGACGTGACCGTCGTTGACCTCGTCGCCGACCTTGACCTTGAGTTCCTTGATCGTGCCCGCGGACGGCGCGGGAATGTCCATGGTGGCCTTGTCGGACTCGAGCGTCATGAGGCTCTGGTCCTTCTCGACGCGGTCGCCGGCCTTCACCATGATCTCGATGATCGGCACCGGCTTACCGCCGATGTCGGGCACCTTCACGTCGACCGGCCCGGAGGACCTGGAGGCCGACGGCGCCTTCGCGGCGGCGGGCGCCGGAGCCGGCGCAGGCGCAGCGGCCTGCGGGGCCTCGGCCTTGGGCGCCTCGCTCTTCGGCGCGGCCGCGGCGTCGCCCTCGGCTTCGACCAGCGCGACGACGGCGCCTTCGTCGACTTCGTCGCCGACCTTGACCTTCAGTTCCTTGATGACACCGGCAAAGGGTGCTGGCACTTCCATCGTGGCCTTGTCGGATTCGAGCGTCAGGAGGCTCTGGTCCTTTTCGACGCGGTCGCCGACCTTGACCATGATTTCGATGATCGGCACCGGTTTGCCACCGATATCGGGAATGCGGGCTTCTTTGACGTCGGCCATGGAACCTCCTAGAAACAGGCGCTTGCGGGCGGACGAACCCGCTGGCGGGGGGATGGGGGCGCCCGTGCTGCGGCGCAACCGGTCGATTGTAATCCCTCAGGGGCTTGGCAGGACCCGTTTTCCACGATTAAAACGGTCGTTGGGGCGAAATTTCTGGTTTGCGAGATCGTTATGAGGGGCCCGCACATGCTGTAGGAGCCGCTATAGCGGCGAGGGCGGCCTTGCCACGCCGTCGCGGGGTTTCCTCGCCGCTATGGCGGCTCCTACAGGGATGCCGCGGATTCTGGGAGTCAGCCGGCGGGCTTGAACGGATTGGTCTGGTCGGGCTCGGCCGAAGCCGGGCCCACCAGCCGGATCTCGCTCTGCGGATACGGAATGGTGATGCCCTCTTCGTCGAAGCGCTCCTTGATGCGCCGTAGCATCGTGGTCTGCGTCTCCCACATGTCGGGCACCGCGGTCCAGCCGCGGATCACGAGGTTCACGCTGGAATCGCCCAGGCCCTCGGTCCACACGCCCGGCGCCGGGTCCTTGAGGATCCGCGGGTCGGCGGCGAAGAGGTCCTGCACCACCTGCATCGCTTTGCCGATGTCGTCGCCGTAGCCGATGCCGACCTTGATCTCGAAGCGGCGGGTGCCGCGGACGTTGTAGTTGATGATCGCGTCGCCGCCGACCTTGGCGTTCGGCACCACCGCCTGCCGGTTGTCGGGCGTGATGAGGTAGGTATGCATGAGGTTCACGCTTTGCACCGTGCCGTCCACGCCGCCCACGGTGACGAAGTCGCCCACGCGGAACGGACGGAACAGGATCAGCAGGACGCCCCACGCGAGATTGGACAGCGAACTGTTGAGCGCGAGGCCGATGGCCAGGCCGGCGGCGCCGATAGCGGCGATGAACGACGCCGTGGGCACGCCCATGGTGCCGAGCACCTGGATGAAGAGCAGCGCGAGCAGCACGCCGTAAATGACATTGCGAAGGAACAGCGCGAGGGTGACGTCGACGCGCGCCCGCTCGAGGGCGCGCCGGCCGACATTGGCGAGTCGCGCGGATAGCCAGAAGCCGGCGGCCAGCAGCAGGAGCGCGAGGCCGATACGGATGGAATAGGCGACGATCAGCATGCGCATGGCATGGTCGATGCCGAGGCGGTCGAGGAAATCGATCATGGTCCCTGCCTTCGTTGCGTTGGGAAAAGCGCATCGAGGCTAGCAGGTATCGGATGAAGGTACAGTTTCCCCGCCCTTCGTTTGCTCCGCCTCCTGTAGGAGCCGCTATAGCGGCGAGGGAAATCTTGCGATGTGGTCGCGAGGTTTCCTCGCCGCTATAGCGGCTCCTACAGGGACGGTTTCGTCTTTTAGGGCGTGCTGTCGGTCGTCGGCTTCGACGGCACCTGTGCGGTCTGCGGCCCGTCGATCTTGCGGCCGCCGTAAGGCAGCACTTCCGCTGCGAGCTTGGTGTCGGACTTGATCATCGCCACCTCGTCGCTGACGATGTGCGCGGCTTCGTCGAGCGGCACGTCCTTGGCCTTCTTCGCCTCGGCTTCCTGCTTGATCTCCGACTTGATGCTGCGCTCGTTCGGGTTGAGGCCGTCGTCGGCCGTGCTGCCGGTGTCGCCGAGTTCCGCGGGGCTGCCGTCGCCACCGAAGATGGCCTTGCGGCGATTGCGGAAGTCCGTCTGCGTGGCTTCGTACTGCTTGCGCTCGGCCTGGCGGACGGCAAAGTTGAGCGAGATGTCGGTCTTGTCGCGCAGCTTCTGGTACTGCGCCAGCTCGTCGAGCATCAGCTTCCACGACGGCGAATTCGCCACGCGTGCCTGGTGCTTCTCGTTGAGCGGGCCGATGATGGGCTTCAGGCTGGCCACCGGCTTGTAGTCGGCCGGATCGATATGGCGCCACGGCAGCGCGTTGTCGTAGGTGGACTCGCCGAATTCCTTCGCGTCGCCGTTCTGCGGGAACTGCACGTCGGGCGTGACGCCATGCAGCTGGGTGCTGTCGCCGTTGATGCGGATGAACTCGGCGATGGTCATCTTCAGCTCGCCGTACTTCGCGTCCTCGCCCGTGGTGGCCTTGCCGAAGCGGTCGAGGTCCACGAGGTTCTGCACGGTGCCCTTGCCGAAGGTGGGCTCGCCGATGATGAGGCCGCGGCCGTAGTCCTGGATGGCCGCCGCGAAGATCTCCGACGCGGACGCCGAACCGCGGTTGACCAGCACGGCCATCGGGCCGTCCCACGCCATGCCCGGCGCGTCGTCGCCCTGGGCGTCGACCTGGCCGCGCGCGTCGCGCACCTGCACCACCGGACCGGTGTCGATGAACAGGCCGGTGAGTTCGGTGGCTTCGTTGAGCGAACCGCCGCCGTTGTTGCGCAGGTCCATGATCACGCCTTCCACCTTCTGCGCCTTCAGCTCGGTGAGGAGCTTGGAGACGTCGCGGGTGGCGCTCTTGAAGTTGGCATCGCCGTTACGGCGCGCACCGAAGTCCTGGTAGAAGGTGGGAAGCTCGATCACGCCGATCTTGCGCGTGACGTCGCCGTCCTTCACGTCGATGACCTTCGACTTGGCGGCCTGCTCCTCCATCGTGACCTTCTTGCGGACGAGGGTCACGATTTCGTGCTTGCCGTCCACGCCGGCATCGGCGGGGAGGATCTCGAGGCGGACGGTCGTGTCCTTCTTGCCGCGGATGAGCTTCACCACGTCGTCCTGGCGCCAGCCGACCACGTCCACCAGCGGACCGGTCTCGCCCTGGCCGACGGCGACGATGCGGTCGCCGGGCTTCATCTTGCCGGACTTGATGGCCGGACCGCCCGGGACGAGCTCGCGGATGGTGGTGTAGTCGTCGCGCGCCTGCAGCACCGCGCCGATGCCTTCCAGCGACAGGCGCATGGCGATGTCGAAGGCGTCCGCGGCGCGGGGGCCGAGGTAGTCGGTATGCGGATCGGTGGAGTTCGCGTACGCGGTCATGAAGGCCTGCGTGGCGTCCTCGTCGTCCAGCTGGCGCACGCGCGTGATGTACGTGGAATAGCGCTTGTCGAGCGTCTTGCGGATATCGTCGTCGCTCTTGCCGGCGAGCTTCAGGCGCAGCCAGTCGTTCATCGTGCGCTTGCGCCAGACGTCGTCGAGTTCGGCCTGGTTCTTCGGCGCGGCGGCATTCTTGCGGTCGAAGTTGAAGCTCTCGTTGCCGCTGAAGTCGAAGCCCTTCTTCAGCAGGCCGCGCGCGTAGTTCATGCGATCCACGGCGCGCGTGATGTACAGGTTGAACACCGAGAACGGACCGGTGAGGTCCTGGTTCCAGATGGCGTCGTCGAACTGCGTCTTGAGCGGCTCGAACTTGGCGAGGTCTTCCTGGGTGAAGAAGACCTTTTCGCTGTCGAGCGAGTCGATGTAGGCCTTGTAGATCTTGGCCGACATGGCGTCGTCGAGCGGTTGGGCCTGGTAATGGAAACGGGTGAGGAAGCGCGCGGACAGCTGCGACGCCTGCACCTCGGCCTGGGTGGGCTTCAGCGGCAGGCTGGATTCCTTGCGCTGGGGTTGCGGCGACGTGGCGGCTTCCGAGGCGTCCTTGGGCTGCGGGGCGGACTTCGCCGCCGGCACGGTCGAGTCGGGCTGCTGCTGCGGAGCGGCGGCCTGTGCCTGAACGCCCGCGGCCGTCAGGGCCAGCAGGAGGGCGATCGCGGGGCGGAGAGTCATGGAGTCGAAGCCTCGGTGTGCGTTGGGGCGTTATTCGACGACGCCGGCGGCGTGAGCCATCAGGTCGGCATGGTAGGAGGATCGCACCAACGGGCCGGAAGCGACATGGGAGAAACCCATTTCCTCGCCCGCGACACGCAGCGCCTCGAATTCGTCCGGCGTCCAGTAGCGGACCACGGGGTGATGGTGCGCCGTCGGCTGCAGGTACTGGCCGATGGTGATCATGTCGACGTCATGGGCGCGTAGATCCCGCATGGTCTCCAATACCTGCTCCATCGTCTCGCCCAGGCCCAGCATGATGCCGGATTTGGTGGGCACCGACGGGTGCTGCGCCTTGAAGTTTTTCAGCAGGTCGAGCGACCACTGGTAGTCGGCACCCGGGCGGACCTCGCGGTACAGGTGCGGGACCGTCTCCAGGTTGTGGTTGAAGACGTCCGGCGGGAAGTCCTTGAGGACTTCCAGCGCGCGTTCCATGCGGCCCTTGCCGCGGAAATCGGGCGTGAGGATCTCGATACGGATGTCCGGGCTGGCGTGGCGCACGGCACGGATGCACGCGGCGAAGTGCTCGGCGCCGCCGTCGCGCAGGTCGTCGCGGTCCACCGAAGTGATCACGACGTAGCGCAGGCGCATGTCGCGGATGGTCTCGGCCAGGCGTGCCGGCTCGAGCGGATCGGGCGGCAGCGGGCGGCCGTGGGCCACGTCGCAGAACGAGCAGCGGCGGGTGCAGACCTCGCCGAGGATCATGAAAGTGGCGGTGCCCTTGGAGAAGCACTCGTGGATGTTCGGGCAGGAGGCTTCCTCGCACACCGTGACCAGCGAGTTCTCGCGCAGGCGCGCCTTCAGCTGCTGCACGGCGTTGCCCTGCGGCAGGCGTACACGGATCCAGCCGGGCTTGCGCAGCGCGGGTTGCGTGGTGTCGAAGCTCGCGCGGTTAAGCCCGATCTTGTCGTTGCCCAGCATCTTCTCGCCGGGCTTGTCGACGACGGCGATAGGGATGCTGCGGGAGGGGGAAGCGGAAGTCTGGCTCATAGGGCTACAGCCTCAGACCGCAAGGCGCGCGGGGAGTTCGGGGAGAGTGGGATCGGCGGGCACGGCGTGGAAACCGAACTGCTTGCAGAATTCCTGAACCAGGACGTCTTCCACGTCCGCCAACCGTGACGGACCGCCCAAGTCTAGCACCTGGGTGACCTCCAAACCCTTGTACCCGCAGGGATTGATGCGGTGGTAGGGCTCCAGGTCCATGTCCACGTTGAAAGCCAGCCCGTGGAAGCTGCAGCCCCGGCGGATGCGCAGGCCCAGCGCGGCCACCTTGGCCCCCGCCACGTAGACGCCGGGAGCCCCCTCGAGCCGCTCGGCGCCGATGTTCCACTCGCCCAGGGTGTCGATGATGGCCTGCTCGATCCGGGTCACCAGCTCGCGGACGCCCACCCCGACCCGGCGCAGGTCGATCATCGGGTAGGCCACGATCTGGCCGGGGCCGTGGTAGGTCACCTGGCCGCCCCTGTCCACCCGCACCACCGGGATGTCGCCCGCGAAGAGCACGTGCTCCTCCAGCCCGGCCTGTCCGAGCGTGAACACCGGGTCGTGCTCCAGCAGCCACAACTCGTCGACGGTGTCGTCGGTGCGGTTGTCGGTGAAGGCGCTCATGGCCTTCCAGGTGGATTCGTAGGGGACGCGCCCCAGCCGGCGGACGTTGAGGGGGAGGGTCATGGGGGATGGGTTGGAGGGGAATAGGGGCGAATTGTGGGCGTGGATCCCACGATACAAGAGTTACCGCCCCACCCTGTAGGAGCCGCTACAGCGGCGAGAAGCCCACGCAGCGATGAAGCGGCAAGGCAGGCTCCCCTCGCCGCTATAGCGGCTCCTACAGCGACGGGTGGCCGCTACATCGTAAAACGGATGTTCTCGTCGGCGCGCAGTGTGGTGTGAGCCTCAAGGTATTTCTCACGGCTGGGTGCGACGAAGCTCACCGTCACCGACTGGTAGTTGCCGGCCGGCGTGAGCTTGGTCGACAGCGTCTCGTGAAGCACCTCCAGGCCGATGCCGTGGAGCAGCGCGGGCACGTGCTTGTCGAGACCCGCGTTGGCGTTGCCGATCGCGGTGATCTCGAACTCGCCCGGGAACTGGAAACCCTTCCCGTCCTTCTGTGCCTCGCTGAAATCGATCTCGCGCATGGCGGTTGCCCTCTTACTTCTTGTCGCTGTCGCTATCGCTGTGGAACCACAGCAGGATGGTGTCCCAGAGGCGCGAGAAGAAGCCGCCTTCGGGCGCATCGGCCAGGGCCACCAGCGGCTTGGTGAGCACCGGCTGGCCGTCGAGCGTGACGCGCAGCGTGCCCACCTGCTGGCCCTTCTTGAACGGGGCGATCAGGGTGGCGGGAATGTCGAGGTTGGCCTTCAGCTTGTCGTAATCGCCGCGCTTGACCGACACCATGGCGTCCTCGGTGAGGCCCAGCGGGATGGTGTTCTCGGCGCCCTTCCACAGCTTCGGCGTGGCCAGCGGCTTGTTGGCCTCGTAGAGCTTGTGCGACTCGTAGAAGCGGAAGCCGTAGTTGAGCAGCGCCAGCGCGGCGTCGGCGCGGCCCTTCTCGCTGTTGGCGCCCATCACGATGGCGATCATGCGCGCGTCGCCCTGCTTCGCCGAGGCGGCCAGGCAGTAGCCGGCGGCGGCGGTGTGGCCGGTCTTGATGCCGTCGACGGTGTTGTCGCGCCACAGCAGCAGGTTGCGGTTGTGCTGCTTGATGCCGTTCCACTCGAACTCCTTCACCGCCGAGATCGCATAGTCCTCGGGGAAGTCGTGAATGAGCGCGCGCGAGAGGATCGCGATGTCGCGGGCGGTCGTGTAGTGGTTGGCGATGGGATAGCCGGACGCGTTCTGGAAGTTCGAGTGGGTCATGCCCAGCTGCTTCGCATACGCGTTCATCAGGTTGGCGAACGCCGGCTCGGAACCCGCCGTGTGCTCGGCGAGCGCGATGGCGGCGTCGTTGCCGGACTGGATGATCATGCCGTAGAGCAGGTCCTTCAGCGGCACCTGGCTGTTGAGCTTGAGGAAGCTGGTGGAGCCGTCGGTGCCCGCACCGCCGCCGCGCCACGCGTTCTCGCTGATCGTGACCGGATCGGTCATGTGGATCTTGCCGTTGCCGATCTCGGCGGAGACGACGTAGTCGGTCATCACCTTGGTGATCGAGGCCGGCTCGACCTGCATGTCGGGTTCCTTCGACGCGATGATCTGCCCGGTGTTGTAGTCCATCAGCACCCAGCTCTTGCCCTCCACGTCCGGCGGCGGCGGCACCGGCGCCTCGGGCACCACGGGGCGCGGCACGGAGGGGCGGGGCGGCGTCTGCTGCGCCACGGTCACGCCGGCGACGAGCGCGGCGGCGGCGAAAGCGAACAGGGAACGGGGCAAGAGCTTCATCGTTTCAGCGGTCCAGTCAAAGCAACAAAAAAGGAGGTCAGTCTACCGCGACCTGCGGCCTGGGCAGGCCCATCCCGGCGATCTGGTTGGTGAGGCGGTCGGCGGTGTCCACGTCGGAAAGCGGTCCCACGCGGACACGGCGCATGCTGCGGCCACCGACCTGCGTCTCCACGACACTGACCGGCCCGAGGCCGGCACGGTTCAATTGGTCGGCCACGCGCTGGGCGTTCGCCGCGTCGGAGAAGGCGCCGACCTGGAGATAGATGCTGGGTTTGCCGGCCACAGGGGGCGTGATGCGTCCCGCCGGGACCGTGGCGGCGCTGCCCGCCACCGGCGGCAGGGCCTGGGCCGGCGAGACGTGGGTCATGCCGGCCACGCTGCCGTCGCCGTAGCCGTCGGTTTCCTCGGCCACCGGCATGGCGCCCACGGCCGCCGCGGGGGTCGCCACGGTTCGCGGCGAAGGCAGCTGCGACGTTGTAGGAGCCGCTATAGCGGCGAGGGAAGTTTGCCTCATCGCTTCACCGCTCCGTGGGCTTCTCGCCGCTATAGCGGCTCCTACAGAGCGAGAGGCTCCCACAGGTGGCGCGGTGACGGGGGCGGGTTTCGGGGCCGTGTTCACGTAGGGTGCCCCGCGGTCGCTGCGGGGGTCGGTCGGGTCGATGGCGCGCACTTCCACCAGCCCCGTGCCCTTGGGCCACACGCCGATCTTCACGGCCGCGGCGAAGGACAGGTCGATGATGCGGTTTTCGTGGAACGGCCCGCGATCGTTGATGCGCACGATCACGCTCTTGCCGTTCTCCAGGTTGGTGACGCGCGCGTAGCTCGGCAGCGGCAGGGTCTTGTGCGCCGCCGAGAACTGGTACATGTCGTATTCCTCGAGGCTCGAGGTCTTGTAGCCGTGGAACTTGTTCCCGTAGAAGGAGGCGATGCCGCGTTCGACGTAGCCGCGCGGGCTGGGCAGCACGTTGTAGGTCTGGCCGAGCACGGAATACGGCGACTTGTTGCCGTAGAGCGAGCGCGGCTCCACCTTCGGCACCGGCTCGGGGAGCTTGCTCACGTCCGGCGCATCGGTAGGGACGCTGTCGCTGCGGCTGCGGTAGCGGCTGGTCTGGTTCTTGCGGATATCGTCGTAGCCGCGCGCGGAGGACGATGAACCGCTGCCGCGCGACGACGGACGGGCGTTCTTCGAGCCGCCGCAGGCGGCAAGCAGCAGGGCGAGCAGCACCACCGCGAAGAACCTGCCGAACCGCAACAGGCCGTCGTCCCTGCGAAGGCAGGGACCCAGCGACTTCCGCCCGAGGGCGCCATGGGCCGGAGGCAAGAGACACTGGGCCCCTGCCTTCGCAGGGGCGACGGTCGCATTCATCACCGCCCCCACGAGGTTCCGCGTCATGGCGAGCCTGCCACCGCTACGCGCGCACGGATTTCCTGCGCCAGCTGATCGACCGCCATGGCGTACATCGGGCTGCGGTTATAGGTGGTGATCACGTAGAAGTTCTGGAACACGAACCAGTACTCATCGCCCGAGGGGCCGTCGAGGCGCACCAGTTGCGCGTCGCGGCCCGGGTTCAGGTGCTGCAGCGGGGCGTACCCTTCGGCCACGAAGGATTCCACGGGCGCGACCGGACGCCAGTCCTTCGGCACGTCCGGCGGCACGGCGCCGGCGTCGGGCTGGGCACGCGCGGCGACGGGGCCGCCAGCCTCCCAGCCATGCTGCGCGAAGTAGTTCGCCACGCTCGCGAAGATGTCTCCCATCGACCCCTTCATGTCGATGCGGCCGTCGCCGTCGTAATCCACACCCCAGTCGCGGATGGAAGAGGGCATGAACTGACCCCAGCCCTGCGCGCCGGCGTAGGAGCCGGTGAGCGTGTCGAGCGGACCGCCCAGGTGGTTCGGCGGCAGTTCCAGCAGTACTTTCAGCTGCTCGCGGAAGAACGGCGCGCGCTTGGGATAGTAGAAGGCCAGCGTGGCCAGCGCGTCGAGCACCTTCCATTTGCCGGTATTGCCGCCGTAGGAGGTCTCCACGCCCACGATGGCCACGATGTACTCGGGCGGCACGCCGTACTTGCGACCGATGTCTTCGAGCAACGCACGGTGTTCGCGATAGAAGTCCGCGCCGGCCGCGATGCGCTTCTCGGTGAGGAAGATGGGGCGGTAATCGCGCCAGGGCTTGCCCTCGGCGGGCCGGCTGATCGCGTCGAGGATGGCCTGCTGTTTCTTCGCGCCGTCCAGTAGCGCATTGAGCGAGGCCTGGCTTTTTCCGGTGTCCCTCGCCACTTCGCGCACCAGTTTCTCCTGCCCCGGATGGGTTCCGGCGTGGGCGGCGGTGGCGAACAGGAGGGGGAAGGCGATCATCGCGCCGGCGAGGCGCGGGAATGGGCGGGCGGGTCGTGCGCGGCGCGCGGCGAGAACTTCATCCATACGCCGAAGCGTAACACGCGCATCTGGCGTATCCGGGGCCATTTGCAGAAGCGTTCAGGCCGGAGCTGTCTTGTGGGAGCCGCTATAGCGGCGAGAAGCCAACGAAGCGAAGAAGGGCTGAGGGTATGCGCCCTTGGCAGGAGCCGCTATAGCGGCGAGAAACCCACGAAGCGACGAAGCGGCGAGGCAGGTTCCCCTCGCCGCTATAGCGGCTCCTACAAAAGCAGGGCGATGAAGCCGATCAATCGTGCAATTTACGGTTCGCATGGATCGACATCAACACGCCGAAGCCCGTGAGCAGCGATACCGCGGAGGTGCCGCCGTAGCTCACCAGCGGCATGGGCACGCCCACCACGGGCAGGATGCCGGCCACCATGCCGCCGTTCACCGCCACGTAGACGAAGAAACTCATGCCGATGGCGCCCGCCAGCAGGCGGGAATAGGTGTCGCGCGCGTTCATCGCGATCCACAGGCAGCGGCCGATGATGAACGCGTAGAGCAGCATGATGGCGATGACGCCGATCAGGCCGAACTCCTCCGAGAACACGGCGAAGATGAAGTCGGTGGTGTGCTCGGGCAGGAAATCGAGGCGCGACTGCGTGCCGTGCTGCCAGCCCTTGCCGAAGACGCCGCCCGAGCCCACGGCGATCTTCGACTGGATGATGTGCCAGCCGTTGCCCAGCGGATCGGATTCGGGGTCGAACATGGTGCGCACGCGATTGCGCTGGTATTCATGGAGGAACTGCCACGCCACCGGGACCGTCGCCGCCGCGCCGCCCACCAGGAGCCCGATGCGCCACCACGCCATGCCGGAAAGGAACAGCGCGAAGGCGCCCGCACCGGCCACCAGCAACGCCGTGCCGAGGTCCGGCTGTTCGGCGATGAGGCCGGCCGGCACCGCGATGAGCAGGCCCACCACGGCGATATCCTTCCAGCCGGGCGGCAGCTGGCGCGGATGCAGGTACCAGGCCACCATCATCGGCATGGTCAGCTTGAGCAGCTCGGAAGGCTGGAAACGCATCACGCCCAGGTCGAGCCAGCGATAGGCGCCCCTGCCCTCGCCCAGCACCGCCACCACCACGAGCAGCGCCGTACTGCCCATGTAGAGCCAGGGCGTCCACGAGCGCAGCACCGGTGGCGGGATGCGCGAGATGACCAGCAGCAGGATCGCGCCGAGGACGAAGCGCGCGGCCTGCCCGCCCACCAGCGAATAATTGCCCCCGCCCGCGCTGTAGAGCGTGGCGAGGCCCGCGCAGGCCAGCAGGAACAGCGCCAGCAGCAGCGGCAGGTCCAGCCGCGGCCGGGTGAGCATGCGCATGCCGAAGCGCTTCAGGCGGACGGACAGTTGTACGAGCACGGTTACTGGTCCTCGCCGTTGTCGTAGGGCGGCGCGGTGCTTTCCGCGGTCGCCGGCGGCACGCCCCCCACGGAGGAGGCTTCCGCCGCCTCCGCCTCGGGGACGGTGTCGGCCGTGACGATCTTGCCTGGCGTCAAGTCGACCGGACGCTGGCCGCCCTCGTCCACCACCCACTGGTCGAGGATCTTGCGCGCGATCGGACCCGAATCTTCCGCGCCCCATGCACCGGCCTCGAGCACCACGGCGACCGCGATCTTCGGGTCGTCGGCCGGGGTATAGGCGATGAACAGCGCGCGGTGGCGGCTGGCCAGGTAGGCCTTGTTCTTGTTGGTGTCGTAGGCGTCGGTCTTGCGCGAGAAGCGCTCGGCCGTACCGCTCTTGCCCGCGATGACGAAGGGGAAACCGATGCCCAGCTTCTTGCCCGTACCCTTGCCGGAGTTGATCACCGCCTTCATTCCCTCGTTCACCGCTTCCCAGTCGGCGGCCCTGCGGACCACCGAAGGCCCGGAGGGAGGAAAGGTCTGCGGCACGCGCGCGCTGTCCACGCCATCCTGCGTGTCGAGCAGCAGGTGCGGCGCATACGGGATGCCGCGACCGGCGAAGGTGGCGACGGCATGTGCCAGCTGGATCGGCGTGACGGCCCAGTAGCCCTGGCCGATACCCGAGATGATGGTCTCGCCGGGGAACCAGCCGGCCTTGCTGCGCGTCGCCTTCCATTCGCGCGAAGGCAGCACGCCTTCCACCTCGCCGATGAGGTCGATGCCGGTCTTCCTGCCGAAGCCCAGCTTGCCCATCCATGCGGAGAGCCGGTCGATGCCCATGTCGAGGGCGAGCTTGTAGAAATAGGTGTTGGTGGATTTCTCGATGGCGCCGATCATGTTCACCGTGCCGTCGCCGCCGCGCTTGTCGTCGCGATAGCAGCGCGACTGCCCCGGGATGCAGAACTCGCCGGTGGAGAGCACGGTATCGCTTGGCCGGCGGATGCCCATCTCCAGGCCGCCGAGGGCGAGGAACGGCTTCACCGTCGAGCCCGGCGGATACACGCCGCGCAGCGCGCGGTTGTACAGCGGCTTGTCGGGTGCCGTGGTCAGCGCCTTGTAGTCGGCGGAGCTGATGCCGTTGACGAAGAGGTTGGGATCGAAACTCGGCTCGCTGGCGAAGGCCAGGATCTGGCCGTTGCGCGGATCGATGGCGATGGCCGCGCCGGCGCGGCCGTTCATCGCCTCTTCCGCGGCCTTCTGCAGGCGCTCGTCGATGGTCAGGTAGATGTTCTTGCCCGGCGTGGGCGGCGTGGTGTCGAGCACGGCCTGCGTGCGGCCATCGGCGTTCACCTCGACCAGTTCGTAGCCGGGCTCGCCGTGCAAGAGCTTCTCGTAGTAGCGCTCGATGCCGATGCGGCCGATGTGCGTCGTGCCCTTGTAGCTGGCCTCTTCCTCCTCGTCCATGCCTTCGAGGTCGTCGGCGTCGATGCGGCTCACGTAACCGATGACGTGGGCCAGCTGGGCGCCCATCGGGTAGCGCCGGGTGAGGTACGGCACCACGTCCACGCCGGGGAATCGCCAGCGGTTCACGGCGAAGCGGCCGATCTCGTCCTCGGTGAGCTTGAGCTTGAGCGGCACCCCTTCAAAGCGCCGGCTCTGCTTCACCTGCTTCTTGAAGCTGGCGATGTCCTCGTCGCTGAGCGGCACCACCGCGCCGAGCCGGGACAGCATGTCGTCCATGTCGGCGACCTGCTCGGGCGTGACCTCGAGCCGGAAGGCGGGCACGTTGTCCGCCAGCAGCACGCCGTTACGGTCGTAGATGAGTCCGCGCGCCGGCGGGATGGCGCGCGGCTTCACCCGGTTCTGGTCGGAGCGCACCACGAACTCGTCGTGGTGCAGCACCTGCAGGTACACGTAGCGCACGCAGACGGCCGCGAGGCCGAGCAGGATCAGCGCGAAGCCGGCCAGCGCGCGGCGGCGGAACAGCGCCACCTCGCCGCGGACCTCCTTGATCGAGGCGCGCCGCCTGCTCATGCCTCGTGGATGCGCAGGCGCGCGCGCAGGTCGTCGAGGATGAGGAACAGGAACGGCCACAGGGCCGCGCCGACCAGCGGCGAGATCCAGTATTCCGTCGGCGGCAGCGGATCGCCGCTGAACACCCGTACCAGCATGAGCAGGATGCGGTCGTTCACGAGGAGGCCGAGCACGGCCAGCGACTGCTGCCACATGGGGAAGAAGCGCAGGCGCGAGCGGAAGCGCAGCGCGATGAACACCATCGCGGTAAGGCGCAAGGCCTGTTCGCCGAGCAGCACGCCGTCGAACAGGTCGGCCGCCACGCCCAGGCAGAAGGCGAGGCCCAGGGTGACGCGATCGCCCGATTGCAGGCACCAGTAGAGCAGCACCAGGGCCGGCCAGTACGGCTTCAGCGGCGTGAGCGGACCCGGCAGCGGGATCAGCATGAGAAAGAGCGAGATCAGCAGCGTGGCGGCGAACCAGAGCTGGCGGACGCGGACCTTGTTCATGGCGTGCCCCCTGCCGGCGAGGCGGCGGTGGCTGGCTTCGCCGGCACCGGCGCCGCCGTGGGCGACGTGACGGCCGGGAGCGTCGCGTTCGGGTCGGGTGCGAGGCTGGCAGGCGGGCCGACGTCGGGCGCGGGCGCCGGCGGCCCGTCGACCTCCGCGAGGTCGTGCAGCAGGAGCACGTCCTCGCTGCGGTCGAGGTCCGCGGCCGGTTTCGCCTGGGCCGAGAGGAAGGTACCGGAAGGGGTCTGCGCCACGTCGCGGATCTCGCCCACGGGGAAACCGACGGGGAAGCGCCCGCCAAGGCCGGAGGTGACGAGCTTGTCGCCCACCTGTACGTCCGCGGAGACCGGGATGTTGGGCAGCAGGAGCATGTCGCCCGCGCGCGAACCGTAGGCGATGGTGCGCAGGCCGGTGCGTTCGATGGTCACGGGGATCGCATGGTTGGGGTCGGTGATCAGCATCGCCACGGAGGTGGTCGGCATCACCTCCACGATCTGGCCCATCACGCCGCGCGCGTCGATCACCACCTGGCCGGTCTTCACCTTGTCGCGCGCGCCCACGTTGAGCACGATGCGGTGGCGGAAGCTGCCGAGGTCGACACCGATCAGGCGGGCGAGCTGCACGTTCAGCGAAAGACTGTGCTGCGTGTCGAGCAGCTCCTTCAGGCGCTGGTTCTGCTCGGCCACGGACGCCATGCGGTTGAGCTTGGCGTTGGCCAGCAGCAGGTCTTCGCGCAGGCGCTGGTTCTGGTCGGTGAGGCGCTGGCGATCGGCAAAGGCCACCGTCGCCGCATGGAAACCCTGCGACGGCAGGCCGGCGATGCGATAGACCGGCTCGACCACGAGCGAGAGCCCGTAGCGGACGCTCGGCAGCCAGCCGCCGCGGTGGTCGAGCACCATCAGCACGCAGGCGAGCGCGAGGTAGACGATAAGGCGCAGCGTGCCCGCCACGCCCGGTGCGAACAGGGGCGACTGGTCGTCGCGATTCAGGGCCATGATTCAGCGCGCTCCGGCCCCTGCGCCGCGAGCGCCCTCATCATTCGAACGCGAAGAAATCGCTGCCGTGCTGGTCGATCATCTCCAGGGCCTTGCCGCCGCCGCGGGCCACGCAGGTCAGCGGGTCGTCGGCGACCTGCACGTGCAGGCCGGTTTCCTCGGAGATCAGGCGATCCAGATCGCGCAGCAGCGCGCCGCCGCCGGTGAGCACGATGCCGCGCTCGGCCACGTCGGAGCAGAGCTCCGGCGGGGTCTGTTCCAGCGCCGCCTTCACGGCGGCCACGATGCCGGACAGCGGCTCGTGGAGGGCTTCCAGCACTTCGTTGGAGTTGATCGTGAACATGCGCGGCACGCCCTCGGCGAGGTTGCGGCCGGAAATCTCGATCTCGCGCACCTCGCCCTGCGGGAAGGCGCAGCCGATCTCGAGCTTGATCCGCTCGGCGGTGGACTCGCCGATGAGGGTGCCGTGGTTGCGGCGCACGTAGTTGATGATGGCCTCGTCGAAGCGGTCGCCACCCACGCGCACGGACTGCGAGTAGACGATGCCGTTGAGCGAGATGACGGCCACCTCGGAGGTGCCGCCGCCGATGTCCAGCACCATGGAGCCGCGCGCCTCGTGCACCGGGATGCCGGCGCCGATCGCGGCGGCCATGGGCTCCTCGATGAGGAAGACGTCGCGGGCACCGGCGCCTTCGGCCGATTCCTTGATGGCGCGGCGTTCCACCTGGGTGGAGCCGCAGGGCACGCAGACCAGCACGCGCGGGCTCGGGCGCAACATGCGCGAACGGTGCACCTGCTTGATGAAGTGCTGCAGCATCGCCTCGGTCATGGTGAAGTCGGCGATGACGCCATCCTTCATGGGGCGCACCGTGGCGATGTTGCCCGGGGTACGGCCCAGCATGCGCTTGGCGTCGCCGCCCACGGCCGCGACGGCACGGGGGCCGCCGGGACCGCGGTCCTGGCGGATCGCCACCACCGACGGTTCGTTGAGGACGATGCCCTGCCCGCGCACATAAATGAGCGTGTTCGCCGTGCCGAGGTCGATGGAAATGTCGTTAGAAAAGAGTCCGCGGAACTTCTTGAACATGATGCGGCGGGCGCCCATAGCGGGAAAAAGTAAGCGTGCGAGTCTAGATTGGCGCCCTCCCCCACGCAAGGGCACAGTCGTTAAGAAAGCCTTGTAAGTCCGGATGATGCGTGCGGAACCGGCGCGGCCGGGGCGCCTCCGGCGGGACCGGCAAACTCGCCTCCGGGTCCGTTTTTCGGTACGATCCTCAGGTTTGCCGGACCCCGCGCGGGCGGCGTTTCTCGCGACGGCCATTCCGGTCGCGCCCATCCACCTTCAGGGTCACCCAACGCATGACTGCCGTAATCTGCGGATCGCTCGCCTATGACACCATCATGGTGTTCCAGGACCAGTTCAAGAACCACATCATTCCGGACCAGGTGCATATCCTGAACGTGTCGTTCCTGGTGCCGGCGATGCGCCGCGAGTTCGGCGGCTGCGCCGGCAACATCGCGTACAACCTCAAGCTGCTCGGCGGCGAGCCGATGCCGGTCGCCACGGTCGGTCAGGATTTCGCGCCGTATCGTGCGCACCTGGAGAAGTTCGGCATTCGTCTCGACGGCGTGCGCCAGTTCGACGACCAGTTCACGCCGCAGTGCTTCATCACCACCGACCTGGACAACAACCAGATCACGGCCTTCCATCCCGGCGCCATGTCGAGCGCGCAGGAAAACCACGTGCGCGACATCGCGCATTGCACCTTCGGCATCGTCGCGCCCGACGGCCGCGAGGCGATGCTGCAGCACGTGGAAGAATTCTCCGCGCGCGGCGTGCCCTTCATCTTCGATCCGGGCCAGGCCATGCCGCTCTTCAACGGCGAGGAATTCCGTTCGATGATCGGCAAGTCCACGTATGTGATCGTCAATGACTACGAGTCGCAGCTGCTGCAGCAGCGCACGGGCTGGAGCGCGTCGGACATCGCATCGAAGGTCACCGCGTACATCGTGACGCAGGGCCCGCGCGGTTCGCTGATCCATGTGGACGGCCAGACGGTGGAGATTCCGCCGGCGCGCGAGCGCCAGGTGGTGGACCCGACCGGCTGCGGCGACGCGTACCGCGCCGGCCTCATCTTCGGCATCATGAAGGGTTACGACTGGCCCACCATCGGCCGCATGGCGTCGCTGATGGGCGCGCTGAAGGTCGAGCATCCGGGCACGCAGAACCAGTACTTCACGTACGACCAGTTCGCGACGGAGTTCCAGGACCAGTTCGGTTACGCGCTGGGCTGAGCGTCGCCAAACATCGTAAAACAAGGGGCGGCGCAGCGATGCGCCGCCCTTTTTGCTTGCACGCCTGCACTTGCAGGAGACCCATGGCGGTGAAGGACGATGCCTGGGGGTTCATAGGTTCATGGGTTCATGGCTTCGTCGGCTTCTCGCCGCTATAGCGGCTCCTACAAGGTTGTGCGCGGTTTGAATGCCATCGTTGCGCCGACCGCCTGCTTCCATCCTTCGTACAGCGCCTCGCGGCGAGCCTCCGCCATCGCCGGCCTGAACTCGCGATCGACGACCCGGAGTCCGGCGATCTCCTGCTTGTCCTTCCAGAAGCCGACGGCAAGGCCGGCGAGATATGCCGCGCCTTGCGCCGTCGTCTCCTGCACCTTGGGCCGCAGCAGCGTCACGTCGAGGATGTCCGCCTGGAACTGCGCCATGAAGTCGTTTGCGATGGCGCCGCCGTCGGCACGCAGTTCCTTCAGCTTGATTCCGGCATCGGCCTGCATCGCCTCGAGCACGTCGCGTGTCTGGTAGGCCATCGACTCCAGCGCAGCGCGAATGAACTGTTCTTTCGTGCTTCCCCGCGACAGTCCGAACACGGCGCCGCGCACGTCGCTCTTCCAGTACGGCGCGCCCAGTCCGACAAACGCCGGCACGACATACACACCACCGCTGTCCTTCGCGCGTTCGGCGTACGCTTGCGAGTCGGATGCCTTGCCGAACATCCGCAATCCGTCGCGCAGCCATTGCACGACGGAGCCCGCGACGAAGATGCTGCCTTCGAGCGCGTAGTCCACTTTTCCATCGACACTCCATGCGATGGTGGTCAGCAATCCGTTGGCTGAACGCACGGCCTTCCCACCCGTGTTCATCAACATGAAGCACCCTGTCCCGTAGGTATTCTTCGCCATGCCTTCCTCGAAGCAGGCCTGCCCGAAAAGTGCAGCCTGCTGGTCGCCGGCGATGCCCGCGATCGGCACTTCCTTGCCGAAAAAGTGCCTTCCTTCGGTGCTGCCATAGACCTCGCTGGACGATTTCACGTCGGGCAGCATGGCGCGGGGGACATTCAGCATGCGCAGCAGTTCGTCGTCCCACTCACGGGCATGAATGTCGTACATCAGGGTGCGCGAGGCATTGGTGACATCGGTGACGTGCACCTTGCCGCCGGTGAGGTTCCAGATCAGCCAGGTGTCGATGGTGCCGAACAGCAACTCGCCGGCCTCGGCCCTCGCCTGTGCTCCCTCCACATGGTCGAGGATCCAGCGCACCTTGGTCCCGGAGAAATAGGGATCGATCAGGAGTCCGGTCTTCTCGCGGACGGTGTCCTCGTGGCCTTCAGCCTTGAGCCGGTCGCAGATGGCAGCACTCTGCCGCGACTGCCACACGATCGCGTTATGGATGGGCTGGCCGGTATGCCGGTCCCAGACGACCGCGGTCTCGCGCTGGTTGGTGATGCCGATACCCGCGATACGCGACGGATCGACCTGCGCGTTGCTGATCGCCTCGGTCATCGTCGACAGCACGCTGGTCACGATGTCGCGCGGGTTGTGCTCCACCCAGCCCGGCTGGGGAAAGATCTGGGCGAACTCGCGCTGCGCCGTACCGGCAATGCCGCCGTCGTGGTCGAAGAGCATGGCACGCGAACTGGTCGTGCCTTGGTCGATGGCGAGGATGTAGGTTTTCTTCATCGTCACATTAAACCCCGCGGCATTAATGTAGGAGCCGCTATAGCGGCGAGAGAAATCTTGCCAATGCGTAGCGAGGTTTCCTCGCCGCTATAGCGGCTCCTACAGAAGCTTTATCATGCCGAAAGTGTCTCGCCGGTCTGCCGTCGACAGATAGTCTGTAAGGCGCTGCACGTCCGGCGGCGCGAAGCGCAGGCCGAGTTTGCTACGGCGCCACAGGATGTCTTCCGCGGCCGTCGCCCATTCGTGACGGACAAGGTAATCCACCTCCGCCTGGTAGAGGTCGGCGCCGAAATGCTCGCCGAGGTCGTACAGGCCACGGGCTTCGCCGAGCAGGTCGCGGGCGCGCGTGCCGTAGCTGTGGACCAGGCGCCATGCCAGCGTCTCGGACAGCCAGGGACGCGACGAACGCACGTCGTCGAGCAACGCCTCGATGTCGCGCTCGCCGCCGCCGGGCAACGGCCGCGCGTCGGCCGTCCAGGCCGGGCGATCGTTTCCCAGCAAGGGCGCGAGGATGTCCAGGGCCTCTTCGGACAGCTTGCGGAACGTCGTGAGCTTGCCCCCGAAGACGCTCAGGAGCGGCGGCCCGTTGCGATCCACGTCGAGCAGGTAGTCGCGGGTGACTTCGGACGCCTTGCCCGAGTCGTCCTCGAGGAGCGGACGGACGCCGCTATACGTCCAGACGATGTCGTCCGAGGTGAGCTGCTTCCGGAAATAGCGATTCGCCGCGTCGCACAGGTAGGCAACTTCCTCCGCCGTGATGACCGGGTGCGAGGGGTCGCCGGTATAGTCCACGTCGGTCGTGCCGAGCAAGGTGAAATCGCGTTCGTAGGGGATGGCGAAGACGATGCGCCGGTCAGGCTGCTGGAAGATGTACGCATAGCGGTGATCGAACATCCGCGGCACCACGATGTGGCTGCCCTTCACCAGGCGCAGCGAGCGATCGTGCTTCACGTGGGCCACGTCGTCCAGGAACTCGGCCGCCCAGGGCCCGGTGGCGTTCACCAGGGCACGCGCCTTCACGACATGCCGTGCGCCATCGCGGGCTTCGAGTTCGACGGTCCAGCCGTCGTCCTCGCGACGCGCGCTGACGCAGCGCGTATGGGTCTGGATGCGTGCGCCGCGCCGGGCCGCGTCCATCGCGTTGAGCACGACGAGGCGCGCGTCCTGCACCCAGGCGTCGGAGTAGACGAAGCCGGCGTGGAATTCGTCTCGCAGGGCTTTGCCGGTGACGTGCTTGGCGAAGCGGATGCGCCGCGATCCGGGAAGCGTACGACGCCCCCGGCCCAGGTGATCGTAAAGGAGCAGGCCGAGACGGATCATCCACTCCGGCCGCAAGTGCGGTTGATGGGGAAGAACGAAACGCAGCGGCCAGATGATGTGCGGTGCCGCGCGCAGCAACACCTCGCGCTCGGCCAGGGCCTTGCCGACGAGGGCGAATTCGAACTGTTCGAGGTAGCGCAGGCCGCCGTGGATGAGCTTGGTGCTGGAACTGGATGTATGGGAGGCGAGGTCGTCCCGTTCGCACAACCAGACGCTGAGGCCCCGGCCGACGGCATCGCGCGCAATACCGACACCGTTCACTCCGCCACCGACCACCAGCACATCGACCTGCTCGACCATTTCCGCCATCCATTCCGGCGGGAGGATGTCCCGACCTGACGCGATCTTATACGCCGCCGCCCCGTTGTAGGAGCCGCTAAAGCGGCTCCTGTGCGACGGATAAGAAAAAACCCGGCCTCATTCGAGACCGGGTTTTTGGGATAAAGCCCCTGGCGGTGACCTGTTGCTGTGCGTGCCCGTTGGGCACGACAGCAAAGAAAAAACCCGGCCTCATTCGAGACCGGGTTTTTGGGATAAAGCCCCTGGCGGTGACCTGTTGCTGTGCGTGCCCGCTGGGCACGACAGCAAAGAAAAAACCCGGCCTCATTCGAGACCGGGTTTTTGGGATAAAGCCCCTGGCGGTGACCTGTTGCTGTGCGTGCCCGCTGGGCACGACAGCAAGGAAAAAACCCGGCCTCATTCGAGACCGGGTTTTAGGATAAAGCCCCTGGCGGTGACCTACTCTTGCATGGCTTGAGCCACACTACCATCGGCGCATGCGCGTTTCACTTCTGAGTTCGGGA